>NZ_AKFK01000085.1:0-219421 GCF_000272495.1 Methylobacterium sp. GXF4 | reverse complement strand
TGCCGCTCGGGTGACGCTTGTGTGGCCGGCGGGGCTGGCTCTGCCGCTGACGGTGGACTGTCCCGCTTGAGAGGCGCTCGACGCCTTGGTTGCGGAGGCAACCAGAGCCTCGACGGGCTGATGATGGCCCGGAGGTCGCCGCGCGCCCCCCTGAACGAAGCCGCGGGCGACATCTCCTGATCAGGCAGGCTGACCGGTCGCCCCGGCTTCGCAGCCATCGAACGCCTCACGATCTCTGGCACGGACAGAATTCGGGCCCAGTCCTTTCTGAGGCCGGGCATGCCATGAACGAGAACCTGGCCGCTCCAGACCGGCTGAACGCCCGACCTGGGGAAGGTCCGATGTCTGGTGGGCGAGACAGGTGTGCCGGTGAAACCACCATGAACCGGTATTCGCAAGGCGCCTCAATCGATCGTGCGGGCGCCGGCGATGGCCAAAAGACCGTCTGCGAGCGCGCCGCGCCAGACCAGATAATCGTGCCCGCCGGCATAGTCCCGGCCCGTGACGGGGTAGCCCCGGCTCTTGAGGCGCTCGCGCAGGCGCCGGGTCGTCTCCAGGATGCTGTCCGAGCCCTGATGAGCGCCCTCGAACAGGCCGGCGCTCATGTGGAAGCGCAGGTCTGGGCGCGTCGCGCGGGCGACGAGCTCCGCCAGGCGCTCCGGATGCCACCAGAACGAGCCCGACATCGCGATGACGTTGCCGAACAGCTCGGGATGGGTCAGCGCCACGGTGGTGGCCGCCAAGCCGCCATAGCTCGATCCGGCCAGGATCGTGCGGCCGGGCGGGATGGCCGCGCGGCTGCGCGCCTGGATGGCCGGCAGCAGGTCCCGCGCCAGGAAATCCGCGAAGGCCGGGTTGCCGGGGAGTTCCCGGGTGCGCGTCTCGGCATCGATCTCCGAGACGAACACCGCCAGCGTCGGCGGCAGCCGCCCGTCGGCCGTGAGGGCGTCGAGGATCCGGGGCGTCGGCACCTTGGTGAGATAGGCCTTCGCGTCGAACAGGATCAGCAGTTGGTTGCGCCGGTCCGCCGGGTCGAAGCCCGCCGGCGTGTAGAGCGTGATGCTGCGGGTGTTGCCCAGGCCCGCACTCGACAGCCGGAACCGGGTGAAGGTGCCCCGTGGGGCCGAGAGGTTCTCGAGCCCCGGCTGGACCGGTGCGGCGGGCAGCTCCAGTGTCGATTCCTGGTTGAACGCGTCCGGCGCGTCCGCCGGCCAGGGGTGATGGTTCAGGGGATCGGCGGCCGCAGTGGCGAGCAGGGCGATGCGGCGCTCGCGGGCGCTGCCGGCGGGCGCCGGCACGTCGGGGGCGATCCGGTAGGACAGGCGCGTATCGGCTGGGACCGTGAAGCTTTTGAACCAGACATCGCTGCCGGCGAGGCGGCTCAGCCATTCATGGTCGCCCGACGGCGCCCCGACGAGCCGCACGTTCGTCCGGTTGCCCCGCGCCAGGAAGGTGAGGAGGACTTGGCCGTCGCCGCCCACCTCGACCAGGGGCGTCCCGCGTCGCGCCACCTCGGCCCAGAACGCCTCCGTGCCGCCGCCTGCCTCGACGCTGCGCGCCAGGGCCGCCATGACGGAGCTGGTCAGCCGCGGCGGCGGCGACACCGCCTTCGGCGGGGCGACGATCGCCTCCGTGGTGAGATGGGCCGTCCCGTCTTCGAGGGCCGTGAGCACCAGGCGCGCGGGCCCGCCCGGCGCCACGAAATGGACCACGGTGCGGCCTTCGACATCGTCGGCGAGGCGGCGGATCGGTCGGCCGTCGGCCGCCACGAGGTCGAGCCGGACGCGGCCGGCGCCGACCGCGAGGGTGCCGCGCACGTAAGCACCGGGTCGGGCGACCAGCGCGAGGGACCGTGCCTCACCGGCGGCCAGGCGGTTGCTCGCAACGGTCTCTGCAGGCTGCGTCCCCGGAGGCGGCGCGCCCTCGGAGTGGGGCGCGGACATCCCGAGGACCAAGCCGGCCATGACCAGGGCCGCGAGCGACCTCACCACCGGTATTTCAGCGCCCCGGTGACGGTAAACCCGTCTCCGTAGAAGCAGGCCCCGGCGCCCTGGCACGACGCCACGTAGGTCACATTGCCGATATTCTTGGCGTTGAGCTGAAGGGCGGCGCCGTCGAAGCGGCGGTCCAGAACGCCGAGATCGTAGCTCAGCATGGCGTCGACCAACGCGTAGGACGGCACCTTCACGGTGTTGGCACTGTTGCCCCAGCTCGTGCCCAGGTAGCGAATACCGGCGCCGAGCTGGAGGCCCCTGAGCAGTCCCGTGTCGAAGGTATAGGCCGCCCAGAGCGAGGCCATGGTACCGGGGATGCGCGGCGGCGTCTTGCGGAACTCGGTCGGATCGCCGGTCCTCTCGATGATCGAGTCGATGTAGGAATAGCTGGCGATCAGGGAGAGATTGGCGGTGATGTCGCCCTGGGCGGACAGATCGACGCCCTGGTTGTGGACGACGCCGATCTGCTTGAAGATGAACTTTCCGAACGTGTCCGAGTAGGCGCTGACCACCCTGTTATTTTGCACAATGTCGTAATAGGCGGCCGTGAGCAGAAGGTGCGTTCCCTCCGGGGTGTACTTGATGCCGCCCTCGAACTGGTCCGCCGTAGTCGGTTTGAACGGCGTGTTGCCCATGGGCGGCTGATCGAGGACTGGCTCGAACGAGGTGGCGTAGCTCACATAGGGCGCGACGCCGTTCGGCAGGGTGTAGAGCGCGCCCAGGCGATAGGTTAAGGCGCTGTCGTCGTAGCGCATGGCGGTGCGCGGCACGGCATCGGTCATCGCCGTCTTCGCCCAATCCTCCCGGAGACCGGCCAGGAGGTGGAGATCACCGATCGTCACTTGGTCTTGCAGGTAGACACCGACCTGGCTGGCAGACGTGTTCAGGTTTGAGTCCGGGTCGAGGACCAAGCGCGAAAAATCGTAGCCGTAGATCGGACGGGCTAGGCTGATGCTGGGGACGTTCTTCCGGTTGAAGCCCCAGTGATAGTCGCGGGTCCGGTCGCGATAGTCGAGGCCGGCCAGGATCGTGTGTTCGACTGGGCCGGTGGCGAGCTTCAGCTCGACCTGATTGTCGTTGGTCAGCGTGCCCCAGGCGTCTGTGCCACCCGATGCGGAACGACTAATGAGCGTCTTCGCGCCGGTTGCCGAATCGAGACTGGTGCGCCCCCAGGTGAGCGTCCGCTGCTCGTAATCGACCCAGGCGTAGCGCAGCTTCTGACGCAGCGTGAGGGCGTCGCCGATCCTGTGCTCGAACTCGTAGCCGATCCAGGCCTGTGTGCGCTCCGCCTTCTCGAAGTTGGGGTCGGAGACGAAGAAGTCTCGCCGCACGTAGCCGTAGTCTTTGATCGGCCGGATCGTCCCATCAGCATCGAGGAAGTTGCGGAAGCCGAAATTCGGTTCCCACTGGTAGCCGGACAGGATGGTCAGCGTCGTGTCCGGGCTGGGAGCCCAGCTGAGCGAGGGGGCGACCGCGATGCCCTGTTGGCGGGTGAAGTCTTCCTGCAGGTGCGTGGTCAGCCCGGTGCCGACGAGGCGGAAAGCGAGGGAATCCGTGCCCGACACCCGGTCGGAGATGTCGAACGATCCTTGCAGGAACGCCCTATTGCCGACGGTCAGCCAGATCTCGCGCAACGGCCCCGAGAACAGCGGCTTCTTGCTCACCATGTTGATGAGGCCGCCGGGATTGACCTGGCCGTAGAGCACCGAGCCCGGGCCGGAGAGCAGCTCCACCCGTTCGAGCAGATACGGGTAGACCTTGGAGTAATCGACGTCGCCGCCAAAGAGCATGCCGTCGAGGTAGCGCGGCACGTAGGAGAAGCCGCGCACGAACACCTCGTCCCGCACGTTGGAGGCGCCGCGATAATCGGCGATCACCCCGGGCGTATAGCTGAGCGACTCGGCGACCGAGCGGACCTGCTGATCGTCCATCTGCTGCCGACCGATCACCGTGATCGATTGCGGCGTCTCGGCGATCTTCGCGCTGGTCTTGGTGCCGGAGAAGGTTTGCCGAGCCACGTAGCCCCGCACCGGGCCGTCACCGCGCTCGCCGCGGCCTTCCACCGACAGGGTGTCGAGCGCGACCGCAGCGACGGGCGCCGGTCCGCTGACACTTTGGGCCAGCGCGGCGCTGAGGGCGATCGTGCTCGCCGCCCCGGTGAGAAGGATCGAGAGGGTCAGACGCAGGAACGTTCCGGAACAGATGTGCGACCGCATGGACGAGACCTTGGCAACACGCCGCGCATGATCCGTCGCGCGAGAGCACGTGATGCTGAGCGCTCCGTATAGGCCCCAGCATTCCGAAGCTCCACGAAGGTTATCGTTGCCACAGCGGCGGATTTCTTTGTAGGAACGGCGCGCCTTGCGTCGGCAATATCGTTCTAATTTGTATCTTTTCTAAAGTGATTGGCGTATGAATGCTATGGATCATCTGTCCGTCAGCGTGATCGACGGGCGGACAGGCTGCGTGTGCGACGCAGCCGTCAGCGAAATCAGCCCAGGTTTGCTCGTGATGGTCTTGTCTGAGGGCGCGCATCGATTGTTCATCGACGGTCAGGCGTTGGATGTGCAGGGAGGCGACGAAGGGGGCGACGGAACGGTGGTCCTGCTCAACACCACCCGTGCGTCGCGCCTGCACCATGATCCCGGCGAGGCGGCGCCCGTCCGGTCCGTGACGATCGCGGCGCCCCATGCGTGGCTGGACGGGCTGAGGCGCGCGACGACCGAGACCGACCCGGTCCTCCAGGATTTCCTGTCCACGCATCGCGCGCAGCTGACCGTCCCGGCGAGCCGGCAGATCCGCCATCTGGCGGATCAGATCTACGACCCGCCGCCGACCCTGAGCGGCGCGATGCGCGCCCTTCATTGCAAGGCGCGGGCCCTCGACATCCTGTGCCAGGCCTGTGCGGCCGTGAGAGAGCACACGGGCGAGCGCTCGCAGCCGCACCTCGCAAGCCGCCGTCGTAGCGAACGGGTCCGGGACTACGTGCTGGCCAATCTCGGCGCGAATCTCACCATCGAGAGGATTGCCGCGGAGATCGGGGCGAGCGTGTCCTCCGTCCAGCGCCACTTCAAGGAACACTTCCGGATGACGGTGTTCGAATTCATCCGCAGCGAGCGGCTCGCTCAGGCCTGCGCGGCGCTGGAGCGGGACGGCGTCACCATCGCCCAGGCGGCCTACGTGGCGGGCTACGCGGATCCCTCGAACTTCACGGTGGCGTTCAAGCGGGCCTACGGCGTCCTGCCCAAGCACAAGCGGCGGTGACGGCGCCCGCTCATGCCCAGAGCGTGGCGCCGCCATCGACATAGAGGTCGGCCATGGTGACGGGACCGGCCCTATCGGAGGCGAGGAACAGCAGTGCGTTGTTGACGGCGGTCTCGTGTTGGGCGCGCGGAAAATCGTTGACCGCGAGGAACGGCTCGATGGCGCGCAAGAAAGCGTCAGACACCGTGAGCAGGCCGTCGATAGGGGCTGAATGCCACACACGCTGATCGGCGCGTGCCGCCCGCCTGCATCAGGGCTTCGCGACTGATGCGCTGGATGGCGTTGAAGTGGTGCTTCACCAGCACGCTACCGCCCAATGCCGGGCCTGTACGCCTCGAAATTTGGCGTGCCTGGGCCGGAGCAGAGGGCCGTGCCGGTTCCAGCCCACCGCGGATCTGTCAGGCTCGCGGCTTAAACCACGCTTCCGTGGGGAGATCCGGCGAGAAAGCCTGGGGATTGTTCCATAAGTTCTTGCCACCCCTCGCTTTTCCGAACCGAAAAGTGAGTGGTGGAGCTGAGGGGAATCGAACCCCTGACCTCCGCAGTGCGATTGCGGCGCTCTCCCATCTGAGCTACAGCCCCGTCGAGGCGCCGGCCTTGTAGGCGCGGGCGGCTCAGCCTGTCAATTCCTGTTTCACCGCCGCCTGCCGCACACCGCTCCCGGTGCTGCCGCGCGGGCGCCCCGAGGATAGTGCGCGGACCTGCATGAACGCCCTGATCTGGCTCTTCGACACGGTCGTCCAGCTTTTCATCTACGTCCTCATCGCCAGCGCGGTCCTGAGCTGGCTGGTGGCGTTCAACGTGGTGAATGTCCGCAACCCGATCGTCGCCCAGATCGGCGAGGTGCTCTACCGGATCACCGAGCCGGTGCTGCGGCCGATCCGCAACCTGCTGCCCAATCTCGGCGGCGTCGACATCTCGCCGATCATCCTGATCCTGCTGCTGCTGTTCATCAGCCGCCTTCTGCACGAATATGCCGTGCCCCAGGCGTATATCTACGCGCAGTAGGATCGAGTGACCGTGAAGACAAATCCAGGCCGGTTCTTCGAGGATTTCCGCCTCGGCGAGACCATCCGCCACGCCACCCCCCGCACCGTGACGGTGGGCGATGTGGCGCTCTACACCGGCCTCTACGGCCCGCGCTTCGCCGTGCAATCGTCGGACGCCTTCGCCCGGGCCCTCGGCTACCCGAAGAGCCCGCTCGACGACCTGCTGACCTTCCACATGGTGTTCGGCAAGACCGTGCCGGACGTCTCGCTGAACGCGCTGGCCAATCTCGGCTACGCGGAGGGCGGCTTCCGCCGGCCGGTCTATCCGGGCGAGACCCTGTCGACCGTCTCCGAGGTGATCGGCCTCAAGGAAAGCTCGAACCGGCAGACCGGCGTGGTCTATGTCCGCTCGGTGGGCTCGGACGAATCCGGCGAGACCGTGCTGAGCTATTGCCGCTGGGTGCTGGTGCGCAAGCGCGACCCCGAGGCGGCCATCGCCGAGGAGCACGTGCCGACGCTGGCCAAGGTGGTCGACCCGCAGGACCTCGCAGGCGCCCTGCCGAAGCTGTCCGCCGCCGCCTACGATTCGGAGCTCGCCGGCAGCCCGCACCGCTTCGCCGACTACGCGGTCGGCGAGAAGATCGACCATGTCGACGGCATGACCGTCGAGGAGGCCGAGCACCAGATCGCCACGCGCCTGTTCCAGAACACCGCCAAGGTCCATTTCGACGGGCTGGCCGCCAAGGACACCCGGTTCGGCCGGCGGCTGATCTATGGCGGGCACGTGATCTCCCTGGCCCGGGCGCTCAGCTTCAACGGCCTGGGCAACGCCTTCGCGCTGGCCGGCATCAATGCCGGCCGCCACGTGGCGCCGCTCTTTGCCGGCGACACGGTCTATGCCTGGAGCGAGGTCCTGGCCGCGGCCGATGTCGGCCGGGACGATGTCGGCCTCCTGCGCCTGCGCACGGTGGCCACCAAGAACCAGCCCTGCGGCGCCTTCCCGGACCGGACGGGCGAGGGCTACGACCCGGCCGTGATCCTCGATCTGGATTACTGGGCGTTCGTGCCGAAGTAGGGCTCCACAGAGGGCGCGGTCCGCACAGGGGGCGGTTTCCCTTCCCCTTCTGCCTGCGACCGACACGGGTTTGCGGCACAGGCGCTGTGCAGACCGCGACGCGCTCCCTCTCCCGTGCGGGGGAGGGGACCCGCGCCTTCTGCGCTCAGGGCATGCTTCGGCGACGGTCGTAACCCGTATAGGACGTCGCTCTGCGGAAGGGGGAGGGCACGCAGATGTGTTGGTCTCCGCGACCTCGTCCGGCGCCGGTGTATCGGAATGCCGTCGCTCGCCCGGCAGCGGGCGCGATGCCCGACCCTCACAGGAGCGCCCGATGGATCCCGTCCCATCGATGGAAGCCGTGACGATCCGGCCAGCGGGCCTGGACGATGTGCCGGCCATCGCGGCGATCCATGTCGCCGCCTGGCAGGAAACCTATGCCGGGCTCCTGCCCGCCGAGATGATTGCCGCCCACACGGTCGAGACGCGGCTGGCGGCCTGGACGCGGATCCTCGGGGGGCCGGAATCGGGCACGGCGGTCGCGGTCGCCGAGGGGGCTGCGGGTCTCGTCGGCTTCGGGTCCTGCGGCGCCCAGCGCACGGCCGAGCTGGCGGCGGACGGCTTCGATGGGGAGGTCAGTGCGATCTACGTCCTGAGCGCCGCGCAGCGGCGCGGGACCGGCAGCGCCCTGATGGCCGCGCTGGCGGCCCATCTCCGACGGAGCGGTCATCGTGCAGCCAGCCTCTGGGTGCTGCGCGACAATGCGACGGCCCGGCGGTTCTACGCGCGTCTCGGCGGTGTCGTGGTCGGCGAGCGGGTGGAGCGGCGGGAGCGGGCCACGCTCGTGGAGGTCGCCTATGGCTGGCGCGATCTTGCGGCGCTTCGGCGGGGTCCGGTTCCCGGCTGACGCACTCGCGAAGACGGGGCTGGTCGGGCGACCCAAGAACAAAAAAAATCAGCGCAGGCCGTTGCGTACCACGCCGGCCTCGACCGCCACGGAGAGGCGGTCCGTGACCGCCCATTCGACGCCGACGCGGGCGTTCGGCAGGATCGCGATGTCCTCCCGGGTGAGGGGTGGGCTGAACGGCGTCGGTCCGACCCGCAGGGTGTCGTGCACGGCGCCCGCCCCCGCCTTGGCGTAGAGCAGCACGTCCGGCGTCAGCAGCGTCCCGACCTTGACCTCGAGCGCGCCGGCGAAGTCGCGGCTGTAGGCGAGGCGCCCGAAGCCCGGGGTGAGATTGCCGTCGAGGCCGGCAAGGTAATCCAGGCCGCCGCTGATCCCGTAGAGGATCGGCCCCTCCTGCCACATCCGGCCGCCCTCGAACCCGAGGGTCGGGCCGGAATAGCTTCCAAAATGCCGGGACGTGCTGACCGCGTAGCCGGTCGACAGGCGGGCGTAGGAGCCGGTCCAGCGGCCGGCATCCTCGACCGGATCCAGGGCGAAGGACGGCAGCGGCGCGAATCCCACGAGCGGCAGGAACGCCTGGGCGGCAGCGGGGAAGGCCGGCAACAGGCAGAGGCCCAGGCAGGCGGCGAATCGGCGCGGGCGAAAACCGGCGGATCTGATCATGCCGGCATGATAACCGAACGCGCCGGCGGCGGACCAGATCAGGCCGCGAGGGGCCGATCGCCGACCAGCTGCCGGAAGGGCTGCACCATCACGCGCCGGCCGGTGAGGTCGTGGACGCTGACCTGCCATTCGGACCAGTCGGTCCGGTCGGACAGCGCCCGCATCACGTCGACGGCGACCCGGCGCGCCCGCAGGGGCAGCCGCCCGGCCGCGCGGATATCCGCGCCGCGCGCGTCGAACACGCATTCCAGACCGTTGGTGCAGTGGAACCGGTAGCGGGCCATCGGGGCTCCTGTCGCATCCTGCGCGATGTCGTCTCGATGTTCTATATATGTTCCTATATGGATAGAACATCCCGCCGGTACGATCCGCCGCAGGTTCGGCTGGATCGGCTCGGGACCAGCCACCGGCTCGCGCATGATCGGAACCGGGATGCGCGCCTCACGCCCCACGCCCGGCGATCCGCGCCGGGCGTGGGGCTTTTCGCTCAGTCGCGCACGACGACCTTGGTGCCGACCCGGACCCGGTCGTAGAGATCGACCACGTCCTTGTTGGTCATGCGGATGCAGCCCGAGGAGACCGCGGCGCCCATCGTCTCGGGCTCGTTCGAGCCGTGGATCCGGTAGAGCGAGGAACCGAGATAGAGGGCGCGGGCGCCCAGCGGGTTGTCCTGGCCGCCGGCCATGTAGCGGGGCAGGTCGGGGCGGCGGGCCAGCATCTGCTGCGGCGGGCGCCAGGCCGGCCATTCCTTCTTCATCGTCACCGTCTTGGTGCCGGACCAGGAGAAGCCCTGCCGGCCGACGCCGACGCCGTAGCGGATCGCCTCGCTGTTCCCGAGGATGTAGTAGAGCCGGCGCTGGCGGGTCGAGATCACGATGGTGCCGGGCTTCTCGGTGCTGTTCCAGCCGATCGTCTCGCGCGGGATCGCCTGGGTGCGGAAGACATTCATGAAATCCGCGAGCGGCCCGCTGTCCAGCGGGCTGGCGGAAGCGGGCGCGCTCCCCAGCAGGGCGCCCGCCAGCGCGAGCATCACGATCCGTCTCGACATGGTCTTCATCCTCATCACGTGCCGGTTCTTGCCGATGGCGTCGGCCGTCGCGGGTGGGCCGCGATCCTCCGGCGAGCCGGCCCCGACTTCGCGGCAAGGTTGAGGCCGGCGGGGTGACGCGCGCGAATCCGGCCGGCCCTGTGGGCTCCGGGCAACACTGAAAAACGGCGCGACGCCGTGGGTGATTGCGCCGGAGGACGGCCATGCTTATCTCCGGGACGTGATCCGATCCGTCGCCCTTCTGGCCCGCCGCGTCGCGGGCTCGCCGGACCGCCTCGTCCGGAGCCTCGCCGTGCTGGCGGTGCTCGTCGTCGCGGCGGCTGCGCTGACGGCTGCGCCCCGCCCGGCCCGGGCCGCGCCGGTGGCGGGTCCGGCCTGCTGGGTGGTCAGCCAGAACGTCGCCGTCCTGTCGGACGCCCGCAAGGTGGAGACGCGCAAGAACGCCCCCGAGGCCCGTCGGGCTCTGTTCGACGGCACCGACCTGTGCCCGGCCGATCTCGAGGTCGGCGGCGAGCTCGGGCTTCCGCGCCGCCCGGTCGAGGCCCCGCGGCCGCGTCACGCCTCCGCCGCATCCTATGGTTATGCTCCGATCGTCGCGCCGGCCTTCGGACCGGACGAGGCCCTGCACCGGCCGCCCCGGGCGGCCTGATCCGCGCCGCCGGTTCGTCCACCGGCCGGGCGCCCGATCTTCGCCGTATCGGCGCAGGGCCATCGTCCCGGATCCCGGATCCGGCCTGGTAACCTGAAGTCCTGATCGCGCCGCATCGCCTTTCCGAGAGCCGGGAAACCCCGTTCGGGAGGATGCGCGATCCGCCTCGACGACGCGCGGGCCTTGCTCCGCGCCGGCCTTTGCAGACGCATGTATCTCCAGGAGCGTCGGAACCCGTGACCCGCACTTCGTCCGCCCTTTCCCCGTCCCCCGTCCGGCGCGCCGCGCCGCGCGTGACCGTCCTGGGATCGGCCGCCCTGCTGGCCCTCGCGCTGGGGGCCTGCAACCCGAAGCAGACGGCCGCGCCGACGCCGCCGGTGCCCGAGGTCGGCTTCGTCACCGTGACGCCGCAGGCGATCCCCTACCTGCGCGACCTGCCCGGCCGGGTGGCGCCGATGCGCATCGCCGAGGTCCGGTCGCGGGTCTCGGGCCTCGTGGTCAAGCGCCTGTTCGAGCAGGGCAGCCAGGTCAAGGAAGGCGACATCCTCTACAAGATCGACCCGGCCCCCTACGAGGTCGAGCTGGCGAGCGCGGAGGCCGTGCTGGCCCGCCAGGAGGCCGCCCTGGTGCTGGCCCGCCAGCAGGCCGACCGGCTCGAGACCCTGCTGACCCGGGCGACCGCCAGCCAGGCGCAGTACGACGCCGCCTTCGCGGCCAAGAAGCAGGCGGAGGCGGAGGTCGCCGGCGCCAAGGCGGCCCGGGACCGGGCGCAGCTCAACCTCGGCTGGACCGACGTGCGCGCGCCGATCACCGGCCGGATCGGCCGGGCGCTGCTCACCGAGGGGACCCTGATCGAGCCGGGCTCCACGGGGGCGCTCGCCACGATCCAGCAGCTCGACCCGATCTACGTCGATATCACCCAGTCGGTGGGCGAGCTGAACCGCCTGCGCCGGGATCTTGCCAGCGGCGAGCTCGCCCGGCTGGAGGACAACACCGCCAACGTCCACCTGATCATGGACGACAACTCCCTCTACCCGCTGGCCGGCCGCCTGCTGTTCTCGGACGTCACCGCCGATCCGAGCACCGGCCAGGTGACCCTTCGGGTGCAGTTCCCCAACCCGCATGACGAGCTGTTCCCGGGCATGTATGTCCGCGCCCGGATCAAGCAGGGCATCGATTCCGACGCGATCGCGGTGCCCCAGCAGGCGATCCAGCGCACCGAGGACGGCCGCGCCGAGGTCTGGCTGGTCCGGGCCGACGACACCGTGATGCGCCAGCCCGTCGAGGTCGGGCCGGTGGTCGGGCAGAACTGGCTGATCCGCGACGGGCTCAAGGCCGGGGAGCGCGTGATCATCGACGGCGTCCAGAAGATCACCGCGGGCGTGAAGGTGAAGCCCGTGGACCAGACGCCGCTCCACGGCGAGGCGGGTCCGAAGCACGACGCCGACGAGGCTCCCGACGCGCCGGGCGACAAGGCGGAGGCCGCCCCGCGCGCCGCCGCGGTCAACCGCCACTGAGCCCGGGGGACCTCGCGCATGGCACGCTTCTTCATCGACCGCCCGGTCTTCGCCTGGGTGGTGGCCCTGTTCATCTGCCTGGGCGGCGCCCTGGCGATCCCGAACCTGCCGATCGCGCAGTATCCGGTGATCGCCCCGCCGCAGATCGCCCTGTCCACGGCCTATCCCGGCGCCTCGGTGGACAGCCTCTATGTCGGCACGACCCGGCTCATCGAGGATGAGCTGAACGGCGCGGCCAACATCATGAACTTCGAGTCGACCACCGACTCGTTCGGCTCGGTCAACATCACCGCGACCTTCCTGCCCGGCACCGAGCCGGCGCTCGCCTCCGTCGAGGTGCAGAACCGGTTGAAGCGCGTGGAGGCCCGCCTGCCCGCGGAAGTCCGCCAGCAGGGCATCCTGGTCGAGGAGGCCTCGGCCGCGACCCTCAACATCATCACCCTGATCTCCAAGGACGGGTCGATGGACGAGGTGGGCCTGGGCGACTTCCTGATCCGCAACGTCATCAACGAGATCCGCCGCATCCCGGGCGTCGGGCGCGCGACGCTCTACTCCACCGAGCGCTCGCTCCGGGTCTGGGTCGATCCGGACAAGCTGCGCGGCCTGTCGCTCAGCGCCGAGGACGTGACCGAGGCGATCCGCAACCAGAACATCCAGGTCGCCTCCGGCTCGGTCGGCGCCCAGCCGAGCCCGACCAAGCAGGCGGTCACGGTGCCGATCATCGTGAAGGGCCAGCTCGGCACCATCGAGGATTTCGGCGCGATCGTGCTGCGGGCCAACCCGGACGGCTCGAACGTGCGCCTGCGCGACGTCGCCCGGATCGAGCTCGGCGGCGACGCCTACCAGTTCTCCACCCGGCTGAACGGCGGCCCCGCGGCCGGCATCTCGGTGACGCTGGCCCCCGACGGCAACGCGCTCGAGACCGCCAAGGCGATCCGCGCCAAGATGGTGGAGCTGTCGCAGTTCTTCCCGCCGGACCTGAAGTGGGACATCCCGTACGACATCACCCCGGCCGTCGAGGCCTCGATCGAGAAGGTGCTGCACACCCTGGTCGAGGCGGTGGTGCTGGTGTTCCTCGTGATGTTCCTGTTCCTGCAGAACATCCGCTACACCCTGATCCCCACCATCGTCGTGCCGATCGCCCTGATGGGCACCGTGACGGTGATGTGGATCTCCGGCTTCTCGGTGAACGTGCTCACCATGTTCGGCATGGTGCTGGCCATCGGCATCCTGGTCGACGACGCCATCGTGGTGGTGGAGAACGTCGAGCGGATCATGAACGAGGAGGGTCTGCCGCCCAAGGAGGCCACCAAGAAGGCCATGGAGCAGATCACCGGGGCGATCATCGGCATCACCCTGGTGCTGATGGCGGTGTTCATCCCGATGGCGTTCTTCCCCGGCTCGGTGGGCATCATCTACCGGCAATTCTCGATCGCCATGGTGACCTCCATCGCGTTCTCGGCGCTGCTCGCCCTGTCGCTGACGCCGGCGCTCTGCGCGACCTTCCTGAAGCCCGTGGAGAAGGGGCACGGCCACGCCAAGGGCGGCGTGTTCGGGATGTTCAACCGCTTCGTCGACCGCGAGACCGCCCGCTACGGCCGCGGCGTCGCGGGTCTCATCCGCAAGTCCGGCCGGGTGATGCTGATCTACCTCGCCCTGGTGGCGGGCACGGCCTACGCCTTCATCAACCTGCCGGAGGGCTTCCTGCCGGTGGAGGATCAGGGCTTCTTCACGGTCGACATCCAGACGCCGCCCGGCGCCTCCTACAACCGCACCCAGGAGGCCAACCGCAAGGTCGAGGAGCACCTGCTGGCGCAAGCCGGCGTCGCCACCGTGACCATGCTCAACGGCTTCTCGTTCTCCGGCCAGGCACCCAGCACCAGCCAGGCCTTCGTCACCCTCAAGCCCTGGAGCGAGCGCGACGCGAAGAACTCGGCCGCCGCCCTGGTGGCCGGCACAAACGCGGCGCTCGCCAGCTACCGCGACGCCACCGTGGACGCTCAGGAACCGCCGCCGGTGGACAACCTCGGCAACGCCGCCGGCTTCTCGTTCCGCCTCCAGGACCGGGCGAACCGCGGCTACGCGGCCCTGCTCTCGGCCCAGGACCAGCTGCTCAAGCTCGCGCAAGGCAGTCCGATCCTGCAGAAGGTCAAGATCGAGGGCCTGCCGCCGACCCCGCAGGCGGAGCTGATCGTCGACCGCGAGAAAGCGGCCGCTCTGGGCGTCAAGTTCGAGGACATCAACGCCACGATCCAGCTCAACCTCGGCTCGGTCTACACCAACGACTTCCCCAACCGCGGCAAGATGCAGCGCGTCTACGTCCAGGCCGAGCAACTCCAGCGCATGAACGCGTCGGACATCCTCAACTACGCGGTGAAGAACGCCTCCGGCACCATGGTGCCGATGTCGTCCTTCGCTGAGCTGAAATGGGGCATGGGGCCGAGCCAGATCGTCGGCTTCAACGGCTACCAGTCGGTCCGCATCACCGGCGAGCCCAATCCCGGCTACACCTCGGGCGACGCCATCGCCGAGATGGAGCGGCTGATGCTGCAGCTGCCCAAGGGCTTCGGCTATGCCTGGACCGGCCAGTCGTTCCAGGAGAAGCAGGCCGGCAGCCAGGCCAGCCTGCTGCTGGCCCTCTCGGTGCTGATCGTGTTCCTGTGCCTGGCCGCGCTCTACGAGAGCTGGGCGATCCCGGTCTCGGTGCTGCTGGTGATCCCGCTCGGCGTGATCGGCGCGGTGGGGGCCGTCTATCTGCGCGGCATGCCCAACGACGTGTACTTCAAGATCGGGCTGATCACGATCATCGGCCTGTCGGCCAAGAACGCGATCCTGATCGTGGAATTCGCCAAGGACCTCTGGAGGCCGGGCACCTCGGTGATCCGGGCCGCGGTCGAGGCCTCGACGCTCCGGTTCCGGCCGATCGTGATGACCTCGCTCGCCTTCATCTTCGGCGTGGTGCCGCTGGCCATCGCCACCGGCGCCGCCTCGAAGAGCCAGCAGGCGATCGGCACCGGCGTGATGGGCGGCATGATCACCGCGACTGTGCTGGCGGTGTTCTTCGTGCCGGTCTTCTTCGTGGTGGTGATGCGCCTGTTCCGGCGCAAAGCCGTGGCGGACGGCGAGCGGGGGGAGGGCGCGGACGCGGCGCCCGCCCACCAGCCGCATCATGTGGCGGCCGAGTAGGGGCTGCCGGCTTCGGGTTCGTCTCCGGCCTGCGCGGTTGGATCCCCTCGCCCCGCTTGTGGGGAGAGGGCTCCGGCGACCTTGTCGTCGCCGGAGCGAGGCGGCAGCCGAGGGTGAGGGGGCTGCCCCGGAGGAGACTCATCCGGTCACGTCCCTCACCGCCGCTCCGGCTTCGCCTCTCGCTTCCCGCACACGGGGAGAGGGGAGCCCGCGCTTCGTCCTGAGATCCGTGAACATCGTGCCGCCTCGGCCCCGCATTTTGCATACGGATGGTCCGAACCTTGCTGTGGGTGTGTGGCCGGTGCGGTTTGCCCGCGCGCTTCACTCGGCCTAGGCTCAACCCCTGCGCTGGTGATGGCCGCCTGCCATCAACTTCCAAGGTTCCGGAGATCCGCTTGTCCCGTTCGACCCTGAAGACCCTCGCCCGCGGCGTGGCCGCAGGCGCGGTCGCGGCTTTCGCGCTGACGGCTTTGCCCGCCCAGGCCGCCAACGTGTTCCGCTTCGCCTTCCAGGGAGATCTCAAGTCCCTCGATCCGTACTCCCTCAAGGAGAGCTTCACGGAGGGCATGCAGCAGGCGGCCTACGAGTCGTTGGTCACCCTCGACAAGAACCTGAAATTCGCCCCCGGCCTCGCCGAATCCTGGGAGACGCCCGAGCCGACCCGCTGGCGCTTCCACCTGCGCAAGAACGTCAAGTTCCATGACGGTACGCCCTTCACGGCCGACGACGTGCTCTTCTCCGCTCAGCGGGTCCGGGCTTCCGGCTCGAACTTCACCACCAACGTCCCCTCCGACGCCGAATTCGTGAAGGTCGACGACTACACCGTCGACATGGTGCTGAAGAAGCCGAACCCCATCGCCCTCGCTCAGTTTCCGACCTGGCTGATCATGTCGAAGGCGTGGTCCGAGAAGAACGGCGCCGCCCAGCCCACCCCGGCCAACGCCACCAGCCCGAGCTACGCCACCCTGCACGAGAACGGCACCGGCCCGTTCGTGATCACCGAGCATCAGCCCGGCGTGAAGACGGTGTTCAAGAAGTTCGACGGCTACTGGGGCAAGGTCGAGTCGAACCTCGACGAGGCAGTGCTGACCACGATCGCCAACCCGGCGACGCGGGTCGCCGCGCTCCTGTCCGGTGAGGTCGACTGGATCGACCCGGTGCCGCTCCAGGACCAGCAGCGCGTGAATGGTAGCGGCACGGCCACTGTGATGGCCGGGCCGGAGCTGCGCACGATCTTCCTCGGCATGGACCAAGACCGGGACGAGCTGAAGGATTCGAGCGTCAAGGGCAAGAACCCGTTCAAGGACCCCAAGGTGCGCGAGGCGTTCTATCTCGCCATCGACGAGGAGACGATCGCCAAGCGGGTCATGCGTGGGCAGGCGGTGCCCTCGGCCCTGATGATTGCCCCCGCGCTCTACGACCGCGCCAGCGAGATCAAGCGCCCGGCCACCGACCTGAAGAAGGCCAAGGATCTGATGGCTCAGGCCGGCTACCCGGACGGGTTCACGCTCACCATGGACTGCCCCAACGACCGCTACGTCAACGACGAGGCGATCTGCCAGGCGGTGGTCTCGATGCTCGCCCGCATCAACGTCAAGGTGAACCTGAACGCCCAGCCCAAGGCCAAGTACTTCGCCAAGGTGCTGGCGCCGAATTACGACACGTCGTTCTACCTGCTCGGCTGGACCCCGTCCTCGCTGGACAGCCACAACATCCTCTACGAGATCGTCGGGTGCCGGAAGCCCGGCGACAAGTCCGGCCGCGGCAGCTGGAATCTCGCCGGCTATTGCAACCCGAAGATCGACACGCTCGCCGACCAAGTCGAGGCCGAGACCGACAAGACCAAGCGCGACGCCCTGATCAAGGAGGGCTTCGACACCCTGAACGCCGACTGGGGCTACATCCCGCTGCACCAGCAGGCGCTCGCCTGGGGCGTCTCGAAGAAGGTCCACCTGACTCAGCGCGCCGATAACCTGCTGCTGCTCTACTGGGTCTCGAAAGACCCCCAGTAAGGGGCCGGGCGTGCTCGCCTTCCTCCTGCGCCGGGTGATCCAGGCGACCGCAGTGCTCGCGGTCGTCGGGCTCATCGCGTTCTCGATGTTCCGGTTCGCGGGCGATCCCGTGAACCAGATCGTCGGGCCCGATACGCCTGCTTCCGAGCGGGCCGAGATACGCAAGAGCCTCGGCCTCGACGATCCGGTCCTGGTCCAGTTCGCCCGCTATGCCGGCGACGTGGTGCAGGGCCGGCTCGGGATCTCGTACCAGTTCCGCCAGCCGGTCTCGCAGCTCTTGGCCGAGCGCATGCCGGCGACCCTGGAGCTCGCCTTCTGCGCCACGGTCTTCGCCCTGGTGGTCGGCGTATTGATGGGGGTCTTCTGCGCGCTGCGCCGGGATTCCTGGCTCGCCGGCCTGTTCCAGGCGGTTTCGCTCATCGGGATCAGCCTGCCGACCTTCCTGATCGGCATCCTGCTGATCTACCTGTTCTCGGTGACGCTGGGCTGGCTGCCCTCCTACGGGCGCGGCGACACGGTGCGGCTCGGCTGGTGGACCACCGGCTTCCTCACCTGGTCCGGCCTCAAGGCGCTGATCCTGCCCTCCATCACGCTCGGCCTGTTCCAGATGACGCTGATCATGCGGCTGGTGCGCGCCGAGATGCTGGAGGTGCTGCGCACCGACTACATCCGCTTCGCCCGGGCGCGGGGCCTCTCCACCCGCGCCGTCCACCTGCGCCACGCCCTGAAGAACACCCTCGTGCCGGTGATCACCATCGCCGGGCTCCAGCTCGGCTCGGTCATCGCCTTCTCGATCATCACCGAGACGGTGTTCCAGTGGCCCGGCATGGGCCTGCTGTTCGTCCAGGCCGTGCAGAACGTCGATATCCCGATCATGTCCGCCTACCTGCTGCTCGTCGCGCTGATCTTCGTGACCATCAATCTCGTGGTCGACATCCTCTACACCGTGGTCGATCCGCGCCTGCGGCTGTCCTCGGCGACGGCATGAGGGCCGGTTGATGAGCGGACGCGATATCGACGCCGGCGGCGCCCCGCCGGTCCCGCTGCAGGCGGCGACGCCCGGTCGGCTCGCGCGCTGGCGCGATTCCGACCTGCTGGCGAGTTTTCTGAGGTCGAAGACCGCGATCGTGGCGCTTCTGGCCACCATCCTGATGGTCGGGCTCGCGGTCGCCGCGCCGCTGATCTCGCCGCAGAACCCCTACGACCCGGCCCAGCTCGACCTGATCAACTCCAACCTGCCGCCCATCTGGCAGGCGGACGGCCAGGCGCCGTTCTACCTCGGCACCGACGACCAGGGGCGCGACGTGCTCTCGGCGGTGCTCTACGGCCTGCGCCTGTCGCTGATCGTCGGGGTGCTCGGGGTGATCACCTCGGGCATCATCGGGATCGCCCTGGGATTGATTGCCGGCTATGCGGGCGGCGCCCTCGACACGCTGATTATGCGGGTCGCCGACGTGCAGCTCACCTTCCCGGCGATCCTGATCGCCCTGGTGGTGGACGGCGTCGCCCGGGCGAGCTTCGGCGGCGCCCTCGATGTCGGGCCGCTGATCGGGCTGATCGTGATCTCGATCGGCCTGTCCTTCTGGGTGCAATACGCCCGCACCGTGCGCTCCTCCGTGATGGTCGAGAAGGGCAAGGACTACGTCCAGGCCGCCCGGCTGATCGGCCTGACGCCCCCGGTGATCCTGGTCCGCCACGTGCTGCCCAACGTCACCGGCCCGGTCTTCGTCATCGCCACGATCAACCTGGCCCTGGCGATCATCACCGAGGCGACCCTGTCGTTCCTCGGCACCGGCCTGCCCGAGACCATGCCGTCGCTCGGCACCCTGATCCGCACTGGCAACCGGTTCCTGTTCTCCGGCGAGTGGTGGATCGTCGCCTTCCCGGGCCTGGCGCTGGCCGGCCTCGTCATCGCCATCAACCTCCTGGGGGATTGGCTGCGCGACGCCCTCAATCCGAAGCTGCAATGATGTTGTTGGACCACGGCGTTTCCCGGGCTCATCCCACCCGCGCCCTCATCCTGAGGTGCCGAAGCGAAGCGGAGGCCTCGAAGGAGCCCTCCAGGGATCACGCGTCATCCGGAGGCCTCCTTCGAGGCTCGCTGCGCTCGCACCTCAGGATGAGGGTGCGGGCGGGAGCACGCGCCGTTGTCGGAGCCCGCGCGCGATGAGCGAAACCATCCTCTCCGTGCGCGACCTCACGGTCACGTTCGACACGCGCCGCGGGCCGCTCACCGCCATCGACCGGGTCTCGTTCGACATCGGCCGGGGCGAGATCCTGGGGGTCGTCGGCGAGTCCGGGGCCGGCAAGTCGGTCACCGGCTCGGCGGTGATCGGGCTGATCGACCGCCCCGGCCGGATCAGCGGCGGCGCGATCGCCTTGCGCGGCGAGCGCATCGACAACCTGCCTCCCGAGGCGATGCGTCGGGTGCGGGGCAGGCGGATCGGCATGATCTTCCAGGATCCGCTGACCTCCCTGGACCCGCTGTTCCGGGTCGGCGACCAGATCGTCGAGACCCTGCGCGCCCATACCGAGCTCTCGGCCAGGGCGGCGCGCACCCGGGCCATCGACCTGCTCGCCGAGGTCGGCATCCCGGCCCCCGAGCGGCGGATCGACGGCTATCCGCACGAATTCTCCGGCGGCATGCGCCAGCGCGTGGTGATCGCCCTTGCGCTGGCCGCCGAGCCGGAACTGATCATCGCCGACGAGCCGACCACGGCGCTGGACGTCTCGGTCCAGGCCCAGATCATCACGCTGCTCAAGCGTCTCTGCCGCGAGCACGGCACCGCGGTGATGCTGGTGACCCACGACATGGGCGTGATCGCCGAGGCGGCCGACCGGGTCGCCGTGATGTATGCCGGGCGGGTGGCCGAGATCGGCCCCGTCGCTGCCGTGGTGCGGGAGCCGCATCACCCCTACGCGGTCGGCCTGATGGGCGCGATCCCGACCCTGTCGCAGGAGGCCGACCGCCTCAGCCAGATCCCCGGCTCGATGCCCCGGCTCACCGCCATCCCGAAGGGCTGCGCCTTCAACCCGCGCTGCCCGAAAGTCTTTGCCCGCTGCCGCGTCGAGCGGCCCGAGCCGATCCTCGTAGGCGCGAGCCGCGTCGCCTGCCACCTGTACGATGTGACGGAGAAGGCGGCGTGAGCGCCTATGTCGAGGTCACCGACCTGCGCCGCCTGTTCGACGTCTCGAAGCCCTGGCTCAACCGGGTGATCGAGCGCGAGCCCCGCCGGTTCCTCACGGCGGTGGATCGGGTGGGCTTCACCATCGCCAAGGGCGAGACCTTCGCGATCGTCGGCGAATCCGGCTCCGGCAAGTCCACGGTCGCCCGGATGGTGGTCGGCCTGCTGCCGCCCTCGGCCGGCGAGGTCCGGATCACCGGGGTCTCGATGACCGATCCCCGGGAGGCGGCCGCAAGGCGGCGCCTGCGCTCGCGGATCCAGATGATCTTCCAGGACCCCTACGCGTCGATGAACCCGCGCTGGCGCGTGGGCAAGATCATCGCGGAGCCGATCCGGGCGTTCAACCTGATCCAGGGGGAGGGAGCGATCCGCGCCCGGGTCAGCGAGCTGCTCGGCCTCGTCGGCCTCCACGCGGACGATGCCAGGAAATACCCGCACGAATTCTCCGGCGGGCAGCGGCAGCGGGTCGCCATCGCCCGGGCTCTGGCCAGCCAGGCGGAGTTCCTGGTCGGCGACGAGCCGACCTCGGCGCTCGACGTCTCGGTGCAGGCGCAGATCCTCAACCTGATGCGCGACCTGCAGGACCGGCTGGGCCTGACCTACCTGTTCATCTCCCACAACCTCGCCGTGGTCCGCCACATGGCGACCCGGGTGGGTGTGATGTATCTCGGCCGCCTGGTCGAGGTGGCCGCCGCAAAGGATCTGTTCGCCCGCCCGCGCCACCCCTACACGCGGATGCTGCTCGACGCGGTGCCCGACCTCGCCCATGTCGGCCGCGCCCGGGTGCCGGTCTCCGGCGAGATCCCGAACCCGATCGATCCGCCCCCCGGCTGCACCTTCAACCCGCGCTGCCCGCTGGCCAACGACCGCTGCCGCACCGAGGTCCCGGCCCTGCTGGACGGCGTCGCCTGCCACGCGGTGCAGGAGGGGCGGGCCTGATGTTTGGGTGGGCCGGACCGACGGCGACGCATCATGCCGTGTCGAGCCGCGCGCCTTGATCTCGATCTCGAGCGGCCTTCGAGGGCCTCCCCCCAGACGCCCGATGACCGGTTGCCCCCTCTGCGCGAGGTAGCGCAGAGGGCGTTTCGGGGGGCTCTCAGGCCGCGAGGCGCTTCGTCGTCAGCGGAACAGGTTCGGCGGCACCGGCGGGTTCGCGTGGAGCAGCGTGATCGTCACCCGTCGATTCGGCGCGATGTAGGGATTGTCGGGGAAAACCGGCTCGGTGTCGGCGCGTCCCACCACGGACATGAAGTTGTCGTTGGGAACCCCGGCACCCGACAGGATGTCGCGCACGGCGAGCGCACGCCCGGCGGTGAGGTTCCAGGGTTCGCCGGCCCGCGCCGAGCCCGGGCGCGCGGCAGACGTGTGGCCGGTGATCGACAGGCGGTTGGGCAACCGGCGCATGGCGGGCGCGAGCGCCTCCAGCACGCGACGGGTGCGCTCGTAGGGCTCGACGGAGCCCTCGCGGAACATGGCGCGGCCGTCCTGGTCCACGAGGGACACGTTCACGCCCTCCTTGGTCGGCTCGATCACGATGTTCTTCGACAGTTCGGCGATGTCGGGCATCGTTTCGAGCGCCTGCCGGAGGCTGGCGATGGCGCTGTAATCGGCCTGCACGCTGGCGGCCGGGCGGCTGGTATCGAGTTCGTTGGCGCGGCCCGGACGGGTCTGGCGCGGTCTGTCCACCTGCTCGTCAGAGCCCCTCTGCGCGTCCCGGGGCGTGGACGCCTTGTTGCCCGACGTGTCCAGGGCGGTGCCGTACAGCATCCCGCCCGCACCACTGGTTGCCGGGCTCGACGCCGCCGGCGCGAAATATTCCGCCAGACCGACCTTCTGCTCCTGCGTCGTCATGCTGATCAGCCACATCAGCAGGAAGAACGCCATCATGGCGGTCACGAAGTCCGCATAGGCGATCTTCCAGGCCCCGCCGTGATGCGCGTGAGCGGCCTTCTTGACCTTCTTGATGATGATCGTGCTCATCGAATCCCTGCCGGATACCGGGTCAGTTCTGGGCGGGCAGAGCGGCGGTTGCCGCTTCCACCTCGCTGAAGGTCGGGCGGACGTCGCTCATCAGAGACTTGCGGGCAAATTCGACCGCCATCACCGGCGGCTGGCCGCCGATATGGGCGAGGAGCCCCGCCTTGAGGGAAAGGTAGTATTTCGACTCGGCCTCGAAGAGGCTCTTGAGCGACTGCGCCATGGGCCCGAAGAAGCCGTAGGCGACGAAGACGCCGAAGAAGGTGCCGACCAGCGCGCCGCCGATCAGATGGCCCAGCACCTCCGGCGGCTCCTTGATCGCCCCCATCGTCTTGATCACGCCGAGCACGGCGGCGACGATGCCGAGCGCCGGCGTTCCGTCGGCGAGCGACTGCATGGCTGACACGACGCGCTCCTGCTCCTGGTGGTGCGTCTCCAATTCTTCATCCATCAGGGCGTCGATCTCGTAGACGTTGTTGGCGCCCAGCGTGACCATCCGCATGTAGTCGCAGACGAACTCGACCGCGTGGTGGTTTGCTGCAAAGGACGGGAAGGCGTTGAACAGCGTCGACTCGCTCGGGTTTTCGATGTGCGGCTCGAGCGCCATCGAACCCTTCTGCTTGGCAAGCTTGAACAGCGAATACTGCATTCCCAGCAGCTCGACATAGCTGTTCTGCGTATATTTGGGGCCCTTCACGAGCGTACCCAGCATGGCGGGCACGGCCTTGAGCACCGGCCCGGTATTGCCGATGATGAAGGCCCCGATCGCCGCACCGAGGATGATGACAAACTCGAACGGCTGCCAGAGGACGAGCAGGTGGCCACCCATCGCGGCGTAGCTGCCGAAGACGCAGGCGAAGACGACCAAGGTGCCGACGATCAGCCGCATGATTTGCCATCCTTGCGCGGCGGCCGCTTCAGCCCGCGCGAAGCCACTAATGATCTGGCAAATCACTGATTAAGGTTAACGGTGCGTTTCGAGCCGCGACCGAAGGATTGGCAGATATTTGGTTCCGGCGTTCGAGGTGGGAGTTCGACGTGACGGGAGCGGGCGTGCCGCAGACGCGACCACGCGGGCTTTCACAACTCGTCAGGCTAGCGGGGCCTGCCGCTCCATCCCCGGAGCCGGCCCCCGATCCTCAGCGCTTCCCCCTCGCGCGGAAGCGCGAAGCGCGCGTCGAAGGGCGTCCAGCCGCCGAACGACGCGCCCGATCCCTACGCGTCGCGCCACTGCGAGAACGTCGCCGCCTGGCCCACCGTCACGCCGTCGCGGTCGAGCTGCCAGACCACCGCCTGCTCGATCCAGAACCGCCGGCCGCCCTTGGCGATCCGCAGGCCCCGGTAGCCCCGGGTGAACCCGTCCCGGGCCACGGCGTCGAGGAGGTGCTGCCGCTCGGCGCGCTCGGGCGCCTCGGCCGAGAACCGCGACGGCAGGCCGACCAGCTCGTCCCGCGTATAGCCGAAACAGGCCTGCGCGGCCCGGTTGGCGTAGACGAAGCGCGGGTCGGCGCCGCCGTCATGGGCCAGCACCACGAAGGGCGCCTGCTCGTAGAGCCAGGCCGCATTCGCCCCGTCGGGGACCAAAGCCGCGCCGAGGCGCCGCCGGTAGCTGTCGGTGAGGACGGCGAAGAAGTCGGGATCGTGCGAGAGGTCCATCACGGCGGTCCGGAATCGGCTGCACCAGGAGAGCAGCACATAGCCGAGGCCGTACCGATCGCGCGGTGCCGAATCCCACCCTACAGGACCGGGTCCGCGTCGATGCGCATCCGCAGGATCGCGTAGGGCGGCTGCTGCAAATCCTGGCCGCGGTTGAATTCCGGCCGCCGGTTGACCTGGGCGCTCGAGATGTAGAGCCACCTGTCCGGCGTGATCCAGAACGTGTCGGCCCAGATCAGGCGATCGTCGGCGGCGAGCACCTCCACGGTCCCGTCCGGCAGGCGCCGGCCGACGGCGTTGTGCTCCTGCAGGCTGAGATAGACCCGGTCCTTCGAATCCGTGGTCAGGCCCCCGGTCATGCCCTTCTCGCCGAGATCCTGGACCTTGGCGGCCAGAGCCGCGTCCGACACGTTCGGGTCGAGGAGCGCGGCGGTCTCCACCGCGTAGAGGCGCCGGCTCATCAGCGGCGCGTAGTACAGGCGGCTGCCGTCCGGGCTGATCGCGATGCCGTTGGCCCCGCCCTTCGGGTGTTTCGCGGGAGCATCGCCCTTCTGCTCCATCACCGGGCGCAGCTCCACGAACTTGACCAGGCCCTCCTGCGTCGCCGTGCTCGGATGATCCGCCAGGCGCCGGGTCACCCGTCCGCTGGCGAGGTCGACCGCCAGGATCGCCCCCTGGCCGCCCTGGCCCTGGTCGGTGATGTAGGCGAGCGCCCGGTCGGCCCGGACGTCGACCCGCAGGTCGTTGAGCGAGGATTCGGCCACCACGCCGGCATCGAGGGGGATCACCCGACGGACCCGGTCCTGCGTGATGTCGATTTCCAGAAGCTTGGCGGCCCCCGGCACCGGCTTGCCCTTGCCCTGCGGCAGGCCGGAATCGAGGATCCAGAACGTGTCGTTGCGGTCGAACACGCCGTTGGGGACGTGGAAGAGCGTCGCCTGCGGATCCTTCGGGTCCGGCGTGTTGGCCCGGGCATCCGGATAGGGCTTCACGGAGCCGTCGGGCAGCACCTCGCCCAAGGTCACCGGCTCGGACCCGGTGAAGCGCGGCATCATCACGAATATCCGGCCGCCCCGGGCGATCGCCAGGCCGGTGGGCGTCGACGGGGCGTTGGCCGCCATCGCCAGTTCCAGCGTGCCGGCGGGGCGGCTGGTCGGAGGCTCACGGCCTGCGGGCGGCGTGGCGGACGGTGCGGGCGCTGGTCCCGCCTGGGCCGATCCGGCCGCGAGGGCGACGAGGCCCGATCCGATCAGGCGGCGGCGGTCGAGGGGCATGCGGTTCCTGCAGCAGGCGAGCGGGTCGGCGGCCCAACGCGCGGCGGCGGCGGGTGATCCCGGATCCGAGCAGGGTGCGATCCGATCCCGCCCCGGATCGCCGCGCGACCCGGCCATTGCGGGACCCCAAGACGACCAGGCGATCCGGCGTATCCAGCGCCAAAGAACGACATGTCGTCCTGTATCCGGACAGCAAGCTTCTTTTCGGCAAGATTTTTGGATGCGAATATGGAGTGATGATCTAGAATAATCCTGTATTTATGTATTGATAAATTCCTTGACACTCCGATTGTGGCTACGCTATGGCCCGATCAGTATCAATAATGATGCGGATCAGACGCCGCGTATCCGAATGCAGGGCGGCCGGTCATCGCGCAGATCAGCGTGCGGCCGGAGATCAAATGAGGTCGGGACGAGGCCGGCTCGTCTTCAGATGTTCGGATCGTGTCCGGATAAGCTGGGTTCAAGCCTCCGGTGTTCATGATAACATCGTCATGGTAGCTGGGCTACGGTCGCCGTTGCGGTGATCGCACACGCAACACGGGTACGGACAACCATCTTCCGGCGCTGCGACGATCGCGGGGACCGGGCCCGAGATCGACAGGCAGGAGAGGCATGGATCCCCAAGGATCCGAACAGGTATCGGAGCGCGCCCTGCGCCGGAGCACCCAGCCGCGGATCCTCGCGGTGGCGGTGCAGAAGGGCGGCACCGGCAAGACCACGCTGGCCGCCTCGCTCGCCGTCGCGGCGGCGCAGGCCGGCGAGCGCGTGACCGCGCTCGACCTCGACCCGCAGGGTTCCCTGGCCGGTTGGGGGGCGCTGCGCGAGCGCAACGCCGTGGCGGTCGACCGGATCCAGCCCTGGGAGATCGGCCAGCTTCCCGAGATCCTGGACCTCCTCGGCCAGCAGGGCACGACCCTCGCGGTGCTCGACACCGCCGGCAGCTCCGCCGGGCTGGCGCCGGCCCTGAAGGGGGCGGATTTTGTGCTGATGCCGGTGCGGCCCTCGCGCCTCGACATCGTGGCGGCGCGCCCGACCCTCCAGGCCCTGATGAATCTCGGCCTGCGCGGCCGGTTCGCCCTGGTGCTGAACCAGTGCCCGCTGCCGCCCTCGCCGCGCACCAGCGCCTATGCCGCGCAGTTGCGGGCGCTGGGGGTGCTGGCCGAGCCCGGCATCATCCACCGGGTCGACCATCAGGACGCCCTGGCGACCGGGCTCGGCGTCACGGAATACGCGCCCGCGAGCCCCGCCGCCGAGGAGATCCGGGCCCTGTGGGCCTGGATCGACGCGAAGATGCGGGCGTCCCGCCCTGACGATCAGCCCTGACCGAGCGCCGCGAGGATCCGCGCCCAGGAGCGCGTGCCCTTGTGGAAGCTCGTCAGGTCGTACTTCTCGTTGGGTGAGTGGATCCGGTCGTCGTCCAGGCCGAAGCCGATCAGCAGCGTGTCGCGGTTCAGGAGCCGCTTGAAGTCGCCCACGATCGGGATCGAGCCGCCGGCGCCCACGGTGACGGCCGGCACACCCCATTCCTCGGCGAGCGCCGCCTTGGCGGCCCCGAGCTGCGGCATGTCGAAGGGCAGGCTGATCGCCCGCGAGCCCTTGTAGGTGATGACATCGACCGTGCAGTCCGACGGCACCCGTTCGCGCACGAAGGCCTCGAACCGTTCGGCCAGAACCTTCGGGTCCTGGTCGTCCACGAGGCGGAACGAGATCTTGGCCGAGGCGGTCGAAGCGATCACCGTCTTGGTGCCCTCGCCGGTATAGCCGCCGATGATGCCGTTGGCGTCGCAGGACGGACGCGACTGCACCAGCTCGATCGGCATCCGCCCGCGCTCGCCGGCCGGCTCCTTCAGGCCGATCGGCCCGAGCAGGGTCTCGGGCGTCAGCCCCAGGCCGCGCCACTGCTTCAGCACCTCGGGCGGGCGCTCGTGCACGCCGTCGTAGAAGCCCGCGATCGTCACCCGCCCGTCCTCATCGTGCAGATCGGCGATGATCTTCGACAGAACGTGGATCGGGTTGCGGGCGGCGCCGCCGAAGAAGCCCGAATGCAGGTCGCGGTCGGCACAGGTGACCTTCACCTCGAAATACGCGAGCCCGCGCAGCGACGAGGTGATCGCCGGCGTGGTCCGGTCCCACATGCCGGTGTCGCACACGAGCACCACGTCGCAGCCGAGGCGGTCGCGGTTGGCCGCGACCCATTCGGGCAGGCCCTGCGAGCCGCTCTCCTCGGCGCCCTCGATCAGGATCGTGACGCCGCAGGGCAGCTCGCCGCTCATGGCGATATGGGCCCGGCACGCCTCCACGAAGGTCATGACCTGACCCTTGTCGTCGGAAGACCCGCGCCCGACGATGGTCTTGCGACCCTCCGCATCCGACGCGATGCGCGGCTCGAAGGGCGGCGTCGTCCACAGGTCGAGCGGGTCGACCGGCTGCACGTCGTAATGGCCGTAGAACAGGACGTGCGGCGCGCCGGGCTTCGGCTTGGTCGCGAGCACCACCGGGTGCAGCGAGGTGTCCTCCACGGAAGTCTCGAAGCCGAGCGCCGTGAGGTCCTGGGCGAGCCAGGCGGCGGCGGCCCGGCAATCGCCGGCATGGGCCGGCTCGGTCGAGATCGACGGGATCCGCAGGAAGGCGAACAGCCGCTCCAGGGCGTTCTCCAGGTCCGTGTCGATGTCGTTGAGGATCGCGTCGAGCGCGGCCATCGGGAGCTCCGGGATGCGGCAGGGATTTTTTCGCGACGACAGGGTTAGCCGAGGCGGGGCGGGCCCGGCAACGGCCGGATGTCCGGCCCTGAGACCGATCGTCCGCGGAACAGGCGTAGTTTGGAATGGTTGTCGATCGACTGGCCCCGTGGGCGCCGGCTCGTCGCCGCCCCAGACCGATCTTCCGTTCCCCGTCCGGCCCCGCGGCCGGCCCAGATCGTGGACGACAGCATGCTCCTCGAAAACAGTCCGCCGGTGCGGGCCGACACCGCGCTCGACATCACCCTGACGATCAACGGGCAGCGCCGGGCGCTCAAGGTCACGCCCTGGACCACGCTGCTCGATCTCCTGCGCGAAAAGCTCGACCTCACCGGCACCAAGAAGGGCTGCGACCACGGCCAGTGCGGCGCCTGCACAGTGCTGGTGAACGGCACCCGGGTGAATGCCTGCCTGACGCTGGCGGTCATGAAGGACGGGACCGAGATCACCACGGTCGAGGGTCTTGCCGGCCTCGGCGACCGGGGTGGCAGCAACGCGCTCCATCCGATCCAGGAGGCGTTCATCGAGCACGACGCCTTCCAGTGCGGCTACTGCACGCCGGGCCAGCTCTGCTCCTCGGTCGGCCTGATGAACGAGGGCCACGCCCATAGCCGCGAGGAGATCCGCGAGGCGATGAGCGGCAACCTCTGCCGCTGCGGTGCCTACACCAACATCGTCGATGCGATCGAGGACGTGATGCAGGGAGCCGCCCGATGAACCGCTTCGATTATGTCCGCGCCGGCACGGTGGCGGAGGCGGTCCAGGCCTACGGGGCGGGTGCGCGCTTCATCGCGGGCGGCACCAACCTGATCGACCTGATGAAGTACGATGTCGAGAAGCCCGGCCGGCTGATCGACATCACCCGCCTGCCCCTCGACGGCATCGAGGCGCATGAGGGCGGCCTGCGGCTCGGGGCGCTCGCGACCAACGCCAAGGTCGCCTACGACGACCGGGTCGCCGCGCAATACCCGCTGCTGCGCAACGCCATCCTGGCCGGCGCCTCGGCGCAGCTGCGCAACGCCGCCTCCACGGGCGGCAACCTGCTGCAGCGGACCCGCTGCTACTATTTTTACGACACGGCCACGCCCTGCAACAAGCGCGAGCCCGGCACCGGCTGCTCGGCGATCGGCGGCGTCAACCGCATCCACGCGATCTTCGGGGCGAGCGAATCCTGCATCGCCACCCACCCGTCCGACATGTGCATCGCCCTGGCGGCGCTCGAGGCGACGGTCCGGGTGAGTGGGCCCCAGGGCGAGCGGACGATTCCCTTCGCGGATTTCCACCGCCTGCCGGGCGATAGCCCTGAGATCGACACCAACCTCGCCCCCGGCGAGATCATCGTGTCGGTGGACCTGCCGGAGAGCAAGTTCCCGCAGCACTACACCTATCTGAAGCTGCGCGACCGGCTGTCTTACGCCTTCGCGCTGGTCTCGGTAGCGGCGGGCGTCGAGCTCGACGGCGACACGATCAAGACTGCCCGGCTGGCGCTCGGCGGCGTCGCCCACAAGCCCTGGCGCAACCGTGAGGCCGAGGCGCTGCTGGAGGGCAAGCCCGCCACCCGCGAGAGCTTCCAGCAGGCGGCCGACCTCATCGTCTCCGAGGCCAAGCCGCAATCGGCCAACGGCTTCAAGATCGATCTCGCCCGGCGGGCCATCGTGCGCGGCCTCGAACAGGCCGCTGCCGGCACGCCCCAGTCGCTCAGCTACAAGCGCATCCAGTAGGCATCCCGATGACCCAGACCTTCAGCTCCACCGGCCACGACACCTTCGTCGGCAGCCCGCGCAGCCGCATCGACGGACCCGCCAAGGTCACCGGCTTGGCCAAATACGCCGGCGAGTTCGCTGCCCCGGATCTCGCCTACGGCACTGTCGTGTCGAGCGCCATCGCCAAGGGCCGGATCGCGGGGATCGACTCCGCCGCCGCCGAGGCGGTGCCGGGCGTCCTCAAGGTGATCACCCACGAGAACCGCCCCCGCACCGCCTGGCGCGACAAGAACTTCCAGGACGCGGTGGCACCCCCCGGCTCGCCGTTCCGCGCCCTCTATGACGACCTGATCGTGTTCAGCGGCCAGCCGGTCGCCCTGGTGGTGGCCGAGGATTTCGAGACCGCGCGCTACGCCGCCTCGCTGATCCAGGTCCGGTACGAGGCCCAGGAGCCCGAGACCGACCTCCACGCCGTGCGCGGCGACGCCTACGATCCGCCCTACAAGCGCGAGGGCATCAAGCCGCCGCCGGCGCCGTGGGGCGACGCCGACCAGGCCTTTGGCAGCGCGCCGATCCGCGTGCAGGGCGCCTACACGCTGGCCAACGAGCACCACAACCCGATGGAGCCGCACGCCACCACGGTGGTGGTCGAGGAGGACGGGACCTACACGGTCTACGACAAGATCCAGGGCGTCTCGAACAGCCACCAGTATCTCGCCAACGTGTTCGGGCTGAAGCCCGACCAAGTGCGGGTGCTCAACCCCTATCTCGGCGGCGGCTTCGGCTCGGGCCTGCGCCCGCAATACCAGGCCTTCCTGGCGATGCTGGCCGCGCAGGAGCTGAAGCGCTCGGTCCGGGTGACCCTGACCCGCGACCAGATGTGGTCCTTCACCTATCGGGGCGAGGCGCTGCAGACGGTCTCCCTCGGGGCCGAGGCGGACGGCACCCTGACGGCGCTCCGGCACGATGCCGTGCAGGGCACCTCCCAGTTCGAGGATTACCAGGAGGTCATCGTCAACTGGTCGGGGGTGCTCTACCGCTGCGATAACGTCGCCCTGACCTACCGGATCGCCAAGCTCGACACCGCCACCCCTGGCGACATGCGCGCCCCCGGGGCCGTCACCGGCGTCTTCGCCATCGAGACCGCGATGGACGAGCTCGCCTACGCGACCGGGATGGACCCGATTGCGCTGCGGCTGAAGAACTACGCGGAATCGGACGCCACCGCCGAGGGCAAGCCGTTCGGCTCCAAGGAGCTGAAGGCCTGCTTCACCCAGGGCGCCGAGCGCTTCGGCTGGTCCAAGCGCAGCCCCGAGCCGCGCTCGATGCGCGAGGGCCGGGAACTCGTCGGCTGGGGCGTCGCTACGGGCGTCTGGGAATCGATGATGATGCAGTCGAGCGCCATCGCGACGCTGACCGCGGATGGCCGGCTGATGGTCGGCAACTCCACCGGCGATATCGGCACCGGCACCTACACGATCCTGACCCAGATCGCCGCCGACACTTTGGGCCTGCCCATGGAATCGGTCACGACCAAGCTCGGCGACACGCGCCTGCCCGAGGCGCCGGTCGCAGGTGGGTCCTGGACCGCGGCGTCATCCGGCACCGCCGTGATGAAGGCCTGCCGCAATGTCGGCGAGCAGGTGTTCAAGCTGGCCCGCGCCCTGGAGAACTCGCCGCTCGCCAATGTCGATGTCGACCGCGCGGTCTTCGCGGACGGACGCATCTCGGTGGCGGGCGATCCCAGCCGCAGCGTCTCGCTGGTCGAGGTGATGCGGGCCGCCGGCGTCGACAAGGTCGAGGCGGTGGAGCAGGCCGGTCCCGACAAGGACTTCAACGAGACCTACCAGGCCTACACCCACGGGGCGATCTTCGTGGAGGTGAAGGTCGACGAGGAACTGGGCCAGGTCCGGCTCACCCGGGTGGTCTCGGCGATTGCGGCCGGCAAGATCCTCAACCCGAAGACCGCCCGCAGCCAGATCCTCGGCGGCGTCGTGATGGGGATCGGCTCGGCGCTGGAAGAGGAGTCGATGCTCGACCACCGCTTCGGCCGGTTCATGAACCACAATCTCGGCGAGTATCACGTGCCGGTCCATGCCGACATCTACGACATCGACGTGATCTTCGTGGACGAGGAGGACAAGGCCAATCCGCTGGGCGTGAAGGGCCTCGGCGAGATCGGCATCGTCGGCACCGCGGCGGCGATCACCAACGCGGTGTTCCACGCCACCGGCAAGCGCGTCCGCGACCTGCCGATCACGATCGACAAGCTGCTGTGACGCGCGGCCGATGTTTCCCGTGAAACATCGGCTGTCTTTTTAAGATTTCTGAGTCCCACCGAGAGGCCTGCCGCACCGACCGTGCGGTGGGCCTTTTGTCTGACTGCCGACGACAGCCGCCTGATCGATCCTGGGCGCAACACGCAGCTGCCGGCTTTGCCGCAAGACCCGTATTGACAACGTAGGTACGCGCTCGCACCTTTTGCCCATGCCGAAAGCGCGCGCCTCCGCTGCCCAACCCTCTGCTGCGCCATCCATGACGTCGGGCTCGGGCGAGTCGAGGGGCAGCATCAACCTGCGGATCGAGGCTGGGACGCGCCAGCTCATCGACGATGCGGCGGCGATCCTGGGCAAGACCCGCACCGAGTTCATGGTCGAGAGCGCCCGCCGGCAGGCGGTCGATGTCCTGCTGGACCGGCGGCTGTTCACCCTCGATCCAGAGGGCCACGACGTCTTCCTGAAGGCCCTCGACGAGCCGCCTCCGCCGGGGCCCAAGCTCGCAGCGCTGATGCGGCGCGTTCCGGCCTGGCGGCGGTGACGGAGAAGCGCGCGGTTTTGGAGCCGGCCCTGTCGGCGCCCGAGCCCCTGACGGCGGAGCACGACGTTTCCGCCTTCGATTGCGGAGAGCCGGCGCTGAACGATTGGTTGCGCCATCGCGCTCTGCGGAACGAGAGCCGCTTCTCGCGCACCTATGTCGTCTGCCGGGGCAAGCGGGTCGTCGCCTATGTCGGGATCGCGGCAGGCTCGGTAGACCGCGCGGCGGCGCCAGGCCGGCTCCGCCGCAATGCCCCCGACGTGATTCCCGTGTCGGTGATCGGACGCCTGGCCGTCAGCCGCGATGATGCCGGCCGGGGGCTCGGCGCCGACCTGCTCGCCGACGCCCTCCGGCGGATCGCGCTGGCTTCGCGCAGCATCGGCATCGGCGCCGTGATGGTCCACGCCAAGGACGAGGCGGCCAAGCGCTTCTATCTGCACTACGCGGAATTCGTCGCCTATCCCGACGACAGCCGGACCCTGTTCCTGCCGATCGAGACCGTAATCGCGGCTTTCGGAGAGGATTAGATCCCGGCAGTCTTTATCACACAGTTGATGAGCGCCAGCGCACCGATCCGTTTACCGGTCGGGCGCATCCTGCGGGTCTCTTGCGAAGGAGACCTCCCATGGAATCGGTCTATCGCGGCTTCGAGACCTCGCTGCTCGGTCTCGCTTTCTGTCTCGGTTTGGGCGCCTGCCTCACGCTCGGTACGCCGCCGGCGTCGGGCGACGGGTTCGCCGTCACCCTGCCGATGCTCTCCGTGACGCTCACCGGGCCCTGAACCGGGCCGCGTTACGCGGCGCTCTGAGGTGTGCGGAACATGAAGGTGCGCGCCTCGTCGTCCATCTCCGACTTGAAGGTGTGGCGGCCCTTCAGCGCCTCGGCGGCCTGCGCGGCCGGGCGGGCGTTGATCGCGTCGAGGTGGCGCTTGACGTGGGGCAGGGTCGCGAAGGCGTCCTCGCCCAGCACGAACGGCACCATCCGGGCCCAGCCCCACACGGCCATATCGACGATCGTGTAGGTCTCGCCCAGCACGTAGGCGCGGTCCGCGAGACGCGTGTTCAGGATGTCCCAGTGGCGGCGGGCCTCGAAGGCGTAGCGCTCGGTGGCGTAGGCGCCGCCGTTGGGGGCGAAGTGGCGGAAATGGACGCATTGGCCGGAGAAAGGCCCGATGCCGGTGGCCACGAACATCAGCCAGGACAGCATCTCGCCCCGCACCGGCTCGCCCTCCGGCAGGAACCGGCCGGTCTTGCCGGCGAGGTAGAGCAGGATCGCGTTCGAATCGAACACCGTCACGTCGCCGTCCACGATGGTCGGCACCTTCGCGTTCGGGTTGAGGGCCGTGTAGGCCGGGTCGAATTGCTCGCCCTTGCGCGGATCCACCGGAACCGGCTCGTAGGGCAGGCCCATCTCCTCCAGGCAGAGGGCGACCTTCATCGGGTTGGGGCTGAGATTGTAGAAGAATCGAATCACGGCGCTCTCCCTGACGCATCGCCCCGCGCGGGGCGACCGGCTCGCGGAAAAAGGTGATGTCCATCAAGCGCTTCGCGCGGCACCTCGGAGACCTGACCCGGGACGACGGTCGAGCGCTGCCGGACGGTCGTCCGGGGCGCGGGCGCGCGCAAGACGCGGCAGAGCGGGGCGGCTATTCCACCACGATCTTGTAGCTGCGGCCCGGCACCAGCGCGGCGCCGCGCTCCAGCCCGTTGAGGACCAGAAACCGGTCGAGCGCCCGGTCCGGCACCGCCATGCGGCGGGCCAGCTCCTCGGCGCTGGTCGATCCGGCCTGCACCACCTGCAGCCGCAGGGGCCGCAGCACCGCCTCCTCGGGGGTAATCGCCCGCAGGCTCGCGACCCAGGGGCGGAAAGCCGGGTCGGGGTCGGTGGCGCCCTTGGCCGCCATGATCATCCGGAAGGCCGTGTCGCCGATCCGGATCGCCCCGAGCCGGAAGGTCCAGTCCTTGCCGCGCGACAGCGCGAAGGCCGCCGGGTGGCCGCCGACCTCGCGGGTCTCGAACCCGGCCGGGTCGAGGGCGTCGTTCCAGCTGCCCCTGAGCGCGACGTCGAGGGGCTGGCCCTCCTTGGCCTCGATCTGGTCGAACAGCAGGCGCCGGTTGCCGTCCGGGGTGGTGCCGAGCACCGCCGAGCGGGTGTTCTCCAGGACGAACCCGTCCGGCACGTCGAAGGCGATGCCGAGCCCGGGATGGACGAAGCGGTGGCCGCGCACCGCGCCGTCGCGCGGGTTGTCGCCATACGGGAGCCCGTCCACCGCCGCGAGGTAATGCGCCCGGTCATCGGCCCCGATGCCCGGCGCCCCGATCCGGCGCGCCGCCCGGGTGACCTGGGTGACGCGCTCGGCGGTGCCCGGATGGGTCGCCAGCATGTCGGGCTCGCCCGCGGTGCCGCTGCCGGCCTTGAGGTTGGTCGAGCGGTTGAGGGCGGTGAGGAAGCGGCCGGCGGCGAACGGGTCGTAGCCGGCCTTGGCGAGGGTCCGGACCCCGGTGGCGTCCGCCTCCAGCTCCTGCTCCCGGGAGAACCGGGCCAGCGCGAAGCGCGACTGATGCTGCAGCTGCGCGCCCGTATCGGGATCGTTCAGCACGTCGGCCACGACCCGGCTGACCAGAGCCGAGCGCAGCTCCAATTCGCTCCGGGCGGTGGCATGGTTGAGGGTGACGTGCGCCATCTCGTGGGCGAGCACGGCCGCGACCTCGGAGGTGTCGCTCGCCAGCGCCACCAGCCCGCGGGTGACGTAGAGCCGCCCGTTGGGCAGCGCGAAGGCGTTGACCACGGGCGAATCGAGCAGCGTCACCGCGTAGGCCTGGTCCGGGCGCTCGCTGGCCTTCACCAGCCGGTCGGTGACCTCCGTGAGCATCCGCATCACGTTGGGCACGCGGGCCTCGCCCCCGAACGAGGCCACGAGCTTGAGGTGGTCGGCATCGGCGGCGCGCTCGCGGCCGGTGGTGCGCGGCGCCTCGGCCGGCACCTGGACCACGGCCGGCGTCACCGGACCGGTCGCCTGGTCGGCCACGCAGGCGCCCAGGCCCACAGCCAGAAGCGCCGCCCCGGAACAGGCCGATGCCAGGCCGCGCAAGCGCCGCCCCACCACTCGCATTCGCTCCGTGATCCCGCCCATCGCGATCAGCGCCGCAGCCCTTGTTCCTCCGCCGGCTCGGCCTCGCGCCGATCCGGCTCACCCAGGATCTCGACCGCGTCGGCGTTGGCCTCCAGGGTCGGGCCGCGCCAGACTTCCAGGATGCCGCGGACCCGCACGCGCCGGCCTTCGAGCGAAGGCGCACTCAAACCACGGGCGAGCATCATTCGCCAAGTGCGTTTCGATACCGTGACCGTGAGCCCGTCCTCGCCGCGGGCCACGAAGTCGAGATAGGTTCGGGCGCTGCGCTCGCCGACATGGCGGATGCGGCCCTCCACGACGGCGAAGCGCCCCTCCCGCGCCCGGAGCGCCGGCCCATCGGCGGCCTGGAGGACCGGATCGCGCCACAGGCCGAGTCGCCTGTCGCGGGCGGACGCCTCCACGGCGCGCAGGGCCGGGCGGCAGAGCGAATCGCGCTCACCGGCATCCGCGAAGGCCAGCCCGGCCGCGATCAGGCCGCCCGCGAGGTCGATGTCGGTGTCGGCCACCTGGATGTCGGCCCGCTCCCGGCCCCAGCGGTCGGGCTGCCCGCGCGGGACCACGACCAGGCTGTCGCCGCGCCGCGTATCGAGCCAGGCGCGGGCGGCCTCGGCGATCTCCGGAGTGTCCGGCCAGTGCAGGGACTCGAGCACGGCGCGGCCGCCCGAGGCGAGACGGATCTCGCCGCGCGGCCCGATCCCGTCGAGGATCTCGGTCCGCGCCGGTCCCGGCCGACACTCCGCCGGCGCGGCGAGACACGGCGCGGCAAAGCCCGCGGCCGCGAGGATCGGCACCGCCATCGCGCGGGCCGCCCGGCCCCGTCGCCCGCCCGCCGGCCCGTCGCCTGTCCGGATCATCGAACCCCCCGGCCGATCATGCCCCGGATCGCGCGCGCGCGCACCGCGCGGTTGGCCTGTCCGGGGGTTGATGCTATGGGGATTCCGGTCGTCTCCGTAGCTCAGCTGGACAGAGCACAGGTTTCCTAAACGGTCACAATTGGGCGTCGCGTCGGGAAACTGCGCGGCGGATCCGCTCAAAGTCGGGGAAAGCTCCCGGCGCCGGCATGCCGGCGTCCTGCCGATCCCGAGCCAAGCCCGCCCGACGCCTCGGCGCCAGCGGGAAGGTGTAGAGACTAGACGGGCGGCACCTAACGGCCGGGCGCAAGCCGGGCCCATGGTGAAGGGATAGTCCAGGCCACGAACGCGGCCCGCAGGGGCGGCGGCGGCGAAAGCCGAAGTGGTATGAAACCTGGGGTCGCAGGTTCGAGCCCTGCCGGGGACACCAGAACTCAGTCCGTCGACGGGAATCGGCGCCGCGGCAAAACATTTACCGCGATGGTCACCCGCCGGTGACACGGCCTCGCTGTGCGGTTAAGCTTCGCCGCCCGAAAATCGCGGCAGGAGTGGGCAAGTTCTACATGGCGGGTCAGAAAACCGATCAGCGTGACGTGTATGTCGGTCAACGCATCGCCGAGCAGCGCCGCAAGGCATCGCTGACGCAGCGTCGCGTCGCGCAGAGCTTCGGGATGTCGGCGGCGCAGCTGCAGAAGTACGAGAAGGGCACCAACCGGATCAGTGCCGTCCATCTCGACATCTTCTCCCGGATGACCGGGGTGCCGATGGATTACTTCTTCAAGGGCATGCCGCGGAACGACGACTTCACCGCGCCGGGCTTCTCCGAGCCGGATCAGACGCCCCTGTCGGCGGAGGACGGGCTTCAAGGCCTGGCTGAGGTCGTGGGCCGCCACATCACCGAGCATTTCTCCGAGGAAGCCCGCCGGGACGTCGCCGCCGCGATCCGGGCCCTGGACCACAAGCTCAACGGCTGAATGCTGAGTTGTGCCGAGGACGGGCGTTTTTTCACCCGTTTCGTACGTTATAGCGGATCCGTTCGGCGATCCGGGTTGACCGTCATCCGGCCCGGTGCGAGAACCCCGACCCCATAGAGGGTCGAACGCCGCGATCGCGACGGCGTACCCGTGCTCGGGATCCGTCCACATGCCGCGTTCCAACTACCTGTTCACCAGCGAGTCGGTGTCCGAAGGCCATCCCGACAAGGTCAGCGACCGGATCTCGGATACGGTGGTGGATGCCTATATCGCGGCGATGCCGGAGGCGCGGCTCGGGGTCGAGACCCTCACCACCACGAACCGCGTCGTGATCGCGGGCGAGGTGCGCGGTCCGGATTCCGTGACCTTCAAGGATCTCGAGGAGCTGACCCGCCAGGCCGTGAAGGAGATCGGCTACGAGCAGGACGGCTTCCACTGGAAGAACAACGAGGTCGCGATCTACCTGCACGCCCAGTCCGCCGACATCGCGCAGGGCGTGGATGCGGCCGGCAACAAGGACGAGGGTGCGGGCGACCAGGGCATCATGTTCGGCTACGCCGCCGACGAGACCCCGGAGCTGATGCCGGCGCCGCTGTTCTACGCGCACAAGATCCTCAAGGACCTCGCCGATGCCCGCAAGAAGGGTGAGGGCGATGCCGGCAAGCTCGGCCCCGACGCCAAGAGCCAGGTCACGGTCCGCTACGAGAACGGCCGCCCGGTCGAGGCGACCCAGATCGTGCTCTCCACCCAGCACCTCGACGAGTCCCTGGACTCGGCCGACGTGCGCGCCATCGTCGAGCCCTACATTCGGGCGGCCCTGCCGCAGGGCTGGATCAACGAGGGCACCGTCTGGCACGTCAACCCGACCGGCAAGTTCGTGATCGGCGGCCCCGACGGCGATTGCGGCCTGACCGGCCGCAAGATCATCGTCGACACCTACGGCGGCGCGGCCCCCCATGGCGGCGGCGCCTTCTCGGGCAAGGATCCGACGAAGGTCGACCGCTCGGCGGCCTATGCTGCCCGCTACCTCGCCAAGAATGTCGTCGCGGCCGGCCTGGCCCATCGCGCCACGATCCAGCTCGCCTACGCGATCGGCGTCTCGAAGCCGCTGTCGATCTACGTGGACCTGCACGGCACCGGGCAGGTCGACGAGGCCAAGCTCGAGGCCGTCCTGATGGACGCCATGGACCTGTCGCCCCGCGGCATCCGCACGGCGCTCGGCCTGAACAAGCCGATCTACGCGCGCACCGCCGCCTACGGCCATTTCGGCCGCGCACCGGAGGCCGATGGCGGCTTCTCCTGGGAGCGGACCGACCTCGCCCAGAAGCTGAAGTCGGCCCTGTCGTAAGGCGGCCCGCGCTCCAGCGCCGAACGATCCGCCAGCGCGTCGTCCCCGATTCGGGACGGCGCGCTGGCGTTTTTTTGAGTCCCGGTTTCAAAAGGTCTTGGACCTTTTGCGGGAGCGGGGCAGAGCCCTGCCTCGGGGCCGCGAGCCCTCTGGAAACCCGTCCTTGCCCGTGCGCGGACGACGCGTTGGTAGCCGATGTCTGACCTGAACGGACGACCCGGTCGCGAGGCCGAGGAGCCGGAGCGCGCCTTCTTCGGGCGGCGCAAGGGCAAGCGCCTGCGCGGCCTGCAGGAGCGGCGCCTCACCGAATTGCTCCCGGCGCTGCGCGTCGATCTCCCGCCGGACGACCGGCCGCTCGACCCGAACACGCTGTTCCCGGCGCTCGGCGGCGCGCCGGAGACGGTCTGGCTGGAGATCGGGTTCGGCGGCGGCGAGCACCTCGCCGCCCAGGCCGAGGCCCATCCCGGGATCGGGATCATCGGGGCCGAGCCGTTCGTCAACGGCGTGGTCAAGCTGCTGGCCGCGATCGAGGCCCGGGGCCTGCGCAACGTCCGCATCCGCGACGAGGACGTGACCGCCCTGCTGGCGCGCCTGCCGGATGCCTGCCTGGACCGGGTCTACCTGCTCTATCCTGATCCCTGGCCGAAGCGCCGGCAGCGCAAGCGCCGCTTCGTCTCGGATGCCTCGCTCGCCGAGATCGGCCGGGTCCTCAAGGATGGCGGACTGTTCCGCTTCGCCAGCGACATTGACGATTATGCCGGCTGGACCCTGGTCCGGGCCGCCCGCTGCCCGGTCCTGACCTGGACGGCGCGGCAGGCCGGCGACTGGACCCAGCCTTTCCCGGGCTGGCCCGGAACCCGCTACGAGGCGAAGGCGCTGGCAGCGGGCCGGCGCCCGACATATCTGGAATTCGTGCGCCGTCCGCGCTGAGCGGCCGGCGCCGCGGCACCTGCGCGGTCCGAGCGCGCCCGCATCCCGTTCGGTTTCGCACGGACGGGTCGCCGCATCGGAGCGGGACGCCTTGCAACGGTCACGCTCGGGCGCCATCCTGAGTTGCCTTCGCGGTCCGGACCGCGGCAGGGGGGCATCTCGTGCGGGAGCGCGCCGCGGCGCGTTCGAGGGTTTTTCCGAGTGGACGAGAGCGTGGGTCAAGACCCGGCGGCGGACGACCCGTATCGCGCGGGCTTCGACGATGCCGCGATCGGCCTCGTCGTGCTGTCGGCGGACGAGGCGGCGATCGTGGCCGCCAACCGGGTCCTGCACGACCTGCTCGGTTGGGCGCCGGGCCTGCTGGCCGGACGCCCGACCGCGGATCTCCTGGCCGACCGGCCCGAGGGGCTCGGCGACGGCATTCAGGCCTGGCGCGGGGCGGACGGAACCGTGCTGGACGTGCGCGTGCGGCGCTCCGGCCGGACCCTGGTGGTCGAGGCCGTGGATGCGGATGCGGCCGCCCATTCCGAAGCCAACCGCGAGGCGCTGGAGACCGCCGGCCTCGGCGAGTGGCGCTGGGACCGGGCGACCGGCCTCCTGACCCTGTCGCGCCGGGCCGCCCGGATCCTGGGGCGCCAGCCCGGGCGCTCCGTGCCGTGGGACGAGCTCAAGAGCGGCCTGTCCGATCCCGAGCTCGCCCGCCTGGCCGCGACCGTCACCGAGGCGTGCCGGGCCGGCCAGTCCTACCATTTCGATACGCCGGTGACCGTCGCCGGGCGCACCGTGATCCTGCGGGTGCGGGGCCAGGCCGTGCCCGGCCGCGACGGCGAGCCCGCCAGCATGGTCGGCGTCGTCCAGGACATCACCACCCGGGTCGAGGCGCGGGACGAGATCCTGTCGCGGGATCAGCGCCTGCGGGTGGCGACCACCATCGCCAAGCTCGGCATCTTCGAGTGGCATATGCTCGAGGACCAGGCGATCTGGGAAAACGAGCACATGTACGAGATCTTCGGGCACGCCCCCGAGGACGGCACCATCGGCAAGAACGAGTTCCTCAACGACATCCTCCACCCGGACGACCGCGCCGCGGTCCGCCACGCGATCTCGAAGGCGCTGCGCGAGGACGGGATCCTGCAGATCGGCGGCCGGATCCGGCGGAAATCCGACGGGGCCTGGCGCACCATCGACATGGCCGGCCGGTTCGAGCGGGACGCCCCCAGCCGCCTGCCGCGCCGCCTGATCGGCGTGGTCGCCGACGTGACCGACCGGCGGATCGCCGAGGAGCGGCAGAGCCTGCTGATCCGCGAGCTGCACCACCGGGTGAAGAACACGCTGGCCACCGTGCAGGCGATCGTGGGCTCCACGGCCCGCACGGCCTCCAGCATCGAGGATTTCTACGAGGCCTTCGTCGGGCGGATCAAATCCCTCGCCCACACCCATGCGGTGCTCACCGAGGATACCTGGCAGACCGCCTCGCTGGCCAACCTTCTGCTCAGCGAGCTGAAGCCCTACGCGGAGGTCTCGGTCGAGGGCGGCGCCGAAGGGCGGATCAGCCTCGAAGGGCCGCCGATCGACCTGCCCTCCGAGATCGCGGTGCCGATCGGCATGGCGATCCACGAACTCACCACCAACGCGGCGAAATACGGGGCGCTCTCGAACCGCACCGGGCGGGTCGCGGTGACCTGGTCCCTGGAGGCCGGGGGCGCGGCCGGGATCCTGCGCTTCCACTGGCGCGAATCGGGCGGCCCGCCGGTCAGGCCCCCGAGCCGCCAGGGCTTCGGCTCGCGCCTGCTGCAGCGGGTGCTCATCACCCAGGTCCAGGCCGAGGTCGAGACCGATTACGACCCCGAGGGGTTCTCGCTGACCATGCGGGCGCCGATCCCGCCGCGCAACGACAGCCTCAACCCGCTGGCCTGACGGGGCGCCCCGTCAGGCGGCGCCGCGCGTCCCGGATTCGCCGCCGCCGTCGACGAACGCCTTCAGCTCGTCCAGCGACGCGAAGGTGAACCGGCCCTGCGGGGTCTCCGCCTCGATCGAGCCGTCCTCGAACATCACGTAGGTGTTGCCGCCCGAGGCGTAGCGCCCGACCACGGTGCGGGTGTCGGGCTTCGGTTCGGGCTCGGGCTCCGGCGCCGCGTCGAGACTCGGGCGCAGGGCGGGAGGCTCCGAGGGCGGGGCCGGCTGCGGGGGCGCTTCGGGGGCGGCGAACAGGTCGTCCTCCGGGCTGCGCTCGGCCGCGGGGGCCGGGGCTGCCTCCGGAGCGGGCCGACGGGGCGGCTCCGGCTCCACGATCGGGGCGGCGGGAAAGGCCTGGATCGGGAAGTCCGATTCGACCGGGGTCGGCCTCTGCGGCTCGGCCGCCCTGGGGGGCTCGGCCGGGGCCGACGGGGTGTCGTCGAGCAGGCGCAGATTGGGTTCGATCCGCGGCCGCTCGGGGTCGAAGGGCGGCTCGACGATCGGCGGCACGATGAAGGCGGGGGCGGCCGGCAGCACCGGCGGCAGCCGCGGTGCGCTCTCGGTAACGGGGCCGGCCTCGGCCGGGGCCAGCGCCGGGCGCTGGCCGATCACCCGCTCCAGCCGGCGGAACACGAGGGCGAGGACGCCGATCCCGAACAGCACGGCGCCCGACGAGGCCGCGACCGAACCCGCGATCACCATCGCGAGGCCGCTCTCCAGACGCACATAGGGGAAGCCCTGGATCACGGCGGCGCAGCCCCCGATGGCCATGGCGGCAGCGAGCGCGAACAGCGCAGCGATCATGTTACTCTCGAGACACGGGCCGGCTAACCGCCGGCGCTTAAGGCGTGGCGCACAGTAAGGCCTTGCCGTCATATTGCAAAACCCGGCGGTGAGATTGCCCGGGATACCGGTTCTTGCAGGTTGTCGGGCCGGGCGTCCGGGGCTTCCTCGCCCGGCTGCGGGCCGTCCCCGGAAGTTTGCACCAAGCCTGGCCGGAACGGCGTTGCCGTCGCGCGGGCACCGACTTACCTAGCGGGTCGTGACCCGGACGCCCCCGCCGGGGACGAGGCCGCCCAAGGCTGAAGCGCGCCGCTGTTTCCCGTGAAACACGGCCTGCTCCAGCCCCTTGTTATCGCACGATGATCCCGGAAAGCCGGATCCGGCTTGTCCGCATCGTGCTCAAAGCGGAGACAGAGCCAATGACCTTCACCCTGCCGGAACTGCCCTACGCCTACGACGCGCTCGGGCCGTACATGTCGAAGGAAACCCTCGAGTTTCACCACGACAAGCACCACAAGGCCTATGTCGATACCGGTAACAAGCTGCTCGAGGGCACGGATCTCCAGGGCAAGAGCGTCGAGGAGATCGTCAAGGCGGCCTACAACACGAATCAGCCGCTCTTCAACAATGCCGGCCAGCACTACAACCACATCCATTTCTGGCAGTGGATGAAGCCCAATGGCGGCGGCGCCATCCCCGGCGCGATCGCTAAGAAGATCGACGAGGACCTCGGCGGCGCCGAGAAGTTCAAGGCGGACTTCATCCAGGCGGGCGTCAGCCAGTTCGGCTCCGGCTGGGCCTGGCTCGCCGTGAAGGACGGCAAGCTCGCGATCCTGAAGACCCCCAACGGCGAGAACCCGCTGGTCCACGGCGCCAAGCCGATCCTGGGCGTCGACGTGTGGGAGCACTCCTACTACATCGATTACCGCAACCGTCGCCCCGACTACCTCAAGGCGTTCATCGAGAACCTGGTGAACTGGGAGCACGTCGAGAAGATGTACGGCGAAGCGACCGCCTGATCCGGTCATGAGGGGCGCTGCGGGCCGATCGTGTCCGCGGCGCCCTTGAGATGCCGGGCAAAAGCGGCTCTTGATGCGGCCCCCCGGGCTCAGCAGGGCAGGCCGCCATTCTTTCCTCGTTTCCCGACCCCATGATCCCACAGCGGGCGGATCCATGATCCGCTCCATCCTCTCGGTGGGCGGCTGGACCCTGGTCTCCCGCGTCACCGGCTTCGCCCGGGACGTGGTGATGGCCGCCGTGATGGGCGCGGGGCCCATGGCCGACGCGTTCGTGGTCGCGTTCCGGCTGCCGAACCATTTCCGCGCGATCTTCGGCGAGGGCGCGTTCAACACCGCCTTCGTGCCGGCCTATGCCGGGCTCGCCGAGACGGGCAGCTCCGGCGAGGCGCACCACTTCGCCGATCGCGTCTTCACCCTAATGCTGATCGTGCAGCTCGTGCTGCTGAACCTCGCCCTGCCGGCGATGCCCTGGGTGGTGCACGCCCTGGCGCCGGGCTTCGCCGAGGACGGCGAGCGCTTCCAGCTCGCGGTGGCGCTCACCCGGATCACCTTCCCGTACCTGCTGTTCATGACCCTGGTGACGCTGCTGTCGGGCATCCTCAACGCCCACCGGCACTTCGCCGTGGCGGCCGGGGCGCCGGTGCTGCTCAACCTCGCCATGCTGGCGGCCCTGTCGCTGAGCTTCCTGTTCCCCAACGCCGCCTACGCGGCCGCCTGGGGCGTCGCGGTCTCGGGCGTGCTGCAATTCGGCCTGCTGTGGTGGGGCTGCCGCCGGGCCCGGGTGATGCCCGACCTCGCCGTGCCGCGCGCCGATCCGGCGCTGAAGCGGTTCTTCGTGGTGCTCGGGCCCGCGGTGATCGGATCGGCCGGGTTCCAGATCGCGGCCTTCGCCGACACGATCATCGCGAGCTGGCTGCCCACCGGGGCGGTCTCGGCCCTGTACTACGCCGACCGGCTCTACCAGCTGCCCTTCGGGGTGATCGCCATCGCGGCCGGCACCGTGCTCCTGCCGGAGATGAGCCGGCGGATCGCCTCCGGCGACGTGGCGGGCGCGCATGCGGCGCAGAACCGGGCGGCGGGGTTCTCCCTGGCCCTGTCGGCGCCGTTCACGGTGGCGTTCCTGACCATCCCGGGCCTCATCATGGCGGCCCTGTTCCAGCGCGGCGCCTTCAGCGCCGAGGACGCGTCCCGGGCCGCCTCGGTGCTGGCCGCCTACGGGCTCGCGCTGCCGGCCGTGGTGCTGGTGCGCAGCGCGGTGGCGAGCTTCTACGCCCGGCAGGACACCAAGACCCCGCTCTGGGCGTCGCTCACCGCGATCGGCGTCAACGTCGCGCTGAAGCTCTGGCTCACCGGGCCCTACGGCGTCACCGGCCTGGCGCTGGCGACGGCGGTCAGCCAGTGGGTGAACCTGCTCATCCTCGTCGTCCTGGCCAAGCGCCGCGGCTGGACGGCGCCGGGCCGCACCCTCGGCCTCACGGTCCTGGGCGTCGGGCTCGCCTGCCTCGCGCTGGCGGGCGTGGCCGTCTACGGGCAGGGGCTCGCCGAGGCGCTGGTCCCGGCCCTGTCGCACGGGCGCGAGATCGCCGTCCTGGTGGTGCTGGGCCTCGCCGGGGCCGCGATCTATGGCGGGCTCCTAGCCGGCCTGCTGCACCTGTTCGGCCTGCGCCTGCGCCGGGCCTGACAAACACCCTCCCATCGAGCCGGGCTCGCCGCCGCGCCTTCGAGTCCCAGATCGCTCGTGAAGGCCAATGAGGAACGCCATGACCGACGCCAAGGATCTGCTCGCGGGCGTGAGGGCCGTTGTCTTCGACGCCTACGGCACGCTGTTCGACGTGAACGCCGCGGTCCAGCGCTACGCCGACGCGGTCGGGCCGGATGCCGACCATCTCTCCGAGGTCTGGCGCAACAAGCAGCTGGAATACAGCTGGACCCTGTCGCTGATGGGCCGCTACGCCGCCTTCTGGGACCTCACCGTGCGCGCCCTCGATTATGCCCTGGCGGTCCATCCGGGCGTGGACCCGGCCCTGCGCGAGCGGCTGCTCGACGCCTATCGCGACCTCGATGCCTATCCGGAGGTGCCGGAGGTGCTGGCGTCCCTGCGCAAGCGCGGCCTGCGCACGGCGGTGCTGACCAACGGCAACGCCGCGATGGTCGACCGGGCCGTGGCCTCGGCGGGGCTCGCCGACCATCTCGACGCCGTGCTCTCGGTGGACGACGCGCAGGTGTTCAAGACCCATCCCGACGCCTACCGGATCGCGCTGCTCCGGCTCGCGGTCGGGGAGGCGGACGTGCTGTTCTGCTCCTCCAACCGCTGGGACGTGGCGGGCGCCCACGCGTTCGGGTTCCGGACCGCCTGGGTGAACCGCCGGGGGCTGCCGGACGAGTACGCGGACCTCGCTCCCACAAGCGTGATCGGGTCCCTCGACGGACTGCTCTGAACCCGCGCATCGGCGTGCGCCGCTTCGGAGATTTTTAATCGTCCCGGTGTTGGATCATCCTCAACACGAACGGGAGAAGTTGCGCGTGGCCACGAACGGTTCCTTCACGACGATCCGCGCCGGGGCCGCAGCCCTCGCGGCGACCCTGGTGCTCGGGGCCGTCGCCCCGGCCACCGCCCGCGACCAGACCGGCGCGATCATCGGCGGCCTCGCGGCCGGCGTGGTCGGCGGCGTGGTCGGTGGCGCTCTGGTGAACGGCGCTAACCAGCCGCCGCCCCCGCCGCCGGAATACCGCCCGCGCCGCGTCCTGGTCGAGGAGCCCGAGACCGTCGTGGTCCGCGAGCGCCGCGGCCCGATCTGCCACTACGAGCGCCGCAAGGAGTGGCTCGGCGACGGCGAGTTCACCTACCGCCGCGTCGAAGTCTGCGAGTAATCTGTTCGGGTCGTCCCGTCGGCGCCGCGTCCCCCCGGGGCGCGGCGTTCGTCATTTCACCACCAGCCAATCCTCGACCACGAGGGCGTCGAGGCCGGTCGTGTAGAACATCAGGATCGCGTCCTCCGCGCTGTCGAGGATCGGCTTGCCCATCACGTTGAAGCTGGTGTTGAGTAGGATCGGCACCCCGGTGATGTCCGCGAAGGCGCGGATCAGGGCCGCGTAGGCCGGGTTGCGCTCAGGGGTAACGCTCTGGAGCCGGCCGGTGCCGTCCTGGTGGACCACCGCCGGCACCCGGGCGCGGACGTGCTCACGCCAGACGAGGGTGCGCTCCATGTACGGGCTGTCGGCATAGGCCTCGAACCAGTCCGGCCCGGCCTCGGCCAGGATCGAGGGCGCGAAGGGCCGGAACGCCTCGCGGTACTTCACCTTGGCGTTGAGCGCGTCCTTGGCGCCCTCCGGCCGGGGATCGGCCAGGATCGAGCGATTGCCGAGCGCCCGGGGCCCGAACTCGGCCCGGCCCTGCACCCAGCCGACGAGACCACCCGCAGCCAGGATCTCCGCGGCCGCGCGCGTCGCCGCGTCGTGGCCGACGCGCCTGGCGCGCGGCTCCTGCTCGGCCAGCCGCTCCATCGCGGTGGTGGAGACCCGGACGCCGAGATAGGGTGTCAGCGGGCGCTGCCCGGGGGGCGGCCCGGCCCAGTCCGGATTGTCCTCCGCGTAGGCGAGCCAGGCGGCGCCCACGGCGTTGCCGTCATCGGCCGGGGCCGAGGGGACGTGCAGCCGGGTGAAGCCGGAGCGGTCGAGCACCCGGCCGTTATAGGAAGAGTTGAGCCCGCAGCCGCCGGCGATCACAAGGTTGTCAGCGGGGGCGAGGGTGGCCGCCTCGGCCACCAGCACATCCATCAAGGTCGCAAACAGATCCTGGCCGCAGCGGGCGAGGTCGGCCCAGCCGGTCTCCAGGGCGTCCGCCGGGCGGCGCGCCCGGATCTCCGCGGCGACCGCCTGGATCGTCGCGGCCTCGGCGTAGCGCAGGCGCCCGCCCTCGATGGTGCAGAGCCGGGCCAGGAGGGCGGCGAGCTCCGGATCGGGGCGTCCGTAGGGGGCGAGCCCCATGATCTTCCATTCCTCGCCCTTCACCTGGTCGAAGCCGGCGAGATCGGTGATCAGCCCGTACAGGAAGCCGAGCGACCCGCGCCCGCGATGGCGGCGCAGCTCCGTGATCCGGCCGTCCTGCAACCGGTAGATCGCCGCCGCGCCGGTCTCGCCCATGCCGTCGACCACCAGGGCGGTGGCCGCGTCGAACGGGCTGCCCCACAGCCCGTAGGCGGCGTGGCAGAGATGGTGCGGGTAGCGCCGCTGCCCGGCGATCGTCGCGCGCGGCGTCCCGGTGGCCCGCGCCCCCTGGTTGAGGGCCAGCAGGGTGCCGTGACCGACGCGCTCCTGCGCGCCGTGGAGGTCGGCGATGAACACCCGCTCGGCCTGCTCGGGCACGAAGGAGCGGTTGAGCGCCGTGCTGTGGGCGGCGAGCGCCATCAGGTCGAAGGCGCCGGTTCCGGCCTGCCCGCGCAGGAAGTCGGTGAATTGCGCCCCCCAGGAGGAGGCGACCACGATCTCCGAGCCGGCCGGAACGTATTCCTGCACCAGGGCGATCACCCGGGCCGGGATGTCGGGCTCGCAGTTCGGGGCGCGCTTGTACTGGAGGAACCGCTCCGTGGCCTCGGCGAACAGCACCGTGCCGTCGGGCCCGACGAGGGCGAGCGCCGGATCGTGGAAGGTGGTGGCGAGACCGAGATAGAACCGCATGGAGAGGCGGGTAGCGCATTTTCGTGCGCAACGGAGCCCGGGGCGGCGCCTAGCGGGTGGCCGCGGGGCGCCGCACCAGCAGGAGAATCGCCGCCCCCGCGAGCCCCGACAGGGCCGAGCCGGCCAGCACGCCGAGCTTCACGGCGGTCTCATGCTGCGGGTCCGCGAAGGCGAGGCCGCCGATGAACAGGCTCATGGTGAAGCCGATGCCGCACAGGACCGCGACGCCGTAGACCTGCCCCCAGCCGGCCCCGGCCGGGCGCTGCGCCAGCCCGAGCGCGACGGCGAGCCGCACGCTGGCAAACACCCCGGCCTGCTTGCCCAGGAACAGCCCCGCGGCGATGCCGAGCGTCACGGGCTCCAGGAAGGCGTCGCGCGTCAGCCCGGTCAGGTCGACGCCGGCATTGGCGAAGCCGAAGACGGGAACCACGAGGTAGGCGATCCAGGGCGCCAGACCGTGCTCGAGCCGGTGGAGCGGCGAATCGGCGGCCTCCGGCCGGCCGGGACTCACCCGGATCGGGATCGTGAAGGCCAGCAGCACTCCCGCCACCGTGGCGTGGATCCCGGAGCGCAGCACCAGTACCCACAGGACGAGGCCGAGCAGCAGATAGGCCGACAGCCAGGTCACGCCCGCCCGGTTGAGGCCGTAGAGGGTGGCCAGGACCAGCCCGGCCAGCCCCAGCATCCCGGCATCGAGGCCCGAGCCGTAGAACAGTGCGATCACCACCACGGCGCCGAGATCGTCGACGATGGCCACGGCGCTCAGGAAGATCTTCAGCGAGACTGGCACCCGCTTGCCGAGCAGCGCCAGGACGCCGAGCGCGAAAGCGATGTCGGTGGCCGCCGGGATCGCCCAGCCGCGCAGGGTCCCGGCGCCGAGATTGGCCGCCGCGTAGACCAGGGCCGGCACCGCCATGCCGCCCAAGGCCGCGATCCCGGGCAGCACCCGGTCCGGCCAGGTGCGCAGCCGCCCGTCGAGCGCCTCGCGCTTGATCTCCAGCCCCACCAGCAGGAAGAAGCCGGCCATCAGGCCATCGTTGATCCAGTGCTGCACGCTCATCGGCCCGAGCGCGGCGTGGAGCCCGTGCGCGTAGGTCTCGGCGAACGGTCCGTTGGCGACCACGAGGGCCAGCGCCGCCGCGGCCATCAGGATCAACCCGCCCGCCGCCTCGCTCGCCAGCATCGTGCGGATGGCCGAGAGCGGGCGCCGGCCCCGATCCTGCGGGGCGCGGCCGGGAATCGGAGGCGGCTTCATCGCCGGCAGGCTTGGCTTGGTTTGGGGGCGGGGGCAAGGGGCTGGGAGCTAGCTGTCCCTGTATCCAACCTTGCGCTAACCTGCCGACGTTCGAGAGCGAGAGGTGCAGGAATGGCTGTACCGAAAACCACATCCTTGCAGCGGAAGCGGGCGCCCCGGCCGTCTGCGCGCGTGCATGCCGCCGTACTCGAGGAGGCTCGGCGAGCCGGGCTGCTCGATGGCGAAAAGTCGGAGCACGTGAGCTTCCGCGTGCCGCCCGCCCTGGTGGATGCCGCCAAGCGCGAGGCGGGTATCACGTCGACAGCCGAGCTCGGCATGGTCGCCCTGGCGCTCCTGGCGCAATCCGATCCGGTCGCTGATTTCCTCGGCCGCACGGCGGGGCGGCTCGGACCGGACCACGATCTCGATACCGGCTCGCGTTGAGCGTGGATCTGCGCGGCGCGCTTCGGCGGCGCAAGCCGGACAAGCGAAGCGCCCGCCTCGTTCCCCGTCCACGCCATGAACTGGCGGATTGGGCGGCCTACGGCGAGTCGGCGCCCGTGGCCCTCGTCCTCGACACGGGCGTCTATATCCACAGTGCGGCCGGCAGGATGCCCAAGGCGCTGCAGCAGCTCATCGAGCGCGCCTTGCTGTTCCACTGCGTGGTCGCTCTTGCAGAATTGTCGGTCGGGATCGCCGCCGCCGATCCGCGCAGACCGAACTGGGCAGCGTTGCGCGATCACTATGCTGAACTCTTCGCCCAGATACCGGACACGCGCCTACTGACGCCCGACGCGCAGACCTTCGCGGATGCGGGTCTCGTCGCTGGAACTCTTGCGCGCCTCCAAGGCTATCAGAGTCATCAGCGCACGGCCTGCCTTGCCGATGCGCTGATCTTTCTCACCGCAGCACGGGCCGGCCTTCCGGTCCTGACGGCCAATCGCGAGGATTTCGATCTCATCCAGCAATTGGCGCCGGAGGGACGGTTTCTCGCCTACGAGCGCGACTGAGACCCTTGAGCTTCCCGCCCCAAAACCGCGCGGATCAACCCCAGCCCGTCCGGGCTCGACCAGGCGGCCGGGCCCTTCATCACGCCGATCGTGCAGCCCTGCGCGTCGATCAGCATCGTGGTCGGCAGGCCGGGGGATTGGGTGTCGCGCTGGATCGCGGGCAGCACGCGCCCACCCGGATCGGCATAGAACGGCAGGGCGTGGATGCCCGCCTGCTTGAGCCATTCCGGCGGCTTGTCGAGGTTGCGGGTGTCGACGTTGATCGCCACGACGGCGAAATCCGGCCCGCCGAGTTCCGTCTGGAGGCGGTCGAGCGCCGGCATCTCGGCCTTGCAGGGGGCGCACCAGGTCGCCCAGAGATTGACCAGCAGCAGCCGGCCCTTGAGGTCGGAGAGCCCGGTCTCGGCGCCGTCCGGCCCCTTGAACCGGATCTCCGGCGCGGGCCGCGCCTGTTTCAGCGCCTGCATGCCCGCGACCTCGCCCTTGGCGGCGGCGTCGACCCGGGCGAGTGCGGGCGTCGCGCCCGCGCAGGGCTGGAGCGCCCCGCCCGTGTTGCCGGGCAGGAGACCGCTCCCGTATAGGGCGGTCCCGAGGACGGCGAGCGCGGCGAGGCCCGCGCCGGCCATCAGAGTGGTCCGGCCGGGCATCAGGTTTGCCTGCCGGGACGTTCAGGGCGCGGAAGGATCGACATGAGCAACCGGATGTGGGGCGGCCGCTTTGCCAGCGGCCCGGCGGAGATCATGGAGGAGATCAACGCCTCCATCGGATTCGACAAGCGCCTCGCGCCCCAGGATATCCGCGGCTCGCTGGCGCATGTGGCGATGCTCGGCGCGGCCGGCATCCTTCCGGCAGAGGATGTGGCCGCGATCGAGGCCGGGCTCAAGTCCGTGCGCGACGAGATCGAGGCCGGCCGCTTCGTCTTCAAGCGCGAGCTCGAGGACATCCACATGTCGGTGGAGAGCCGGCTCACGGAAATCGTCGGGCCGGCCGCCGGGCGCCTGCACACGGCGCGCTCGCGCAACGACCAGGTCGCCACCGACATGAAGCTCTGGGTGCGCGACACCCTCGATTCCCTCGACCAGCAGGCCGCCGACCTGCAGCGGGCCCTGGCCGAGACCGCGCTCAAGCATGCCGGCACGGTGATGCCCGGCTTCACCCATCTCCAGTCGGCCCAGCCGGTCACCTTCGGGCACCATTGCCTCGCCTATGTCGAGATGCTGGCCCGGGACCGCGGCCGGTTCCGCGACGCCCGGGCCCGGCTCAACGAGTGCCCGCTCGGCGCCGCGGCCTTGGCCGGCACCTCCTTCCCGATCGACCGCCACGCCACCGCGGCGGCGCTCGGCTTCGACCGGCCGACCGCGAACTCCCTGGACTCGGTTGCCGACCGCGACTTCGCCCTGGAATCGCTCGCCGCCGCCTCGATCTGCGCCGTGCATCTCTCGCGCTTCGCCGAGGAGCTGGTGGTCTGGACCTCGGCGCAGTTCAACTTCGTCAAGCTGTCGGACGGCTACACCACCGGCTCGTCGATCATGCCGCAGAAGCGCAACCCCGACGCGGCCGAGCTGGTGCGGGCCAAGTCCGGCCGGATCATCGGCGCGCTCACCGGACTGCTGGTGGTGATGAAGGGGCTGCCCCTCGCCTATTCCAAGGACATGCAGGAGGACAAGGAGGGCACGTTCGACGCCCTCCAGGCCCTGTCCCTGTGCCTGGCCGCCATGACCGGCATGGTGAAGGACCTCGAGCCCAACGCCGAGGTGCTCAGCCAGGCCGCCGGCTCCGGCTACGCCACCGCCACCGATCTCGCCGACTGGCTGGTGCGCGAGCTCGGCCTGCCGTTCCGCCAGGCCCACCACGTCACCGGGCGCCTGGTCGGCGCCGCCTCGGCCAAGGGCGTCGGGCTGGAGGCGCTGTCCTTGCCCGAGATGCAGGAGGCCGAGCCGCGCATCACCGACGCGGTCTACGCCGTGCTCGGGGTCGAGAACTCGGTGGCCAGCCGCACCAGCTATGGCGGCACCGCGCCGGACAATGTCCGGGCGCAGGCGCAAGGGTGGATCGAGCGGCTCGGCTGAGCGCGGCGACCGCCCGACCGGCCTTCAGGCCCGCGCGCCAAGCCGGGTGACCAGGGCTCCCAGTCCGGTCCGGCGGGCCGGGCCGGTCTCGACGGGCGGGTTGGGCGGGATCGTCGGAACGGTCGTCTCCGCATCGGCCGGTGGGCTGCGCAGCACCCGCGCCATCGCCTGTTTCAGCGTCACGGCCTCGTCCAGCAGTTCGTGTGCGTGGGCCTCGACCGAATCGTCGCCGTGGTCGTCCGGCTCGTGCCGCAGCAGCGCGCCGGGATAGGCTTCATCCTCCGGCAGGGTGCGGGACGGGTCGAACTCGTCGGTTGTCGGATCGGGGGATGCCGCGCTCAGATCATCCGCCGCATCGTTGGGGGCTTCGGCCATGCCCGGCTCGTCCGCGCGCGCGCCGGCAGCGGTTTCCGGCCGCTCGGAGCTCGACGCATCCGACTCGAGTGCCGCGCCGGGATCGATCCCCGCCGCAACCTCGGTGAGGCTGGCTTCCATGAGGCCCGGCTCACCGCCGGCGGCGGCATAGTCCCGGGCGGCGTCAGCGATCTCATGGGCGACCTGGGCCAGATCCTGGACGATCCGGGCCGCCGCCTTCCTGTCCCCGGAAGCCTCCGCCGCCAGGGCTTCGGCCTTCAGGCGCCGGAGCTTCCGCTCGGCTTCCTGGAGAGCGAAGGCGGCGCGGTCCCGCTGGCTGGTCCGGGCCGAGGCCAGGGTGGTCAGCACGCTGCTGATCTGGGACAGTTTGGCGTAGCCCAGCCGCTCCGGAGGCGGCAGCACCGCCTCTTCATCCGGCTGTGCGTCGGCCCCGCCCTCCTGCGCGCTTCCGCCCGCTGTCCCGCGGGCGTCGGCCGCGACGCCCGGGATCGTCACCTTGTGTGCGACCGGGCGCTGAGGCCCTTCTGGTGCCGCCACCCGGTTCACGGATCCAACCATGGCCACCTGCCGCGCGGAACTGTCGTTCGCCGACGGATTCGGGCGATGCCGACAAGAAATACATAGGTTGTGCTTGCGGCCTTGGCAAATTCAACTCTTGGTTTGTGGATCCGATCGTGGACGCTGACCCCCGATGTTTCGGAAAGCTTCTCCACCGGCTGCGCATTCCGCTGATGTCGACATCGGCGCCTCTCGTCTCGATGCGCGGGCGGCCTCGATCGGTTGCCGCAGCGCGTTCTCAGGCCGTCATCGGCCCCCTGGTCACCGATTCCGAGACCTGGCATCAATCGTCCATGACCTTGTCGATTCACCGCGCGAGCGCTGCGATCCGCAGCCGAATTCCCGACCCGGCCTGATCCGTCAGGCCGGGTCTGCCCGCCCGTGACCGTCTCGGCGCCCGATGCGCCGTCCCCAAGGTCGAACCCCATGCCTGCCCAGGAACCGACGCTGCATCTCGTCTGCGGTAAGATCGCCGCCGGAAAATCGACGCTGACCGCCAGCCTCGGCGCGACGCCCGGCACCATCGTGGTGGCCGAAGATCGCTGGCTCGCTCGGCTCTATCCCGACGAGCAGGCCGACCTGGCCGACTACGTGCGGCATTCGACCCGCCTGCGGAGCGTGATGGGGCCGCACGTGGTGGACCTGCTCCGCGCCGGGCTCTCGGTGGTGCTGGATTTCCCCGCCAATACCGTCGCCAGCCGGGCCTGGATGCGCACGCTGTTCGAGGAAGCGGGCGTCGCCCATCGGCTCCACTACCTCGACGTCGCCGATGACGTGTGCAGGGCCCGCCTACGGGCGCGGAATGCGTCTGGAACGCACGATTTCACGGTCACGGATGCGCAATTCGACCTGTTCACCCAGTACTTCGTGGCGCCGAGCCCGGAGGAGGGATTTCGGGTGATCGTTCATCGCCCGTAGCGCGCCTCGGAGACTCGGGGGCCAGCCGAACCGGAACGGTCAGGTCGGCCATGCGCCGGCCTGCCAGCGCCGCGCCGTGTGGATCACGCGCAAGGTCAGGACGCTGTCCCGGCCCGTAACCGGCTCCAGCGCGTACGCGACGATGTAAGGCAACCGGACAAGGGACTTCTCGAAGGTGCCGGGTCCGGTCGACCCGTTGCCGTCTCACCGAGAGCCGCGCCGGCGTCCCGATTGCGCTCTGCGACCTGTCGCGACCGCTGGACTATCCCGGGCGATGAAGGCGATCTGTTCCTTGATGTCGTCCAGCGCCGAGCGAGACCAGAAAACCGGCCGCCTCACATGTCGGCATCACGGGCGGCCTCCGCCGCATCGATGACGGCGTGGATTTCGGCCATCGCATCGTCGTGCGGCACGACGTGGCCGAGTCTGGCATCCGCCAGGCCGCGCTTGATGCCATCGAGACTTTGCAGTTCGCGCTCGACGCAGGCGGACACGGCCTCAGCAGCGAGAAACGATGTACTGCGCCGGGTGTCGATCGCGATGCGTTCGAGCGTCGACTTGATTTCGGGCGAAACCCGAATCGTCATGGCCGTGCTCGCAGGCATCGCGAAACTCGTGCGCTGATCTATGCGCAGCCTTACACGGGGGCGGTGCGTTACAAGGCAGGTGCATCCGACCGGGGCAGCGGGGCCGGCCAGGCTTCGACACAGGCTCAGCTACCCACACCAACCCACAGGCTCGGCACGAATTTGTGCATCGCAACCATCCGGGGGCCTGCGCGTTCACCGTCTGGCTAAGTCCGGCCCGTTAGAAGCTCGGCTGTGTGGATCGGAGATCGCATGATGCCTGTCGAGAGTTGGCTGAAGCCGGAAGACGTGCCCGAACTCGCGGCACGGGCGACCGCCATGATCGATGCTGCCCTGACCGGTTCCGGCCTGACCCGCGAAACCTACTGGTCGGCCGTCCGCAAAGGCTACAACACCCCCTATAACGACCCGCCTCGCAAGCGCCCGCTGCCGCCGGCCCAGCCGAACGCGGTCGCGTCCCGCGTGGCCCCGCCCGAACCCGTCTCGGTCCCGCCGGCGGTGATCGCCGCTTTGGCCGCAGAGGTGCGGGCGGTCTGAACCGCCGCCCCATCTTGGCCGCAAGCGAGCTTGGCTGCCATCTTGCCGACTTTTTGCGCGGGCTTCACTCATCCAGATCCCCGGTTCGGCCCTCTATGGGGCCGCCCGTCGTCAGGAAGTGAAGATGGTCCGCGTCCCCCGCCTGCTCCCGGTCGGAGCCCTCGCCCTGCTCGCCTCCGGTCTCGTCACGGGCCTCGTCGGGGCCACGGTCGGCGCAGCGGCCTTATCGGCGACGGCGGTTCAGGCTCAGCAGGCGGAGCCGGACGGCTTCTCGGATGCTGAGCCGGCGAAGCGCGGGCGCCGGTCGCGTCGCGAACGCGCCCCGCGGGCCGAGAGGAAGGCCGCGACGCCCCCCGGGATGCAGCAGGCCACCCCGGTGGCGATCTTCGGCGACTGGAACGTGTTCGTGAACGGCGATGGCCGCGCCAAGCTCTGCTACGCCATCGCCCAGCCGCAGGCGCGCTCGCCCAAGACCCTCAAGCGCGACACCGCCTACCTGTTCGTGAGCGTGCGCAAGGGCGAGAACGTCCAGAACGAGGTCGCGGTGATGCTGGGCTTCCCGTCGAAGCCCGCGGCCTCCCAGATCAAGCCGGGCTCGGCGGCCGCGCCGACCGACCCAACCCTCAACCTCGGCACCGGACGCTACGGCCTCGTCGTGAAGGACGGCAATGCCTGGCTGCAGAACCCGGCCGAGGAGGCCCGGGTGGTCTCCGAGATGAGCGCGCGCAACCCGAAGCTCGTGATCAAGACCACCTCGCTGCGCGGCAACCCGACGAGCGACGAATACGCGCTCGCCGGGTTCGCGGAGGCGATGAAGCGCACCCGGGACGAGTGCGCCAAGTAACGGCCGGGTCAGGCCCGGCGGCGCCGGATCTCCGCCGCCTGGCCGCCGCGGGCGTTCGCACGAGCCCGGGCCGCAGCCCGCTCGCGGGCGGCGCGGGCCGCCTGCTCGGCGTTGCGGAACACGGCGCCGTCGAGGCCGTCGAAATCCCGTGACGACGAGAAGAACCGCACGCCGCGCCCCTCGGGCACGGCGATGCCGGCGGTGACCTCGCCGATCTCGATCACCCGCGGCGGCTCGGCCCGATCCGCCGCCGTCCGGTCGGAGAGCGTGACGTCTTCGGGGGCGAGGTCGTCGGTGAAGGGGTCGGGACGGTTTGTCGGCGGAAGCCCGACATCGAGACTGTGCATGGGACGGAATCCTGCCTTGGCCGGCGCCAGGGCCGTGCCGGAATGCGGGAAGTGCTGCGAAGGTTCGGTGCGGCTCAGGTCTCGCCGATCACGTCGATCGTGCGGGTCTCTAGCCCCTTGATGTGACGAACGCGCTATCGCCGATCGGGCAGCGCGTGCGCCCGGCGGGCCTGCCGTGTCGGGCCGGATCGCGGCCCGTTCAGGCTTTGGCGCGCAGGCCCGGTTTCGACGCGAAACCGCGGGCCATGGGCGCGTCATCCGCTCGGAGTCGACAGCGCCGCCAGCAGGTCGGGGCACCGTGCGCATCACGGAGCGGGTGGCGAAAGGAGCCGGTTCGGATCGACATCCAATGTCCTCCAGACTGAAGGACCGCGCGGCGCGTGCGCCGTCGCAGTGCTTTAGCGTTTGATGACGCGGCGCAAGCTACGCTTCTCAAATCACCGCGGCCGTGGGGGCGGGCCAGGACGTCCGCCCCGTTCGGCGAGGGCAAAGATGGGCCCGGGGCGCCGGCCCGTCAACGGAACGCGCTTCCGATTTTCGGCGCCGGCTTGGCAGGAAACCGGTCCCGCCCGGCCGCCCGGGAGACGCGATGGTTCAGGCCCCGGCGATCACCGCGGCGAGGTCCGCGAAATCCGAGAAGACCCGGCCGGCACCGGCCCGCACCAGGTCGGCCCCCGCCGGGTCGTGGCCCCAATGGCCGCCGCCGGTGAAGCCCGCGACCCGCATGCCGGCGCTCCTCGCCGCGGTGACGCCGGGCACGCTGTCCTCGATCACCAGGCAGGTTTCCGGCGCCGCGCCCATGCGCGCGGCGGCGAACAGGAACAGGTCGGGGAAGGGCTTGCCCCGGGCGACCTGCGCCGAGGAGAAGACGTTCTCGCCGAACAGCGGCAGCAGCCCGGTCAGGCTCAGGGAATGGCGCAGCCGCACCGGGTCGCTGCTCGACGCGACGCAGGACGGCAGGCCCAGGGCCGCGACCGCCTCCGCAACGCCGCGCATCGCCCGCAGCTCGGCATCGAACAGGGCGAGCGTCTCCGCCTTGACCGCCTCGACGAAGCCCGGGGGTGCGGTGACGCCGTAATCGCGCGCGATGTGCTCCATGATCGACACCATGGAGGTGCCGGTGAAGCGCGCCCGCACGGTCTCGAACTCGATGGCGACGCCGATCCGGTTGAGGCCGGCGGTCAGGCAGGCGAGGCTCAGCGGCTCGCTGTCGACAAGGACGCCGTCGCAATCGAAGATCACCAGGCCGGGCTTCTGGGCGTGCACGTCCAAGATCGTCTGTCCTCGACGACCCTCCGCCGCCGGGCGTCCCTGTGGCATGGCCCCCTTGGGGCGGCAACCGCGCCTATGCCGCAGCGCACCTTGTGCGTGCCGCAGGCGACTCCGAGCGCGCCGCAGGCGAGTCCCTGCGTGCCGCGGCTTGCACCGGGCGGCCCGGCCCCATACTCCCGGTTCGGGCGCCCGCCCGGGCGCGCAGGCATGGCTCAGAAGACCCCGCGATGTTCCGCTTCCTGGCCCGCGTCCTGGGCTTCCTGCTGATGGCCGGCGGCTTCGTCGCGCTGGTCTATGACGGCGCCCGCTCGATCGCCAACAATGGCCTGCGGGTGACGCCGCTCTCGGACGTGATCGCCACCCTGTCCAAGGACAAGTCCGGCACTCTGCAGGGCAGCCTCGAAGGGGCTGCGCCCTGGCTCTGGCACCTGCTGGGCCTGCCGCTGACCCTCGCCCCGGCCTCGCTGATCGGGCTGGGGCTAGGCGCGGTCCTGCTCTGGCTCGGCCAGCCGGGCCGGGAGCCGATCGGGTTCCTGACGAAGCCCTGAGGGCGCGGCCCTACCGCGCCGCGAGCTGGGCGCGGGCCTCGGCGAGTTCGGCCTTCAGCCGCGCGATCTCGGCGGTGAGGGCGTAGTGTTCGCTCACGTCGATCTGGGACGCGAAGTAGTAGACGACCGTCCCGGTCGCGTCCCGCACCGGCCCGACATAGAGCGCGTTCTGGAAGACCGAGCCGTCCTTGCGGTAGTTGAGCAGGTCGATCTTGATGTCGACTCCCTGCCGGATGGCGGCCCGCAGGCGGTCCACGGCGGCCGCCTCGGTCCCGGGCCCCTGCAGGAAGCGGCAATTGCGCCCGGTCACCTCCAGCCGCGTATAGCCGGTGAGGTTGAGGAAGGCGTCGTTCGCGAAGACGATCGGGTTGTCGTATTGCCGCGGATCGGTGACGATCGTCGGCATCCGGGTTGCCCGCACGGCCGCGGCGAACGGGTCGCCCCGGTTCGACTCCGCCCGGAGGTTGTCCAGCACGTGGCTCGTAGCGGTCCAGCCCGCGTCCATCCGGCTCAGCCCTTCACGCCTCAACCTGCGGGTCGAGGCCTCGCGCGCTTACAAGCCGGAAATTGCGGCTCCGGTCCAGTGCTCCGGCTGCGATTTGAACGGCGCGGCGGGTTTTCGCGCGGTCTGTACGGTCGGGACGGAAGCCCGAAGCTTTCTCGCCGGACCGGGCGTGCCCATATTCGGATCACGCCCTGAAGACCCTGAAGGCCAGAGACGATGTTCCTGTTCCGCAAGCGCCCCGAGATGCCGAGCCCCGCCGACGCCCTGCCGGGCCGCCCGAACCCGATCCCGACCGCCGAGACCCATTTCGTCAACGGCAACCCGCTCAAGGGGCCCTATCCCCCGGGGACCGAGACGATCGTGCTCGGGCTCGGCTGCTTCTGGGGCGCCGAGCGCCGGTTCTGGCAATTGCCGAAGGGCGTGTTCGTCACCGCGGTCGGCTATGCCGGGGGCTACACGCCGAACCCGACCTACGAGGAGGTCTGCACCGGCCAGACCGGCCACAACGAGGTCGTGCTGGTGGCCTTCGACCCCGCGGTGCTGCCGCTGGACGCGCTGCTCCGGATCTTCTTCGAGAGCCACAATCCGACCCAGGGCATGCGCCAGGGCAACGATGTCGGCACGCAGTACCGCTCGGGCATCTACACCAACGGCCCGGAGCAGGAGGCCACCGCCAAAACCGTGCGCGCGGCCTATGCCGGGGCGCTGCGGGCGCGCGACTTCCCCGACATCACCACCGAGATCGTGCCGCTGGAGACCTTCTACTTCGCGGAGGCCTACCACCAGCAATACCTCGCCAAGAACCCGGCGGGCTATTGCGGGCTCGGCGGCACCGGGGTGAGCTGCCCGGTCGGGACCGGGATCGCCGCCTGACCCTTACGGGTTGCCGCCCGGCCGCGGTGCCGGCGCCGCGGGCGCGGTGACCGCGGCCGGGTCGGGCTGCGGCGTGCTGCTCCTCGGGCTGCGCAGGACGATGAGCACGCCGCCCACGACCGAGAGGGCGAGGGCGGTGACGAGGATGAGGAAAAGCCAGCGGGGCATCCGGTGGCGTTAGCACGTCGCGCCCGGTTCGGCGAACGATCCGCGCGCCGCGTGTCGGAACGCCTCAGCGCGGGACGAACACGCCCGGGACCACCGTGCCCGTCCGGCCGAACATCGCGTCGGCGCGGGTGCAGCTCGCCGGCACGTCCTTCTCGTACACGGCCAGGTAGGACCGGGCCTGCAGCAGCAGGGCATCGCGCTCGAGATCCGCGGGATCGACGCCCATGGCCTGGACGACGCTCTTGAAGCGGTCGCCGTCGGTCCGCAGCGTCTCGCAATGGGTGTTCACGAAGCCGGCCAGCCCGGCGAGCTTGGCCGCCTTGAGGGCGTTGGCCGGCGGCTCCGTCGGCGTCTCGCCGAACGCCTGCCCCCCGGCGAGGGTTAGGACGAGCGCCATCGGCAGGAGGCTGCGGATCCGCATTCGGTGACGCTCCATCGGGCTACGGCGCCTTCAGCACGGCGCGGCAGGCGGCGGGCAGGGCCGACATGGTCATAGCGGGCTTCGGCTTCGGCGGCACCTTGGGCGGCTTCGGGTGCAGCACCGCGTCCGAGAACCAGTAGCTGAGGTCGTCGCAGCCATCCCCGGCGGCGGGTGCGCCCTGAGGCTGGCAATCGTCCTGGCCGGCCGGGCAGGCGAGCCGGATATGGTAATGGTAATTGTGCCCGTACATCGGGCGCACCTTGGACATCCAGCTCCGGCCCGAGGCCTCCCGGCACAGGGCCTTCTTGATCGCCGCGTTGACGAAGATGCGCTCCACCTCCGGCTGCTCGGCGGTGACCTTGATCAATTGCAGATGGGTCGGCGTCCAGACCTCCGGGTCGATGTCGAGGCGGTCGGGGCGGACCATGTCGGTGGCCGAGGTCTCCTCGCGCTCCGCCCGGCTCATGCGGTGGTCCGGCATCGGGGTCAGCCAGATGTCGGCGTCGATGCCGATCTGGTGCGAGGCGTGGCCGGTGATCATCGGGCCGCCGCGGGGCTGGGCCATGTCGCCGACGAGCAGGCCCGGCCAGCCGACCCGGGCGGCCTTCTGCGACAGGCGCTCGACGAAATCGATCAGGTAGGGCGTGCCCCACATCCGGTTGCGGGACGGGCGCATGACCTGCCAGTTCGGCCCGTCGAGGGGCAGCGCCTGCCCGCCGGAAAAGCAGCCCTTGGCGTAGAAGCCGTAGATATGGGCCGGCCCGCTGGAGGCCCGGGTCACGCGTCCGAACAGCGCCTTGGCCGGGGTCGAGGGCGCGTCCGGATGCTCGAGCGGCGGCAGCGGCTTCGGGTTGACGCTGCCGCGGTCCTGGGCGTGCGCCCCCGCGGCGGACAGGATCAGGGCGGCGAGCGCGAGGCGCGCGCGGCGATTCGGGGTGAGACGCGGGATCGGCATGCGGGGAGCTGTTCGTCCGGCTGAGGGGGCGGGCGCAGGCCCGGACCGGAACGTCGCCCACGGCCGGGGCGTTTTTCGGGCAGAGATCGAAACGCCGATCACGACCCGGGAGGCGAGCATGGCGGCCAATCCTCAACCCGCGGCGCGGCAGCCGCGCAGCCTGATCGCCAGCGATCGGGTCATCGGCACGGATGTGCGTCGGCCGGACGGCAGCAAGGTCGGCCGGATCGAGCGGCTGATGCTCGACAAGATCTCCGGCCGGGTCGCCTACGCGGTGATGAGCTTCGGCGGCTTCCTGGGCCTCGGCGAGGAGTTCTACACGCTGCCCTGGTCGGTGCTGCACTTCGAGCCCGAGCAGGACGCCTACGTGCTCGACATCACCGAGGAGCAGCTGCGCGCCGCCCCCGCCCGCACCCCCGAGGGCACCGACCCGGCCGAGGACGGCGCCTGGGAGGAGCAGATCCACCGGTATTACGACGCCGCGCCCTATTGGGGGATCTGAGCCGGCGGCGGTTCAGCCCTCCGAGGGGCCGCACCAGCCGGGCAGGTAGCCGGCCTCCTTGGACTTGGCGAGCGCCATCGCCTTCTCCAGCGCCTCCGAGAAATCGTTCTCGACGCGCTTCTCCTTGATGTTGCGGCGTAGGAAGTCCGCCCAGAGGAACTCGCTGAACGGCGTCGTGTCCTTCGCGAAGCCGCCGGCCCGGCGCAGCTCGCCGGCGAGACTCCGGAACGGGTCGTCGGCCAGGTCGTCGATCGCCTTGGGGATGTCCTTGAAGTCCCGCCGCACGCCCTCGGCATCGTAGGGATAGACCCAGGATTTGTGGTCGCAGACCGTCCAGAACGCGTCCTTCTCCAGATGGTGCAGATCGGCCAGCACCGTGACCAGCACGCTCTCCACGCCCTCTTCGTGCAACGCCCGGGCGAGGTGGTGATGGTCGACCACGTAGTGGTTCTTCTTCGGCCCGAGCACGGTCGGGATCATGTGCGCCCCGAGGAACGCCTTCTTCTTCTCGCCGTCGTAGCTGCGCCACCGCCGACGCTTCTCGGCGACCTCCCGGTAGCCCACCGTCATCTGGGTCGGGCGCAGCTCGGTGATCGGGATCGGCTTGAGCAGCGGTTCGCGGTTGGTCATGACTCGAGCGTCCTGCGTGGTTGTGTCGCGCAGATTCCATACGCGGCGTCGGATCGGAAGACCGACCCGGCCGGATCGTGCTCACGATTTGCCGATTGGCCCGGCCCGCACCGCGTCCAGCACGAACACCCGGATCGCCGAGGACAGGTTCTGGCCGCCCCGGCCGGCATCGATCGCGCCGATCAGCGCCTGGACCGACTGGCCGCGCGTCTCCGCGACCTCCCGGAGCGCCGCCCAGAACGGGTCCTCCAGGGACACGCTGGTGCGATGGCCCGCGATCACCACCGAGCGCTTGCTGAGCCCCGCGCTCACGATGCGCGCGTCATGGGGACGAATCGGGCTCCGGCTCGCCGCGCTCGAGCCGGTGGCCCTCGTGGCGCTCGATCTCCAGGGCCTTGCGCCGCTGCTGCAGGGTCTTGGCCTTCTTCGGACGCCCGAAGGCGATCCGGTTCTCCTCGGCCTTGGCATCCTCGGCCGCGCGGGTCTTGGCCTTGCGGACCTGGCGCAGGTTGATGATCTCGGCCACGGATCGCCTCCCGGTTCCGGAGGCCGACGCAGCGTGACCCGCGCCGGCCGCACTCAAAAAGGTCAGTCGGCGCTGGGGGCCAGCATCGTCTCCGGCCGGACCACGCGCTCGAACTCCTCCTCGGTGACGTAGCCGAGGCGCAGCGCCTCCTCCTTGAGGGTGGTGCCGTTCTTGTGCGCGGTCTTGGCGATCTCGGCGGCCTTGTCGTAGCCGATCGAGGGGGCGAGCGCGGTCACCAGCATGAGCGAGCGGCTCATCAGGTCGGCGATCTTGTCCTCGTTGGCCTTGATGCCGACCACGCAATTGTCGGTGAAGCTCACCGCCGCATCGGCGAGCAGCCGGATCGATTGCAGCACCGCGTTGGCGATCACCGGCTTGAACACGTTCAGCTCGAAATTGCCTTGCGAGCCGGCGAAGCTCACCGTGGTCGCGTTGCCGACCACCTGGCAGCACACCATGGTCAGCGCCTCGCACTGGGTCGGGTTGACCTTGCCGGGCATGATCGAGGAGCCGGGCTCGTTCTCCGGCAGCGACAACTCGCCGAGGCCCGAGCGCGGGCCGGAGCCGAGCAGGCGGATGTCCTGGGCGATCTTGAACAGGCCGGCGGCCAGCGCCGAGAGCGCGCCCTGCGTGAACACCAGCGCGTCGTGGGTCGCAAGCGCCTCGAACTTGTTGGCGGCGCTGGTGAATTCCAGGCCGGTCAGCGCCGCGACCTTGGCGGCGAACTTATCCGCAAATTCGGGATGCGCGTTGAGGCCGGTGCCCACCGCGGTGCCGCCCTGGGCGAGCGCCAGCACGCCGGGCAGCGTCGCGGCGACGCGCGAGCCGCCGAGCGCCACCTGGGCGGCGTAGCCGGAGAATTCCTGGCCGAGGGAGACCGGGGTCGCGTCCTGCAGGTGGGTCCGGCCGATCTTGACGATCGATTCGAACGCCTTGGCCTTGGCGTCGAGCGCCGTGTGCAGATGGGTCAGCGCCGGCATCAGCCGGCCGCTGATCTCCCTTGCCACGGCGATGTGCATGGCGGTCGGGAAGGTGTCGTTCGAGGACTGGCCGCGGTTGACGTGGTCGTTCGGGTGGATCGGCGTCTTGCCGCCGCGCTTCCCGCCGAGCGCCTCGTTGGCGAGGCTCGCGATCACCTCGTTGGCGTTCATGTTCGACTGCGTGCCCGAACCGGTCTGCCAGACCACGAGCGGGAATTCTTCGTCGTATTTGCCCGCCACGACCTCGGCGGCGGCGGCCGCGATGGCGTCGGCGAGCTTGGGCTCCAGCGCGCCCAGATCCTTGTTCACCAGGGCGGCGGCCTGCTTCACCAGGCCCAGCGCGTGGACCAGCGGCGCTGGCATGCGCTCGGTGCCGATCTTGAAGTTCTGGATCGAGCGCTGGGTCTGCGCCCCCCAGTACCGGTGGGCCGGGACCTCGATCGGCCCGAAGGTGTCGGACTCGGTGCGGGTGGCGGTTCCGGTCTCGGTGGGCGACATCGTGGCCTCTACGTTTGGTGCAGTGCGGTGCCTACTTAAATGAGGCGCGGGTGAATCGCGATGCCGGTTTTCCCCGGCGCCGGACAAGAGCGGGGCTCTGTTCCCGCCGGACAAGGAGCCGATGAGCGCGACGATCGACCGAACCGACCGCGATCTGGCCGAGGGGGCGCCCGCCGTCCGGTTCCGCCCGCCCGTGCCCCGTCCGCTGCACGAGCCGCTGGGCCTGTTCGATTTCCTCCGGGCCGCCCGCAAGAACCCGATCACCACCTGGATGGACGTCCACTTCAAGGAGCCGGTGGTGGCCGCCGAAGGCGCCATGGGCCGGATCACCGTGGTCAGCGACCCGGCGCTGATTCGCTATCTCCTGGTCGAGAATGTCGAGGGCTACCGCAAGGACGACCTCCAGCGCCGGGTTCTGGCGCCGGGCCTGGGCAACGGCCTGCTCAGCGCCGAGGGCGACGAGTGGCGGCTCCAGCGCCGGACCCTCGCGCCGATCTTCAACGCCCGCACGGTCCAGGGCTTTTCCGACGCGATGAACGCGGCCGGGGCCAAGCTGGGGCGCCGCCTCGCCCGCCGGGGCGGCAAGCCCGTCGACGTCGCCCTGGAGATGACCCGCGTCACCCTCGACGTGCTAGAGCGGACGATTTTTACCCAGGGGCTACCGGGCGATCCGGACGCTTTGGGGCGCGCCATCACCCGGTTCCTGGAGGCCGTAGGGCCGATCGACCCCCTCGACGTGTTCGGGGTGCCCGATTTCGTGCCGCGCATCGGCCGCCTGCGGGCGCGGCCGGCCGGCCGGTTCTTCGCCGAGGTGGTCGACGAGCTCATCGCCCGGCGCAAGGCGGCGATGGCGCGGGGCGAGGCGCCCCGCGACCTGCTGACCCTGCTGCTCGCCGCCCAGGATCCCGAGACCGGCAACGGCCTCTCCGACCTCGCGGTCAAGGCCAACATCGTAACCTTTATCGCGGCCGGGCACGAGACCACGGCCAACTCCCTGACCTGGGCGCTCTACTGCCTGTCGCAGGATCCCGCCGCGCAGGCCCGGGTCGAGGCCGAGGTGGACGCGGCCGGCGAGGGCGATTTCGCCGTCGAGCGGCTGCCCTACACGCGGGCGGTGATCGAGGAGGCGATGCGCCTGTTCCCGCCGGTGCCGTTCCTGAGCCGGCAGGCGACCCGGGACGATCGCCTCGGTCGGATCAAGGTGCCCCGCGGCTCCCTGGTGATGGTGGCGCCCTGGGTGCTCCACCGCCATCGGACGTTGTGGCAGGACCCGGAGGCGTTCATGCCGGAACGCTTCCTGCCGGAGAACCGGGACGCGATCCCGCGCTTCGCCTACCTGCCCTTCGGCGCCGGCCCGCGGGTCTGCATCGGCCAGAGCTTTTCCATCCAGGAGGCGGTGATCGTGCTGGCCCACGTGGTCCGGGCGGTGCGCTTCCATCTGCCGGCGGATCACCCGCCGGTCACGCCGCTCCACCGGGTGACGCTCCGGCCGGAGCACGGCTTGCGGATGGAGGCGGAGCTGCGGGCCCGAGCGGGTTGACGCAGTCCCTGCCGGTTCGCGCCTTGTGGACCGGACGAAGCCTCCCCGATGTCCGATACCGCTGCGCCCGCCACGCTGGATTGCGCCGAGACGGAAACGTTCGTGGCGGAGCAGCGTAAGCTGATCGCGGAGCAGTCGAAGCTTCAGGCCGAGGCCCTGAAGATCGGTCGGGATCGCTTGCTCGGCCCGCTCTCCATCGGCTTCGCCGGCATCGCCGCCGCGGCCGCGTTCTTCGGGGCCGGTGCGGCTTTCGTCAAACTGCTCGGCTCGTGACGACCGCCCTTCGAGGTGCTGGCGAGCGCCGCGCCGTCACCGAGCTCGAAACGCCGGCTCGGGCGCATGAAGCCGCGCCGACGACGGATTAGGCGCAGGCGCGCCGCGATATTGAGGTGATCTTTCGGAGGGCGATCGAAGCGCCTCGGCGCCCAGGAACACCCGAATCGCGATCTGCCCGATCAGATGTCGGATGAGGGACGCGAGCGGGAAAGCCCGGCCGTCGTTGGTGAACACATCCGCGGGACGCTGAACGCTGTTCCGATCGCGAGAATGGCCGTGGCGTCGAAGAACGTCGCGGCGAGCTTCACATCTTCGTCGAAGCGTTTCGCGCGATGTGCGCGCTCCGCCGTCGACATGACGGCGGCGCGACAGTCTCGTCCACCGATGAATCCCCGGGCCGACGTTTCGGCCCGGCGCGTTCAGCTCTTCTTCCGGAACGCGTCCAGGCTCACGACCTCGGCGCTGCCCTCCTCGCCGTCCTTCTTGGCGGCGGGGCGGGGGGCCTTCTCGTCCGGCTTCGCGCCGGGCTTGTCGCCCTGGGCGGCCGGCGCCGGCAGGACCTTCGGAGCGGCCGAGCCGATCGTGGCGAGCCCGGAGCCCTTCGGCCGGACCTCGCTCGGCTCGGAGCCGGCCCCGCGCGGGCCGGTCTTGGCCGGGGCGGCGTTGGCCTCCTCGGGCACCTCGCCGGCCTCGGTGAGGTCGAACTTCAGGCCGAACTGCACGGAGGGGTCGAAGAAGCCCGACAGGGCGTCGAACGGCACCAGCAGCCGCTCCGGCACGCCCGAGAAGGACAGGCCGACCTCGAACGTGTGCTCGTTGACGCTGAGATCCCAGAACTGATGCTGCAGGACGATGGTCATGTCCTGCGGGTATTTCTCGCGCAGGGCCTGCGACATCCGCACGCCGGGCGCCTCCGTCCGGAACGAGACGTAGAAGTGATGGTCCCCCATCAAGCCGTCCCGGGCGGCGTCGGTCAGCACCTTGCGGACCACCCCGCGAAGGGCGTCCTGCACCAGGAGATCGTAGCGAATCAGGTCGTCTGCCATCTGCGGTCGCGCTCTAGCCCGGTCTGCGCCCGGCGCCCCGCCGCGGATGGCCGGACCGAGGAAATGAGTGAAGGCTTCTGGTGCCGGGCGCCTTCCTGCCCCGCCTACGCGATGCTAACCGCGAGGACTTGAGACCGATCTTGGAGACCGCTTACGCGGCCACCGCCACCGGAGCAAAGTTGTCGTTGGCAACTCTTGCAGCGGCCCGATAACGGCGGAACCATGCCGAGCGAAAGATCTACCTTTACGCCTTCGTCGATCCTAGCTTCGCCCCCGCCTGAGACCAGTCCGTCTCCGTCGGCCTTGCGGCCATCGGTCCTGGGCTCAGGTGGAGGCGCCGGGTACCGCCCCCGGGTCCGATAGGTTTATTTCGAAGACCGTTTATCGCCATAGCCGGCCTCGCGACCGGCTCCCAAGATATAGAGGGGATCGGTCCGGTTTTGAAGCCCGATCGTGTCGCGCCACTGTCTCAGGGCGAACCTCTTGATGCGGCTGTTGCCGGAAATGCGCAGTCGCGCGGTTCCGCGCCCGACGGGTCGAGCCGGCTCGACCGGATCTGGAGGGCGACCTGGCGCCTCGGCGCGCTCGTCGCCCTCGTGTTGGCCTATCTCGGCGCCGCGAGCCTGCTGTCCCTCGCCAGCGTCCGGGTCGGCTTCGACCTCTGGGCCGGGATCGACCCGTTCCTGCCGCCGGAGCGGCGCCCGTTCCTCGGCGCGGTGGACCTCGCCCACCGCGCCTTCGCGGTCGACGCCCTGCGCCAGGTCTACCTCGCCGCCCTGGTTTTGGGCGGGGCGTGGTGGCGCGACCGGGCCGGCTGGCGCCGGCGCCTGGCGCTCGATCGCGAGCGCCCGAACGGGATGCGGCCGGTCGCGCTGCTGGCGCTCCTCCTGGTCTGGCCGGTGCTGCACATCGCCTGGGTCACCGGCACGGCCGAGTTGTTCGGCGCGAGCTTCGGCCGGAAGGTGACGCTGTCGCCGTTCATGAGCCAGAGCGCGGTCGTGGCCTGGCTGCTCTATCTCGCGGTGCTGGCCCCCGTGGCCGAGGAGCTGCTGCTGCGCGGCGAGGCCTTCGCCCGTGCCCGGGACGCGGTCGGGCCGGTCGGCGCGATCCTGGTCACGGCCGTGATCTTCGCCGCCGCCCATGTCTCGTCCTGGGGGCTCGCCCGGCCGGTCTCGCTGCTGCCCCTGGCGCTGGTGCTCGGCTGGCTGCGTTGGCGCACCGGCCGGCTCTGGCCCGGCATCGCCCTGCATGGCTGGTCGAACCTCGCCCTGGTGACCTACGTGCTCTGGCCGACCTGAGCGCGGGACGACGGTCAGGCCCCTTCGTCACCGGTGATGATCGTGGATAGACTGGTCGTGCGCTTGCCCGCGGCCCCTCTCACGCGCAGGACTATCCGATGGACGCCTATCACAGCCTGCTGCGGCGCATCCTCGACGAGGGCGTGGCCAAGGACGACCGGACCGGAACCGGGACGCTCTCGGTGTTCGGCCACCAGATGCGCTTCGACCTGTCGGCGGGCTTCCCGCTGGTCACCACGAAGCGGCTGCATCTGCGCTCGATCATCCATGAGCTGCTCTGGTTCCTGGCGGGCGACACCAACGTGGCCGCCCTGCGGGCCAACGGCGTGACGATCTGGGACGAGTGGGCGGACGAGCACGGCGATCTCGGCCCGGTCTACGGCAAGCAATGGCGCTCCTGGGCCAAGCCCGACGGCGGCAGCGTCGACCAGATCGCCTGGCTGCTCAGCGAGATCCGGCGCAACCCCGATTCCCGCCGCCTGATCGTCTCGGCCTGGAATCCGGCGGATCTCGACCGGATGGCACTCGCCCCCTGCCACTGCCTGTTCCAGTTCTACGTGAGCGACGGGCGCCTCTCCTGCCAGCTCTACCAGCGCTCGGCCGACGCCTTCCTGGGCGTGCCGTTCAACATCGCGAGCTACGCGCTCCTGACCCACATGATCGCCCAGGTGACGGGGCTCGGGGTCGGCGACTTCGTGCACACGTTCGGCGACGCGCATCTCTACCGGAACCACCTGGAGCAGACTCGGACCCTGCTGGACCGGGCGCCGCGCCCGCTGCCGCGGCTTGCGCTCAACCCGGAGGTCCGTGACCTTTTCGCCTTCCGGTACGAGGACATCACCATCGCGGGCTATGACCCGCACCCGGCCATCTCGGCCCCGGTGGCGGTATGAGCCCCGCCATCGCGCTGGTCGTGGCGGTCGCCCGCAACGGCGTGATCGGCCGCGACAACGGGCTCGCCTGGCACCTGTCCAGCGACCTGAAGCGGTTCAAGGCGCTCACCATGGGCAAGCCGATGCTGATGGGCCGGCGGACCTGGGCCTCGATCGGACGCCCGCTTCCGGGCCGCCGCACCCTGGTGCTCACCCGCGACCGCGGCTTCCACGCCGAGGGCGCCGAGATCGTCCACGACTGGGACGCCGCCGTCGCGGCCGCGGCCGCACCGGAGTTGATGGTGGTGGGCGGGGCCGAGATCTACGCCCTGGCCCTGCCGCATGCCGACCGGCTCCACCTCACCGAGGTCGAGGCGGAGCCGGAGGGCGACGTGCGCTTTCCCGCCTTCGATCGCGCCGCGTTCCGGGAGACGTTCCGCGAGGCGCACCCGGCCGGTCCGCGCGACGAGCACGCCTTCGCGTTCGTCGATTGGGCGCGCATCCGCTGAGGCGCGCCGCCGCGGTTGTCTTCCGGCCTGTGCGTGCCCACCTGCCAGCCTTGACAGCATGGGGCGCACACCCGCAGGTGCCTGTCGGGCATGCGTTCTCATGGGGCTCCGCGCCTCGCGAGAAGAGACGCCCGCGCAGGCGTTTAGCCGCCAAACCAACCCGCCCGCATCGCGAGCGGGCCGGTGGGCGGGACTAGGCGGGTGAGCGTGGCCGTTCAGGCAGGGAGACGCAGCCCGGGGAGCACGCTCAGCGTGCGGACCGGGCGCGGGCAGGCAGGAGACGACGGCTAGGATGCTTTGGAGCAATCAGAGCGGCGGTGGCGGCGGCGGCCCGTGGGGTCGGCCCGGCGGCAACGGCGGCGGCCCGTGGGGTGGCGGCGGCGGCGGCAAGACCCCGCCCAACCTTGAGGACCTGCTCCGGCGCGGGCAGGACCGCCTGCGCGGTCTGATCCCGGGCGGTGGCAACACCGGCGGCGGCTATGGCGGCGGCAGCCCGAGCGGCATCGGCGGCGGACGCAGCGCCGCGGTGATCGCGGCGCTGGCCGTCGCGGTCTGGCTCGCCACCGGCTTCTACACCGTCTACCCGCGCCAGGTCGGCATCGAGACGATCTTCGGCCGCTACGTCGGCACCAAGGGCGAGGGCCTGCGCTACAACTTCCCCTATCCGATCGGCGGCGTGGTCAAGCCGGATGTCGGCTCGCAGAACTCCATCCAGATCGGCTTCCGCGCCGGCCCCGGCGGCCAGGGCCGCAACCGCGATGTCCCGGACGAGAGCCTGATCCTCACCGGTGACGAGAACATCGTCGATCTCGACTTCGAGGTGCAGTGGCGGATCAACCCGCTCAAGGCCTCCGACTTCGTGTTCAACCTCCAGAATCCCGAGGGCACCATCAAGGCGATCTCCGAGAGCGCGATGCGCGAGGTGATCGGCCGCCGCAACATCCAGGCGATCCTGACCAACGAGCAGTCGAGCATCGCCCAGGAGGTCAAGGAGATGGTCCAGAAGGCCCTGGACGAGTACGGCGCCGGCGTGCGCATCGAGGTGGTGCAGCTCGTCTCGGTGAACCCGCCGCCGGAAGTCCGGCCGGCCTTCATCGACGTGAACGCCGCCCAGCAGGACGCCGACACGGCGCAGAACGAGGCCAAGACCTACGCCAGCCGTGAGGTGCCGCAGGCTCGGGGCCGGGCGTCGCAGATCTTCCAGCAGGCCGAGGCCTACCGGACGAAGGCGACCGCCGACGCCACCGGCCAGGCCGCCCGCTTCAGCGAAGTCTACGCCTCCTACAAGGCCGCCCCGGCCATCAGCCGCGAGCGGCTCTTCCTGGAGACGATGGAGAAGGTCCTGGGCTCCGTGAACAAGGTGATCATCGACCAGAACGGCGCGCAGCCGGGCTCGGGCACCGCCGCGGCGGGCGTCCTGCCGGTTCTGCCGCTCACCGAGTTCGGCGCCCGCGCCCAGTCCCCGGCCGCCACGGGAGCCGCCCGATGAAACAGGCTCTCCGCACCGGCCTGATCGCCATCGCGGCGATCGTCGCGATCGGGCTCTACGCCTCGATCTTCACCGTCGGCCAGATGCAGCAGGCCCTCGTCCTGCAATTCGGCCGCGTCCGCGCGGTGCTCAACGCCACCGGCGAGGAAAAGCCCGGCCTCTACTTCAAGGTGCCGTTCGTCGAGAACGTCGTGATCTTCGACAAGCGCGTGCTCGACCTCGACCTGCCGGTCCAGACGGTGCTCACCGCCGACCGGCAGAACCTGGAGGTGGACGCCTTCGCGCGCTACCGCATCCTCGATCCGCTGCGCTTCTACCAGGCGGTGGGCAATATCGGGCTCGCCAACCAGCGGCTCGCCAGCTTCACCAATTCCGGCCTGCGCAACGTGCTCGCCCGCTCGACCCGTGACGCCATCGTCAAGACCGAGCGCGGCCAGCTGATGCACCAGATCCAGGAGGACGTGAACCGGCAGGCCAAGGCGCTCGGCATCGAGATCGTCGACCTTCGGATGACCCGGGTCGATCTCCCGGCGCAGAACTCCGCTGCCGTCTACAAGCGGATGAAGACCGAGCGCGAGCGCGAGGCCGCCGACATCCGCGCCAACGGCGACCAGAGCGCCGCCACGATCCGGGCCAAGGCCGACCGCGAGGTCACCGTGATCCTCGCCGAGGCGACCCAGAAATCCGAGCAGCTGCGTGGCCAGGGCGACGCCGAGAAGAACCGGATCCTCGCCGAGGCGTTCAGCAAGGACCCGGACTTCTTCAGCTTCTACCGCTCGATGCAGGCCTACGAGACCGGGCTGAAGGGCTCCGATACGCGGCTGGTCATCAGCCCCAGCTCGGACTTCTTCCGCTACTTCAGCGACCCGCAGGGTCGGGCGACGGCCTCGGCGCCGCGCACGCCCCGCGGGCCCACGGACCCGACCGCCTCGACCGGCGCGACGCGCTGACCGCTGGCGCCCCGGCGCCAGCGGATTACGATGCGAGACAATCCGCGGGCGGCCGATCCCGGTCGGCGGCCCGCGCAACCGGAAACGCGTTCTTGAAGAGGTCGACCATGCACCCCGTCGCGAGCGCCCGCCGGGCGCCCTTCGGCCGCGCGCAGGCGCAGCCCCGTTCCCGCGCCCGCTCCTTCATGGCGGCGATCCTGGTCGGCGCCTCGTTCGCGACCGCGTCCCTGCCGGTCCCGGCCTTCGCCAAGGGCCCGGCCTCCCTGGCCGACCTCGCCGATCAGGTCACCGACGCGGTGGTCAACATCTCCGCCTCCACCACGGTCGAGGCGCGCAACAGCCGCACCATGCCGCAGCTGCCCCCGGGCACGCCCTTCGAGGACCTGTTCGAGGAGTTCTTCAACCGCCGCGGCGGCGGTGGCGGCAAGGGCGGCGAGCGTGGCGACAACGACACCCCGCGCCAGCAGCGCAAGTCGAACTCCCTGGGCTCCGGCTTCATCATCGACGCCTCCGGGATCGTGGTCACCAACAACCACGTCATCGGCGACGCCAACGACATCCAGGTGATCCTGCACGACGGCACCAAGCTGAAGGCCGAGATCATCGGCAAGGATTCGAAGATCGACCTGGCCGTGCTGCGGGTGAAGCCCACCGCCGAGCGCCCGCTGAAGGCGGTGCCGTTCGGCAAGTCCGACACGATGCGCCCCGGCGACTGGGTGATCGCCATCGGCAACCCGTTCGGGCTGGGTGGCTCGGTCTCGGCCGGCATCGTCTCGGCGCGCGGCCGGAACATCGAGTCCGGACCCTACGATAACTACATCCAGACCGACGCGGCCATCAACAAGGGCAATTCCGGCGGCCCGCTGTTCAACATGGACGGCGAGGTGATCGGCATCAACACGGCGATCCTGTCGCCCACCGGCGGCTCGGTGGGCATCGGCTTCGCGGTGCCCTCGGACACGGCCAAGCCCGTGATCGACCAGCTGCGCGATTTCGGCGAGGTCCGCCGCGGCTGGCTCGGCGTGCGCATCCAGAACGTCGACGACGCCACCGCCGAGGCGCTCAACCTCAAGGGCGGCGCCCGCGGCGCCCTGGTGGCCGGCGTCGACGAGAAGGGCCCGGCCAAGACCGCCGGGATCGATGTCGGCGACGTCATCGTGAAGTTCAACGGCGCCCCCGTGAAGGCGTCGGGCGACCTGCCCCGGATCGTCGCCTCGACCCCGGTCGGCCAGAAGGTCGACGTGGTCGTGGTCCGCAAGGGCGAGGAGCTGACCAAGCCGGTCACGCTCGGCCGGCTCGAGGATACCGACAAGCCGCAGCTCGCCAACCTGCGCCAGCCTGAGCCCGAGAGCGCGACCCGTCAGGCGCTCGGCCTCAACCTCTCCGGCATCACCGACGAGCTGCGCAAGAAGTTCGGGATCAAGGATACCGTGAAGGGCGTGGTCGTCACCCGCGTCGATCCGAACTCGACCGCCGCCGACAAGCGGATCCAGCCCGGCGAGGTGATCGTCGAGGTCGGCCAGGAGGCTGTGAACACCCCCGCCGACGTGACCAAGCGGGTCGAGGCCCTCAAGAAGGACGGGCGCAAGTCGGTCCTGCTGCTGGTGGCGAGCGCCACCGGCGACGTGCGCTTCGTGGCGCTCGGGCTTGAATAAGAGCCTCTCACAAAACTCCCGCCGCACCGTCGCGTGCGAAGGGAGAGCTCCCGGGAACCGGGAGTTTTGTGAGGTGCTCTAAGCCGATCCCGCATCGAGACACCGAGGGCCGTCGCTCCGAGAGGAAGCGGCGGCCTTCGCGTTTTCGGGGATGGGAGCGGCTGCATTGACGCGGCGGATCGGTGCCGCACACCGCTCCGGCGAGTCGGTGCGGCTCGGAGCCTGTCGAATGCCATGGCCGCCGTCGCCTTCGACACCCTGAAATTCGCCCGCGCCCTGCGCGAGAAGGCGAAGCTGTCGCCCGAGCAGGCTGAAGGGTTCGCCGACGCGCTGGCGGACATACAGGTCGTCCACGGGGACATCGAAGCCCTGAAGATCCAGACCCGCGGCGATATCGCAGCGCTGCAGCTCACGACTCAGGCCGATATCGCGTCCGCGAAAGTTGAAACTTTGCGCTGGCTCGTCGGCGCAATCGGCTTTCAGACCTTGGCCATCCTCGGCGCGGTGATCACGCTCACCCGCACCTTTCACTGAACCCTCACCCCACGAACTCGGCCGCGGCGTAGCCCTGCAGGTACAGGAGCGCGGTGAGATCGCCGTGCTCGATCCGGACCCGGGCGGCGGCCGCCACCGCGGGCTTGGCCCGGAAGGCGACGCCGAGGCCGGCCTCCGCCAGCATGTCGAGGTCGTTGGCGCCGTCGCCGACCGCCAGGGTCTCGGCGGGGGCGAGCCCGAGGGCGTCGCGCAGCGCGATCAGCGTCGCGCGCTTCTCCGCCTTGCCGACGATCGGGTCTTCCACGGTGCCGGTGAGCCGCCCGTCCGCCACGCCGAGCACGTTGGCCCGATGCTCCTCGAAGCCGATCATCCCGGCGATCGGGCCGGTGAACAGGGTGAAGCCCCCGGAGACCAAGCAGGTGCGGGCGCCGTGCGCCCGCATCGTCCGCACCAGCGTCGGCCCGCCCGGGGTGAGGCTGAGCTGATCGGCGATCAGCCCGTCCACCGCCGTCACGGGAATGTCTTTGAGGAGCGCCACGCGCTCGCGCAGGGCCGGCTCGAACGCGATCTCGCCGCGCATCGCCCGCTCGGTGATCGCCGCGACATGGTCCTTGAGACCCAGCGTCCCGGCAAGCTCGTCGATGCATTCCTGCTCGATCATGGTCGAATCCATGTCGGCCAGGAACAGCCGCTTGCGCCGATGCGCGTCGGCCGGCAGCACGGCGAGGTCGATCGGCTCGCCGGAGAGCGCGGTCCGCAGCCGTTCCGTCAGAGCACCCGCGTCAGCGGGATCGCCCGGCACCAGGATTTCGGCGGCAACCTCCCCGTGCAGGATCCGCGGCGGGTGCTCCGTCCCGAGCACGGCGCGCGCCCCGGCCAGCACCGCACCGGTGATGGACGGCCGAGCCGGGTTTGCTATCAGGACCGCGACCAGCATCGTGGAGTTTCGCCTTGCCAGACCGGGAGGAGACCGGGGGGCGCCCGGCGGCGATCCTCATCGCAGGGCCCACCGCCTCGGGCAAGTCGGCGCTGGCCGCCCGTCTGGCGCTGCGCCACGGCGGCGTGGTGATCAACACCGATTCGATGCAGGTCTATCGCGACCTGCGCCGCCTCACCGCCCGGCCCGACCCCGAGGAAGAGGCGCGGGTGCCCCACCGGCTCTACGGCCATGTCGACGGGGCTGTGAACTATTCCGTCGGGCAGTTCTCTCGGGACGCCACCGCCCTGCTGGTGGAACTCGATGGCCGTCTGCCGATCTTCGTCGGCGGCACCGGCCTGTATTTCCGGGCCCTGGAGCAGGGGTTTTCCGAGCTGCCGCCGGTCCCCGACGCGGTGCGCGCGCAGGTACGGGAGGCGGCCGAGGGCCGCCCGACCGAGGCGCTGCACGCCGACCTCGCCCGGCACGACCCGGAGGGCGCCGCCCGCCTGCGCCCGAGCGACCGCATGCGGGTGATGCGCGCCCTGGAGATCTTCCTGGCCACGGGCCGGCCGATCGCGAGTTTTTATGGCGACCCCGTGCCCGGGCCGCTCGCCGGCCGGAACCTCCAGAAACTGTTCCTGGCGCCCGACCGGGCGGAGCTGCGCGCCCGCATCGACGCCCGCTTCCGCACGATGATCGCCGAGGGCGCCCTCGACGAGGTGTCCCGCCTGCACGCCCGGCGTCTCGACCCGATGCTGCCGGTGATGCGCGCCCACGGCGTGCCGGGCCTGATCGCCCATCTCGACGGGGCGCTGGATCTAGAAGAAGCGATCGCCCGCGGCCAGGCGGATACGAGGGCCTACGCCAAGCGGCAATTCACATGGTTCCGCCACCAGATGGGCACGGATTGGCGCTGGCTCGATCCGGACGAGGCGGCTGGGTTGTGAGGGCGATGTCTTAACTGGAGCCGCAGTCGCGCAGCTTTCCAGGCGGGGCGTAGGTTCCCCTCTCCCCGCAAGCGGGGCGAGGGGAGATGTGCCAGCCTCAGCGCTCCAGCCGCGCCACCAGGCTCGACGTGTCCCAGCGGTTGCCGCCCATGGCCTGCACTTCGGCGTAGAACTGGTCCACCAGCGCCGAGACCGGGAGCTTGGCGCCGTTGCGGCGGGCCTCGTCCAGCAGGATGCCGAGATCCTTGCGCATCCAGTCGACCGCGAAGCCGAAGTCGAACTTGCCCTGGTTCATGGTCTTGCCGCGATTCTCCATCTGCCAGGAGCCGGCGGCGCCCTTGGAGATCACGTCGAGCACCGCCTCCACGTCGAGGCCGGCGCGCTTGGCGAAGTGGACGCCCTCGGACAGACCCTGGACCAGGCCGGCGATGCAGATCTGGTTGACCATCTTGGTGAGCTGGCCGGAGCCCACCGGGCCCATCAGCCGGCAGGCGCGGGCGAAGGCGCCGATCACCGCCTCGACCTTGGCGTAGGTCTCCGGCTCGCCGCCGCACATCACGGTGAGCACGCCGTTCTCGGCGCCGGCCTGGCCGCCGGAGACCGGCGCGTCGATGAAGCCGAGCCCCTTGGCCTTGGCCACCTCGGCGAGTTCCCGGGCGACCTCGGCCGACGCGGTGGTGTGGTCGACGAACACCGAACCGGCCGCCATGCCGGCGAGCGCGCCGTCATCGCCCAGCACGACGCTGCGCAGGTCGTCGTCGTTGCCGACGCAGGCGAACACGATCTCGGCGCCCGCGACCGCCTCCCGGGGCGTGGCCGCGAAGGCGCCGCCATGGGCCTTCACCCAGGCGTCGGCTTTGGGCGTGGTCCGGTTGTAGACGGTGACGTCGTGGCCCTTCTTGGCCAGGTGCCCGGCCATCGGGCCGCCCATCACGCCGAGACCCAGGAATGCGACCTTCGCCATGGTTGTCCGCTCCTCCGAGGGCCGGACCGCGCCGGCGCCCTTCCTTCGCTCACGCCGGGCGGCGACGGGGGCCACAGGCCGGCCCGTGAGGGCGGTCGGGGCCGTGCCGATGACCCGATGTGACAGATTGGGGCGTCATGCCGCCCGCGAAGCTGCATCACAGCTCGGATCGCTTGCGTCAACGCCGGACGAATAGGATAAACCGCCGGTGTAGCCCGGGACCCGCGAGTCCCAGCCGGCGGCCTTGGGCGGCCCCGAGCGCGAGGCAATCGAAGGGAACGCGAGATGGGTACGGCGATCGGCAGGCACGGGCCATGGGCCCTCGTGGGAGCGCTCGGCGCCGCGGCTTTGGCGATCGTGGCCAGCCAGCGCGGCGAGACGATCAACGCCCTCTGGATCGTGGTCGCGGCGGTCTGCGTCTATATGATCGCCTACCGCTACTATTCCAAGTTCATCGCCGAGAAGGTGATGCGCCTCGACCCGAAGCGCCTCACGCCGGCGGTGCGCCACAATGACGGGCTCGACTACGTGCCCACCAATCGCGGCGTCCTGTTCGGCCACCATTTCGCGGCGATCGCGGGCGCGGGCCCGCTGGTCGGCCCGGTCCTGGCGGCGCAGATGGGCTACCTGCCCGGCATGCTTTGGATCCTGGCCGGCGTGGTGCTGGCCGGCGCGGTCCAGGACTTCATGGTCCTGTTCGTGTCGATGCGCCGGGACGGCCGGTCGCTCGGCGAGCTGATCCGGGCCGAGCTCGGCACCGTGCCGGGTATCATCGCGCTGTTCGGCACCTTCCTGATCATGGTGATCCTGCTGGCCGTGCTGGCGCTGATCGTGGTCAAGGCGCTGGCCGAGAGCCCGTGGGGCACCTTCACGGTGATGTCGACGATCCCGATCGCCATGCTGATGGGCGTCTACTCGCGCTACATCCGCCCGGGCCGGATCGGCGAGGTCTCGATCCTCGGCTTCGTCCTGCTGATGCTGGCCATCGTGGGCGGCGGCTCGGTGGCCGCGAGCCCGGTCTGGGGCCCGGCCTTCACCTTCACGGGCCCGCAGCTGTGCTGGATGCTGATCGGCTACGGCTTCGTGGCCTCGATTCTGCCGGTCTGGCTGCTGCTGGCGCCGCGGGACTACCTGTCGACCTTCCTCAAGATCGGCACCATCGTGGGGCTGGCGCTGGGCATCGCCGTCGTCGCCCCGCACCTGCAGATGCCCGCGATGACGAAGTTCGTCGACGGCACCGGCCCGGTCTGGGCGGGCGGGCTGTTCCCGTTCCTGTTCATCACCATCGCGTGCGGCGCGGTCTCGGGCTTCCACGCCCTGATCTCGTCCGGCACCACGCCGAAGCTCATCGCCAACGAGGCGGATGCCCGCTTCATCGGCTACGGCGGCATGCTGATGGAATCGTTCGTGGCGATCATGGCGCTGGTCTCGGCCTGCGTGATCGACCCGGGCGTCTACTTCACCATGAACTCGCCCGCGGCGCTGCTCGGCACCACCCCCGAGACCGCCGCCGCGGCCGTGACCAAGCTCGGCTTCGCCACCACCCCCGAGGTGATCACCCAGACCGCCGCGGATGTCGGCGAGCACACGATCATCTCGCGCGCCGGCGGCGCCCCGACCCTGGCGGTGGGCATGGCCCACATCATCTCCTCGGCCATCGGCGGCAAGGCGATGATGGCGTTCTGGTACCACTTCGCCATCCTGTTCGAGGCCTTGTTCATCCTCACGGCCGTGGATGCGGGCACACGCGCCTGCCGGTTCATGGTGCAGGATCTCGTCGCCCTGGCGGTGCCCTCGTTCAAGAACACCACTTCCTGGGGGCCGAGCATCGCGGCCACCGCCATCGCGGTCGGCGCCTGGGGCTACTTCCTGTACCAGGGCGTGACCGACCCGCTCGGCGGCATCAACACCCTGTGGCCGCTCTTCGGCATCTCCAACCAGATGCTGGCCGCGGTGGCGCTGACGCTCTGCACGGTGGTGATCTTCAAGATGAAGCGCGAGCGCTACGCGTTCGTGACCATCATCCCGACCGCGTGGCTGTGCCTGTGCACCCTCACGGCCGGCTGGCAGAAGCTGTTCTCCGCCGACCCGAAGATCGGGTTCCTGGCCCATGCCGAGCGCTACGCGACGGCCGCGGCCGAGGGCAAGCTCCTGGCCCCGGCCAAGAACGCCGCCCAGATGGACCAGATCATCCTCAACGACCGGATCGACGCCGTGCTGGCGGCCCTGTTCATCGGCCTCGTGGTCGCCATCGCGGGCTTCGGCATCGCCGCCTGCCTGAAGGCGTGGCGGGCCGACCGCTGGACCGCGCTTGAGACCGAGCCGCGCCTGGCCGCGGCGGAGTAGGGCGCGCCATGGAACCACAGCAGAGCCTGCGCCGCCGCCTCCAGACGCTGTCCAAATGCGTCTGCGACGGCGCCCGCCTGATGGTGGGGCAGGGGGATTACGCGGCCTATGCCGCCCATATCCGCCAGACCCATCCCGACCAGGCGCCGATGTCGGAGCTGGAGTTCTTCCGCAACCGCGAGAACGCCCGCTTCGGTGTGGGGAACACCTCGGGATTCCGCTGCTGCTGACGGGGGCGGTGACGCCGGCGTCAAACGGTGCGGGGCCTGTGGTCTCGCACCGTCAGTGCGAGCGCAGCGAAGCAACCCAGGGCAGCGCGCGATCCCCGAAGGTAGCGCGTCCCTAGGTTGCTTCGCTGCGCTCGCAATGACGGAGAAGGCGGGACGGCCGCCTTCAACCAGAAACCGGATGCGGCGCCGCAATGCGCCGGCCTGCGAAACCATAACGCGAGCGCCGACCATCAGTCCCCGGCGCAAGCGCGGCCGGATCTTGACTCGGCCGCCACAATATCCGCCATCTCCGACCGCACGGGAGGTCGGCATGAGCATTTTCCAGGACGCCATCCTTCGGTTCGGCCGCACGATCATGTCGTATGCGGGCGATGCCGTCTTCCTCCAGGCCGCGGTCTCGGCCGCGGCCAACGTCATCGTGGCCGATGGCGACGTCGCCGAGGAGGAGATCGAATCGGCGATCAGCGGCATCCGCGCCAACCCGATCCTCGAGAAGTCCTACGACACGCTGCGGGTCGAGCAGGAACTCTACGAGGCCATCGCCCGGGCCAAGACTCGCGCCGGCCGCCTGGAGAACCTGCGCCTGGTGGGCGCCATCGTCGAGCGGCCGATCGACCAGCGCCAGGACGTGTTCCTGATCGGCGCCGACGTGGCCGATTTCGGCGGCATCAGCGAGGTCGAGCACAAGGCGCTCGATGAGATCGGCGCGGCGCTGCAGGTCGACAAGTCGGCGCTGCTGCGGTGAGCCGCTTCGGCGGCGGGTCGTCCGGCGGGGTTTGACCCGCCGCAACCTGCGGCCTCCGGCGGATCGACCTTGCGCGCCTGGGCGACAGCTTGGCGCGGGCCGGGCGTTGCTTGAACCGCTCCGCGCGATGCGCAACGCTTCCGGCCGGCCGCGAATCGGCGGCCCGCGTGGGGCGCGGGATGGACGTTCGGAACACGGTTTCGGCTGACATGCCCGAGCGCGGCGGCGAGATCGCCTTCGACAGGTCGCTCGCCGGGCTGACCGGGATCGTCGTGAAGGGGTTCCTGCTGACGCTGGTCACCTTCGGCATCTATCGGTTCTGGTACGCGACGAACCTGCGGCGGTTCTTCTGGAGCCGCACCCTCGTGGACGGCTCGCCCGCCGCCTATACGGGCCATGGCCGCGACCTGTTCCTGGGCTTCCTCGTGGCGATCGTGCTCCTGGCGCCGATCTCCACCGGCCTGTCCGCCCTGTCGCTGCTCCTGCCCGATTCCCCCCTCGTCGCCTCCGGCCTCGGCTTCGGCGTGCTGTTCCTGCTCGGGCAGTTCGCGCTCTATCGCGGGCGGCGTTACCGGGCCACCCGGACCCTGTGGCGCGGCATCCGGCTCGGCCAGGACGGTTCGGGCCTGGCCTACGCGGCTCTGGCCACGGCCGGGTGGCTCCTGGTTCTCGCGACCCTCGGCCTCGCCTTCCCGTTCATGCGCGCGGCCCTCGAGCGCTACCGCATCCGCCACACTCTGGTCGGCACGAGCCGGATGGAATCGGATGCCCGCGGCCTGGCGGTGCTGCGGAGCTGGCTGCTGCTCTGGGCCCTCGTGGCAGTGCCGGTCGTGCTTCTGCTGGCCCTTGGCCTGGCCGAGGATGGGTGCGGGCCGATGCTGGATGCCCCCCTGACTTTGCCGAAGGAGAGGGCCGAAGTGCTGCCCGACTGGGTGCCGATCGGCTGCGACAGCGTCGTCCAGGTCCTCGCGGCCGTGTTCGTGGTCCTGCTCGTTGTGGCGGCCCCGATGGTCCTGGTGCTGTATCCCTATTACCGCGCCCGCGAGACCCGGGCCTTCCTGAGCGCCATCCGGCTGGACGAGGTCCGCCTCGTCTCGCACCTGACGGCGTGGGACCTCTACCGGCCGTACCTGGCCTATATCGTCCAGTGCCTGAAGCTCGGTGTCGTCATCACCCTCGGGGCGGCCGTCCTGGCGGTGCTCGCCACGCTGTTCTTCGGCCAGGCGGTCTCGCAGAACGGGGAGGGCCCGATCTTCGGAATGGCGATCGTCGTGGCCATCTATGCCTGGTACCTGGCCGCCTCGGTGGTCCTGTACGTGCGCGTCCTGAAGGCCGGGCTCTGGCGCGCCGTCGCCGAGACCACGTGGATCTCGGATGCGGCCGCCCTGGGGGCGATCGTCGCCGCTGCCCGCGGCGCCAGCAGCAGCCTGGGCGAGGGCATGGCCGATGCCCTCGACGGGCACGGCATCATCGATATCGGGCTTTGAGGGACCGGGCATGGCGGCGCTCACCGGCGCGGGCCGCTACTTCGACGGCCGCACCGCGCGGCCCGTGCCGGTCTCCCTGCGCCTCGAAGCGGGACGCCTGGCGGTGTCGGGCCCGGACCTGCGGCGCGACTGGAACGGCCTCGACCTGCGGGCCGAGGATGCGCGCCCACCGTTGATGCGGGTCGGGCCGGCGGACACGCCCGAGCGGGTCGAGTTCTCGGACGAGGCCCTGGCCGCGGCCCTCGAGGCGCTCTGCCCGGACCTGCATGCCGGGCCGGCCGGGCAGGGGGGCACCCTGACGGTGGCGCTCTGGTCGATGGCGGCCGGGATCACGCTCCTCGGCCTCGCGGCGTTCGGCGTGCCGGTCCTGGCTGATGCAATCGCGCCGCTGGTGCCCGCGGCGGTGGAGGAGCGCATCGGCGCCCTGGTCGAGGACCAGATCGGGGCTCTGCTCGGCAACCCGCCGGCCTGCGCGGCGCCGGAGGGGCGGGCCGCCCTGGACCGGCTGGTGGCCCGGCTGCGCGGGGACCTGCCGCCGGGCCTGCGCGTGAGCGTGCGCCGCTCCCGCACCGACGCCAATGCCCTGACCCTGCCGGGCGGCCGGGTCGTGGTCCTCTCGAAGCTGCTCGATGAGGCGCGCTCGCCGGACGAGTTCGCCGGCGTGCTCGCGCATGAATTCGGCCACGTCGCGGCCCGGGACCCGACCCGGTCCCTGATCCGGAGCTCCGGCATCGCCTACCTGCTCGGCTACCTCGTCGGCGATGTGGCCGGCTCGGCCGTGATCGTCGCGCTGGGGGAGAACGTGCTCTCCGCCGGCTACAGCCGGGAGGCCGAGCGGGCGGCCGACGCCTATGCGGTCGCCGCGGTCACCCGCGCCGGGGGCGACGCGGCCGCCCTCGCGACCATCCTGGAGCGGATCGCCGAAGACCGGGACGAGAGCCTCGCCTTCCTGCGCAGCCACCCGTTCACCCGGGAGCGGGCCGCCGCGATCCGCTCGCGCGCCGCCCCGCCGGCCGCCGACCGGCCGCCGCTCCTCGACGCCCCGTCCTGGGCGGCGCTGCGGGCGATCTGCGCGACCAATCCGCCCGGATAGGCCCGCCCTGCGGCGTCGCGGCCCGTCCCTTGCTCTAGCGGACATGATAGCGAAACAGGCTTGGCGTCCGGTGCGCCGGCACGCGACGCGAAGGGGCTGGCCTGGCGCCGGCCGGCGGAGACCGCATGGGCCTCGTCCTCTACGCTCTCAAGTTCCGGATCACGACCTACGTGCTCGCCGTGCTGATGATGCTCGGCGGCGTCGGCGCGATCGTGGTCATGCCCAAGGACGTGCTGCCGGTCGTCGACATCCCGGTCGTCGTCGTGGTCTGGACCTATACCGGCCTGTCCACGCCGGAGATGGAACAGCGCATCACGACCTATGCCGAGTACGGCATCTCCAACAACGTCAACAACATCCGCCGCATGGAATCGACCACGCTCCAGGGCACGGCGGTCCAGCGCGTCTATTTCGATCCCGCGGTCAGCATCGATCTGGCCATCGCCCAGGTGGTGTCCTCGACCAACTCGATCCGGGCCGCGATGCCGGCCGGCACCCAGCCGCCGATCATCGTGCGCTACTCGGCCTCCTCGGTCCCGGTGATCCAGCTGGCCCTGACCTCGGCCAAGGACGGGCTGAACCAGGTCTACGACTACGCGCAGTACCGGATCCGCCAGACGCTCGCGCAGGTGCCGGGCTCGACCCTGCCGTCGCCGTTCGGCGGGGCGCCGCGCCAGATCATGGTCGATCTCGACCTCAACGCCCTCCAGGCGCTCGGCCTGACGCCGCTCGACGTCACCAACGCCATGACGGCCCAGAACCTCACGGTGCCGTCGGGCCTCGCCAAGATCGGCGAGCAGCAATACCCGATCCAGCTCAACGCCACGCCGCCCTCGATCGAGACCCTCAACCTCGCGCCGATCAAGGTCGTGGCCGGCCAGCCGGTGCTGATGCGCGACGTCGCCTATGTCCGCGACGGCGGGCCGCCGCAGATCAACGTGGTCCGGGCCGATGGCGGCCAGGCCGTGCTGATGCAGGTGATCAAGAACGGCACCGCCTCGACCCTCAACGTCGTCAACAACGTCAAGGCGGCGATGCCGACGATCCGGGCCGCCGCCCCCGAGGGGCTGACGATCAAGCCGCTGTTCGACCAGTCGGTCTTCGTCTCGAACGCCATCGAGGGCGTGCTGCACGAGGCCGCCATCGCGGCGGCGCTCACGGGGCTGGCGATCCTGCTGTTCCTGGGCTCGTGGCGCTCGACCCTGATCGTGCTGATCTCGATCCCGCTCTGCGTGATGACCTCCCTGGCCGTGCTGGCCGCGCTGGGCGAGACCATCAACGTCATGACCCTGGGCGGCCTCGCGCTCGCGGTCGGCATCCTGGTGGACGACGCCACGGTGGCGATCGAGAACACCTACCGGTTGTTCGAGGAGGGCGAGGAGTTCCGCGAAAGCGTGGTCCACGGCGCCGCCGGCATCGCCAAGCCGGCTTTGATCTCGACCCTGTCGATCTGCGCGGCCTTCACGGCGGTGTTCGCGCTCACCGACACGCCGAAATACCTGTTCACCCCGCAGGCGCTCGCGGTGGTGTTCGCGATGCTGACCTCCTACCTGCTGTCGCGCACCCTGGTGCCGCTCATGATTGACGTGATCGTGGCGCCGGAATACGCCCAGAAGCACGCCAAGGACCGGGACGAGCGCGCCCCGCCCCGCCAGGGCCGCATCGCCCGGGCCTTCGGCCTCGTCTCCGCGCCGGCGTTCCGCCTCGCCGGGCGCGCCCACGGGGCGTTCGAGCGCGGCTTCACCCGGTTCCACCGGGGCTATGTCGGGCTGCTCCACGCGGTGCTGGCCCGCCGGATCGCGACCCTGGCGGTGGTCGGCTGCGTCTTCGGGATGACCGGCGTGCTGTTCGTTTTCGTCGGGGAGGATTACTTCCCCGAGATCGAGGCGAGCCAGATGACCCTGCACCTGCGCACCCGCACGGGCATGCGCATCGAGACCACCCAGCAGGTTTTCGCCGAGGTTGAGGACACCGTCCGGGAGGTGATCCCGCCGGGCGAGATCGAGCAGATCCTCGACAATATCGGCCTGCCCTCGACCAACTACAACTTCGCCTTCTCGGACGGCTCGTTCGTCTCCTACAATGACGGCCAGATGCTGATCAGCCTCAAGGAGGGCCACGGCTCGGTGGCGCTCTACAAGAAGCGTCTGCGCGCGGTGCTGATGAAGCGCTTTCCCGACCTGATCGCCTATTTCCAGCCCGCCGACATGATCACCCAGATCCTGAATTTCGGCGTCATCACGCCGATCGACGTGCAGGTCTCCGGCCGGCACAAGGAGAAGGACCTGGAGGTCGCCCAGCGCATCGTCCAGCGGCTCAAGCACACCAAGGGCCTGGTCGACGTCCACCTCCAGCAGATCGTCAACGCGCCGCAATTCTACGTCGACGTCGACCGGCGCCTGGCCTCCGAGCTCGGGCTCACCGAGCAGCAGGTGGCGCAGAACATGAACATCTCGCTGTCGGGCAGCTACCAGGTAACACCGAACTTCTGGCCCGACCCCAAGACCGGCATCCCCTACCAGCTCTGGGTGCAGACGCCGGAATACCGCAACGCCTCGCTCACCGACCTGCGCAACACGCCGATGTTCGTGCGCGCGGCCGCCACCGCCGGTACCGGCCCCGGCGTGCTGACCCTGCTCTCGAGCCTGGCCGAGCTGCGCCGGGTGCCGACCCAGACGGTGATCAACCACGTCAACATCCAGCCGACCTTCGACATCTTCGCCTCGGTCCAGGACCGGGACCTCGGCTCGGTCGCCCGCGACATCGACGCGATCGTGCAGGACGAGCAGAAGAACCTGCAGGCGCCCGACAAGATCACGGTGCGCGGCCAGATCGAGAACATGCGCAGCGCGTTCTTCCGCCTGGAGGTCGGGCTCGGGATCGCGCTGATCGCCGTCTACCTGCTGATGGCGGTGAACTACCAGAGCTGGGGCGAGCCGTTCGTGGTGATCGCCGCGCTTCCGATGGCGTTCTGCGGCATCACCTTCGCGCTGTTCATCACCGGGACCGCCTTCTCGATCCCGTCGATCTTCGGGGCGATCATGTCGGTGGGCATCGCCTCGGCGAACTCGATCCTGCTCGTCACCTTCGCCAAGGAGCACCGGGAGGCCACCGGCTGCAGCGCCCTGGAGGCGGCGATCACCGCCGGCGAGACCCGTCTGCGGCCGGTGCTGATGACCGCCTCGGCGATGTTCTTCGGCCTGATCCCGATGGCGCTCGGCACCGGCGAGGGCGGCGAGCAGAACGCCGCGCTGGCCCGCGCCGTGATGGGCGGCATCGCCTTCGCCACCCCGGCGACCCTGCTGCTGGTGCCGTTCCTCTACGTGCTGCTGCGCAGCGGCCCCGCGCAGCCGGTGCAGGATTATCTGGAGGCGGAGGGCCGGGCGGCGGCGGCGTGAGGGCGATGTCCCACCCGCGCCCTCATCCTGAGGCGGGGCGGAGCGCGCCTCGAAGGCGCCCTCGAGCGGGCCGCGCGCTGCCTGGAGGCCTCCGCTGGGCTTCGTCGCCTCGGGATGCGGGGAGTCGTTCGGAATGTCCGTCGTGTCGGCTGGCGCCTCCCCGTCGCCGCGATCGGGGTGACGGGGACGCGCCGGGGCGTCGCCCCTACCCCTCCTTGAAGCCGTATTCCGGCGTGTCGTCGTCGTTGCCGTAATACTTGTACGGCAGGAACTTGCCCGACATGGTCAGCTTCACCCGGTCGCCCTTGTTGTTGGCCTCCCGGGCCATCTCCATGTTGAAGTCGATCGCCGACATGATGCCGTCGCCGAATTCCTCCTGGATCAGCTCCTTGAAGGTCGTGCCGTAGACCATCACCAGCTCGTAGAACCGGTAGATCAGCGGGTCGGTGGGCGGCATCGCCGGGATCGAACCGCGATAGGGTGCCTCGTTGAGCATCCGCTCCTCGGCGACCGTCAGGCCGAACAGCTCCGCCGCCCGCCGCGCCTGCGCCTTGGGCAGCTTCATCTGGCCCATGCAGGCCGCGGTGATCAGGAACGGCGACAGGCCGCCGATCGCCTCGTGGATATGGGCCCAGCTCCAGCCCTTCTCGCGTTTGATGTCGAGCAGCTTCTCGGTCAGGTCGGCGCGCTTCATGCGGGGCTCCGTGTGGGGATCAGGCGGGTTGGGGTAGGGCCGCGGGCGGAACGCGGCCTGCGGCCTCGGCTGGGCCGAAACGCGCGGGATCCGCGCCGAAGCAAGGGATACGCCAGCCAATTCTCCGCGGCGATGGCCAAGGATGACCGAGCGCGGCCAACCGGCGGTTGACGCTTCGAAGCGTGGTTTCGATGCACCGGAGGGGCGGGAAGCGCGCCGCCGGGGCCGGAAACGCTTGCATCCGCGGCCCGTTTTAAGACCATGCGCCCTCGGGTCTCGGAGGCGGGCTTTGGACGGGGACGATCGGGACGAACAGACGGCGGGCGCATCCGCGCCGCCGGCACCCTGGGAATTCGTGCTGCCGGAGGAGACGGCCACGGAGGATCTCGGCCTGTTCCTGTCCGAATTCCTGCTCCCGGGCGACGTCGTGGCGCTCTCGGGCGGCCTCGGCGGCGGCAAGACCACCCTGGCGCGGGCGGTGATCCGCGAGCTCGCCGGCGATCCGCGCCTTGAGGTGCCGAGCCCGACCTTCACGCTGATCCAGCCCTATACGGCCCGCGACGGCCGGGCGATCGTCCACGCCGACCTCTACCGCCTGCGCGACCCCGACGAATTGGTGGAGCTCGGCTTCGAGGAGATGGCCGAGGACGCGATCACCCTGGTCGAGTGGCCGGACCGGATGCCGCCCCGCGACGGCCCGGTGCTCACGATCGACCTGTCCCTGCGGGCGGAGTTCGGCGCCGAGGCGCGCCTCGCCCGGATCGATGGCACCGGCGGCATGCGCGCCCGGCTCGACCGGGCCCGGGCGGTGCGCCGCCTGCTCGAGCGCAGCGGCTGGGACATCGCCGAGCGCATCCTGATGCAGGGCGACGCCTCGTCCCGCGCCTACGAGCGCCTGACCAAGCCCGACGGCACCAGCGCCGTGCTGATGATCGCCCCGCCCCGGCCCGACGGCCCGGCGGTCCGCGACGGAAAACCCTACAGCGCCATCGTGCACCTGGCCGAGAGCGTCCACGCCTTCGTGGCCCTCGACCGCGGCCTGCGGGCGCTGGGCTTCTCGGCCCCCAGGATCTACGGCGAGGATCTGCCCGAGGGCCTGCTGATCCTCGAGGATCTGGGCAGCGAGCCCGTGGTCGAGGGCGGCGCGCCCCGGCCCGAGCGCTACACCGAGGCGGTGCGCCTGCTCGCCAAGCTCCACGCCACGCCTCTGCCGGCGGTGCTGCCGGTGGCGGACGGCATCGAGCACGTCCTGCCGACCTACGACGAGGCGGCTCTGCTGTTCGAGGCGGAGCTGATGCCCGAATGGTACGCGCCGGCGATCCGGAACGTCACCCTGTCGGCGGACACCCGGGCCGAGTTCGTGGCCCTGTGGCGCGCGGCCCTGCAGAACGCGATCCCCGACCGCGCCACCTGGACCCTGCGCGACTACCACTCGCCGAACCTGATCTGGCTACCCGAGCGCGACGGGCTGGAGCGGGTCGGGCTGATCGATTTCCAGGACGCCGTGATGGGCCACCCGGCCTACGACGTCGCCTCGCTGCTGCAGGATGCCCGTGTCGATACCAGCGCGGAGTTCGAGCTGCGGCTGCTCGGCCTCTACGCCCGCGAGCGCCGGAGCCGGGACCCGGCCTTCGATGTCGGCGCCTTCGCCACCGCCTACGCCCTGCTGGCCGCCCAGCGGGCCACCAAGATCTTAGGGATCTTCGCCCGGCTCGACCGGCGCGACGGCAAGCCCGGCTATCTCGCCCACCTGCCGCGGATCGAGGGCTATCTCGCCCGCAACCTCGCCCATCCGGCGCTGGCCGAGCTGCGGGCCTGGCACGCGGCGCACCTGCCGGGCCTCGTCGCTTCCGACTCCGAGTCCTAGGACTCATGTCTATCGACATCGAGTCGCGCGCGAAAGAAACGGGATCCCAAAGGGCCCGGGGCCCTTTGGCAGGGTTCGGGACGGCGTCCCGAGGTTCGCAGGGCTCCGCCCTGCACCCGCAAAAGGTCCCAGACCTTTTGAAACCATGATCATCAACGCCTGATCCGGATTCCCGCATGAGCGAGCCCGCCCCCGCCGTCACCCGTGCGTTCGTGCTGGCCGCGGGCCTGGGCAAGCGCATGCGGCCGGTGACCGCCACGGTGCCGAAACCCCTGGTGGAGGTGGCCGGCAAGGCGCTCCTCGACCACGCCCTCGACCGGGCCGCCGAGGCCGGGATCGAGACCGCGATCGTCAACGTCCACTACCTGCCCGACCTGATCGAGGGGCATCTCGCCCGCCGGACGGGCGGGCCCGCCATCCAGGTCTCGGACGAGCGCGCCGCGCTGCTCGAGACCGGTGGCGGCATCCGCAAGGCGCTGCCGCTGCTCGGCGACGCGCCCTTCGTGGTGCTGAACTCGGATTCGTTCTGGCTCGAAGGCCCGGCCCCCAATCTCCGCCGGCTGATCGACGCCTGGGACCCGGCGCGCATGGACGCCCTGCTGCTGGTGGCGCCCACCGCCACCAGCCTCGGCTACGACGGCGCGGGGGATTTCGTGATGGACGCGGACGGCCGCCTGGAGCGCCGCGGCGAGCGCGAGGTCGCCCCGTTCATTTATGCGGGCGTGGCGATCCTGCAGCCTGGCCTGTTCGACGACACGCCGGAGGGGGCCTTCTCGCTCAACCTGCTGTTCGACCGGGCGATCGCGGCCGGACGCCTGTCCGGCATGCGCCTCGACGGCCAGTGGCTCCATGTCGGCACCCCGGACGCGATCCGCGCCGCCGAGGAGCGCGTGCAGGCGAGCGCCCGGGCCCCGTAAAGCCGGTCGTTTCGGGCGCGGCACAATCGGTCTTGCCAAGCCCGATCCGACCCTCTAGAAGCCCCTTCACACCGGCGGGCCAAGCCCCGCCGCCGTGACAGGCGCCCGTAGCTCAGCTGGATAGAGCACCAGACTACGAATCTGGGGGTCAGAGGTTCGAATCCTTTCGGGCGCGCCATTCCCATTTCACCGCCAAAAACGTCCGCTAAGACCTTGAACGGCAAGGTCAAATTTGCGGTTCTAAATCCTTCGCCGCGCTTGTAACGAAGCCGGTCGGCAAAGGTGAGTTTGAGCACCGCGCGGCGGTCCTCGATCCGGCCTGTACTCCAAAGATTCCAAGGGCTTGCGACGAACGCGAGGGCGGTTCTAAGTCGGAGGTCGAAGCTGCCAGCTGGAACGACACCGGACGCGATTTTTTCACGCAGGAGCAGCTTCTCATTCTCGAGGCGTTGCAGCTTTTCTTCGAGGGCGCGGACCACAGCCGGGACGCTCGTTTCGACGATGCGGTCCACCAGCTGATCGACTTGCTTGTCGATCTGGGCGAGGCCCGCCTGAAGCGCCTTCGTTTCCGCCGCCACGTTCTTCTGTTTGCGAGCCCATAGCTCCTTCATCATCGCCGTTGCGGCTTGGAAGAGCTGCGGGCGGGGCTGGGCGCTTTTCAGGATCGCCTCGAACTCTCCCTCAATCACATCGCGCCGGATGGTCCTCCCGTAGCTCGCGCAGCCTTTGTGGAAGCACTGGTAGTAGGGATGGCGCTTGCGCTGGCTGCTGCCGCTCGTGGACCAGCAGGAAGTCAGGGTGCCATCGCAGTCGTCGCAGACCACGAAGCCGCGCAGCGGGAAATCGACGCTGAGGTCGGTGCGGTAGGTCGAGCGCAGGCCGTTGAGCCGGTCCTGGATGCGCTGATGCGTCTCCAGGCTGATGAGGGCTTCATGGTGGCCCTGGCGGCGAGCAATGTCCCACTTGGGCGCTTCGACGTAGCCCGCATAGATCGGGTTGCGGAGCATATCGCCCACGCGCTGATGGGGAACCTTGCCGTTCTTGGGCTTGGGATAGGAGGGATGCTCCTCCAGGAAGCGAACGACATCGGCTTGGGATTCAAACCGGCCTGACGCGTAGCCTTCCAGCGCTTCGACAACGATGGAGGCTGTGGGCTCTTCCCGAACCAGCACCTTGCCGTTCAAGCCGGACACGCGGCCGAAACGATAGCCGCTCGGCGCGCAGAACACCGCGAAGCCATTCTGGAGACGCGACTTCATGCGGTTGAGCGTCTGCTCGGCGTTGTTGACGCGGTGATAGTCCGCGAATGCGACCGTCACATTCTCCATCAGGCGCGACGAGGAGCGTCCGTCCAAAACACCCGCAGGCGTCTCCAGCAGCGCGCCGGTCTTCGCGACCGCGCGGCGCAAATCCGCATGGAGGTAAAAATCGCGAGTGAAGCGGTCGAGGTGATCGAATAGGATGCGGTAGCTGTTTTTCTTATCGCCAGCTACGAAGGCGATCATATCGCGAAGGCCGGGGCGCTGACTCTCGCTGCCCGTCAGCTTGTCGCGAAACACTTCTACAATCTCGTAGCCGCAGCGGGCGGCATACTCGCGAAGGCGCGTCTCCTGCGAGGCAAGGCCATCGCCCTCACGGTCCTGCTTCTTGCTGGAAATCCGGCAGTAAATCACGGCAAGAGTCTGCTGGCTCGTTGCCCTTCTTGTTGTTCGTGTTGTCATGTGCCGGTCTCCTCTAAGCTGAATGTGGTCTCCTGTGTCGGTTCGTTATTCTATCGGAGCCGAATCATCTTCGATGCCTTCGGTCAGGCTGGCGACAATTTGCCCCCAGGTTTCTGAAGGAACGTCGAGTTCGACGAAGCATCGAACAATGTCCCAGAGGGTCCGCAGTAGCTCCGCTTCCTGAGCCGCGTCGAGGTCAATGCCATCGAGATAGGGACGGTAAGCATCGAGGTCGAAGTCGGCCATCGAGACCGATGTCGCTTCCTTGGTGATCCGCTCAGAAAAGCGGTGTTCGTCGTCCATTGTCATGGCCGTCCTCCTTCTTTGTTGCTGGGCGGGAATAGAGAACCATACGCCACAAAGCCGACAATTACAAGAATATATTCCTATACTGGCATGGCGCATAGACCCGATGGCCGCGAATTGACTCGCGGCAATTGCTAACCTGCAACGCAAAAGCCTCATAAGGCTACCGTGCGTCCTATCGTAAACGTATGGCTTCTCCGCTCTCCAAGGCTCTTCACCAATCCAATCTATGGCCCTCAGCCGCGAACGGACAAGGCTGGCGCGGATGAGCCTGCTTCCCTGACCTGACGAGAGCCGCTTGCGCTAGCTGGAGGGCGGTTCCTGCGCTCGATCCTGACCGGCCGCCTACGGCCCTACAGCGCTGGGGGCGCGGGCCTCCGGCGACCTACCGTCGAGACAAAGGGGATTCACAGCGCGGCTTTTCGCGGTAGAATCTGCATTCGATCACCAGGAGCGGCCAGAATGACCGCCCATCTTGAAACCGCCCGGCCCGAAAATGCCACCGAGGCCGAGGAATGGCGCGGCCTTTGGGTCAACTTCTATCAGTACCGGCACGGGCAACGGCATTTTGGCGACGCCATAACGGAATCGAGGCAAGAGGCCGATGCGGTCCGGGCCGTATGGTTCAAACAGGCGGCAGACCAAGAAAAATTCGATAATGTGCTGGCATACGACATTGGTTGCCGCCGCGCTTACTGGATTGACGGGAAAGCCGACCTCATACCGGAAGATAGCCCGTATATCGTCAAGGTCCGTAACTGCATCTTTTCCATTGCCGTTCCTTACGTCCCACCAGAAGGGCCGCAGGATGACAACATACCGTTCTGAACGTCTCCACTCGACCTATAGCTATTCATTCGCATTCGTGAAGCACCGGATTGCGGCGCACCGCAGGGCAGCAGCGGAACCAGAGCGCGGCCACATGACGGCGTTTCATGCGCAGTGGGCCGACCTATGGGAGAACCAGCTTCGCGCTTTCTATGAGCGTCGGCCCTTCAAAAATTTGCGCATTCTCGACTGGTATCGGCCCGCACCATGACGGCCGACGAGCAGCGAGCCGCATTCCGCTACCTTCGCATGCTGGCTCTCGATCTGGCCCGGCTTCAACGCCTATGCACGATGGACGAGGGTACCTTTGGCCCTGTGCAGCAGCTTCGACATGACGCCGAGCTGACAGAGCGAACCGCTGGCCTTGTGGCCGAGATCATCCGGATTGCGGATGAAACTCGACCCCCGGGTATATCTGATTTATGATCCATGGTAGGCAACTAATTTCGATATGACGAGAACCATGTTTAGAAGCACAGCACTGCGGAGTGATGATTATTCCGCATCCCTAGAATTTTCAATTTGTCGATTTGCAGATGTTTTGAAAAGTACAATGGAGGCCGCGGGTCCTGGGTTTTCCGGGATTGGACTGATTGTCTGCGACAACCCCCAAGGCCTGCCCATCTACCCACTGCGAAGCAGGCAAAACCCCCACTTTCATGAGGATACAGTAGATTATCTTGCTGAAATATCACAGGCCGCTGGCGACTATCACGATGGTTTTCATATACTCTCTGAAGGAATGGAGGTTACAAAGATTGCGCAATATTTCTCGCCGCCCATATCGAAGAAAGCGCTTATTACTCAACGCAAGCCCTTTGGTGGAAGGTATTTGGCAGCCTTATTCGGATCGTGTCTTCCTGGTGTCAAACTGACAGGAATTGCTACTCGCGGTTTCGGAGTAGCAACTTTTTCGGAAGGACGCGAGATACACTTCGAAGGCGAGCTATGATAAGCATTCTTCCCGTCTTGCGGATTATCATAACTATTGCCGGTCTATATGCCGCGGCCTCGATAGCGGCCGTCTTGTACGGTATGGACTACGGTAATTTCTCCGACGTAGTATCGAAGGCGAAAATCGCATTTGCGGGAACGACAGGTCTAGGACTGTTGCTTACGTTCATTGTGATTGTCGCTTGGCGATGGATATGGTGGCTTGTTCCCCCTCTGAATCGATGGATTTTTCCAGACCTGAATGGGGCGTGGGACATGGAGATTCATTGGCACAACGCAGAAGGCAAATCTGGAAAGGTTGCGGCGCTCGCACATATCAAGCAGACAATCTTGACGATTAGTATGGAAGTCACCTCTCCGGGATCAGAGTCGGAAACGCTAATAGCACAGGCGCAAAAAGACAAAAATTCTGGCAGGGCTCAGTTATATTATGTTTTCAACGTATTTCCCAATAACACAAATCCTGGATCTGGGCCGCCGTATCAAGGAGCGGCAATATTGAAGTTGTCTAACTCGGCTAGCGACGAAATATCTGGAAATTACTGGACCAGCGCTAAAACGAGCGGGCATTATTTTCTTCGAAAGCAGCGCAGCTAAAAGATTGGGTGAATTTGCTACAGATGCCGGTCGATATCCATGCGCTGATGCAGGATGCGCGCGACCTCGATGACGCCAGCCGCGCCCATCCGGTAGAAGACGAGGTGAGAGCCGACCGCGAGCTTGGAATAGCCGGTGCGGATGTCGTCTGCGCTGCGGCCCTTGAGAGAGCCGCGGGCGAGGCTGTCAAAGCTATCGGCGAATTGGCGCACATAGCGGTCAGCCTGAGCCGCATCCCAGCTTTTGGCCGAGTAGGTCCATATGCCGGAGAGATCGCGGCGGGCGGCGGCGGAAAGGCGGACGCGCACTATTACCCGGCAGACTGGCGCATCGAGGCGAGGAAGGCGTTGCTGTCAAACTCTAGAAAGTCCCCGCTGGCTTCGCCTTCGGCCAGGGCGGATCGCAGCGCCTCAAGCTTGGCTTCGCGTTCTTCGAGGAGGCGCAAGCCCGCACGGACCACATCGCTGGCAGAGCCGTAGCGCCCACCTTCCACCTGACGGTCGATGAACTGCGCGAAGTGATCTCCGAGTGAGATCGATGTGTTTCTAGCCATGGCCTACCTCTAGCTACCAGTTTATACCAAAAATTGGTACAGCTCCAGCAGAATGCGAGAGACGTGTTAGACGGCAATTGGGCACGGAGCAGGGGCTTGGAGCTGGCTGCGACGTCCGAAGCGGTGACCGTCTGTTTGAGCCTGGAAGAGCGGTTAGCGCGACGTGCAAGATGTGCGGTGTAATACACCGCAATCTTGGCAAGGGGGCCGCTGCGCGCCCCCGTTGCATCCCCCACGCAGCGGCGCTCCCTCGGCATCGAGCCTCATCGCACCACAAAAACGTCCGCCGTTTCATCCGTTCAGGAGGTGGCGTTCCTGCCCCTCCCGAAACCCACCCAGACCAAGCGCTTCGCCGCTGGACCACGACCAGGAGGAGACTTCGCTCTCCCCTGGACCCCATCGACCAAAGGCGTGTGCCGCCCTTGGAACCCTGCACGAGGTTCATCGCACCTGGACGCGACCAAGAGCCTTCGTGCCCCTGGACCCTGATCCTCCCGCAAGGCCAACCCTCGCGCCGGGTTGGATGCGGTATTCTCGCGGTACTGCTGTCCGCCCGAAACGCCTCAGCCTGAACGCTGTGCTCGCTCCGGCGAGCGGCACTAGCCAAACAGCACAAACGCTTCGTCTTGTTCCTGCTGGTGAAGCTTTTGGGCCTCCCTTGCACCGGGGAACTGTATCCCGACATACATTTCCGCGTCGGACAATATGACGTACGCCATTGGTTTGTTCGAGCTCTTTGCAATCGCCCGCCAGCTTGATTGATCGACAGAACTGGGGCTCGCCGAGGAACCAGGATGCGTATGCCATTCGCCCACCCAATCAATGGTCATTCCGGACCTAAGCCACTCTCTAATGGCTCGCATTCGATGTGCACGGTTCGAACGAAAGAATCGAGTCGCAGTTGCTGAATCCCATGGCCCTGGAAATGTTAGACTGGTAATCTGGAGTGCCTCTACTTTACGAAATCCTAAAAGTATGCCGCCGCGCTCTTTCCCCTTCGGCCAATGGATTGAATGCTCCTGCATCGCGAGCGTCAAAGAACGTGGGATGAGGACGCTCGTCATTCCCGGCTCCTGAACGGCGAGCAAGCTGGGCAGCTGGGTGAGAACGACGGAGAGCGCGGCTTCTGAACACGACCGCGATTATAATCCACGACAACCGTCCGCAAGCGTGCGCCAGGTGCACCGTTTGCCCAATCCAAGGCTGCGCGAGCGGCGAGGCTCGCCGCCGTCGTGGAAGCATCAACGGTGAACGGAATGAACGAGCCATCTCCACAGCTCGCGGGCTGAAGATTCAGCTCATCGCGCTCGTCGCCTGCTGGAAAGCGCCACGGGCCGTCAAACACAGGCTTCAAGCACCTGAAACAAGCAAATTCGTCACGCAAATTAAGAAAACTTTGCACGCTGGCCCCGTTCATGAAAACCCAAGAATGAAGCAGCGCCTTTGTATCGGTCAAAGCATTGTTTAAAAACATATTATTCAAATTGGATTGAACATTCCATTCCCCTGTAGCATCGATTACAAGATCATGCTTTCTTAACAAGTCGACACGGTCTAAGGCGCTGTCAACATACGCGTTTATTTTCACTTGTGGGTGGAATCGCTTCAGCTCTTTCGCAGTTGCCTCCGATTTGAAATCACCAACTGAATCTAGGCCAAGAAGATGTCGGCCGATATTCCCTTCCGTCAGGATCTCAGGATCGAATAAGCTCAATTCGTTTTCACATCCGGCGCCTGTCTGAACTAACAGTCGCGCCAAATGGCTACCTATGGTTCCGCAGCCGACAATCGCCACTTTCCATGACGAAAGATTTTTATCTGATGGATTGTTTCGCGCTACGATATCGGGAAGGCTCGACCAACGGCCGGAAAGTCGCTCGACAGCCACGCTGCTAGCCATTCTTTCCACGATGGATGGCAGACTCGTCTTTCTGATGCTGCCTTTTTTTACCGCCGCTGCAATATGCGCCGGGACGCTGATACGAAAACCTAGAAATGCATTTGACGCAGCTAAAAAACACGTGCCGCCATCAAGTAAGAAATTGTAAATCTCCGCCCAGGGACCGTCGATAATTCCTGCTTGACCCTCGTACCACGTTCTAAGCTGAGCTAGCTGGTGTGGTATAGTTATAGAAGCTGCCGGGTGCAGATTGCCTTGCACCGGCAAAACACGTGCAGGCGTGATGGCGCCGACCTCAAAGCCCGTTAGTTCTTTTGCTTCGGACAAGCCCACAAACTTTGGCTCGCCACCCTTACTAGCAACAAACAAGGAGGCTTTTCGCTTGCGACCAACTTCTTTTTTCGGCAAGAAACATCGAACTGAAAGGGTGGGTTTCCAATACTGCTGATACTCATCGATAAGTTCCTGCTTGCCTCGACCCGCATACGAGAGCTCAAGCGTACGACGCACCTCATCAATCACCCTTAGAATAGCTTCGCCGGGTTTATAGATATCCAGCGGCAATCCCGCGCCGGATGCGTAACAGATCCCGGTTATTTCCTCCACATGCGCAAGTGTCTCGGCCGGGATCTGCGAACGATCTTTTAAGTTGATTATGGGTTTGGTCGCAAAAAGAACATCCGGAACTTTCAGCAAGACCTGAACAGGTTTGCCATGTACGGCTATCGGACCTTCGTATTCGCAAGCTCCGGGACCAGTGTAGACAAATCCCGCAGCCTTGAGCGTTGCGTCAATTGTACGGAGTGCTTGCCGGCGGTCCATTATCCGGATGTCGAGGCAGTCACTCTGGGGGCCGCAACTACAGCCGCAGGAGCTTTTTGGATTGCTGCTATCTTCGGTGCGATCTTCACTGCGTCGGGGCGATAGGGTATGCGAACCCCGAATCTTTTCTGCAGCTTGATAACTACCTGTTCGGCATCTCCGGTCCGCTCAAGAGCGGCTGTCATCTCATCTCGCAGCGCTTTGGCGCCGTCCACGATGGCCTCCCGGTCCTTTTGATCCCATTCATTGATACAAAGTTCTTTTATTACGGGGTTGCTTACCTTCCCCCCCAAAATCTCGGGGAGAAGTTTAGCCACTTCCATAGTGATTTCATCGTCGCGGCTTTCCGTTGGGAATCCGTCGATACGCTTTAACGCCTCGTCGATTGCACACATCAAGCAGAGTGACGACAGCGCGGACTTTTCCCAGGTGTGATCGCGCCAGCCTTTGAAGAACCGTGACAAGCGGCGATAAATTGGCCCGTACCGATCGACGCGCTCATCAACCCAATCGTGGAGTTGCTGTGGATCGGACTGCTTCCAAACACCGTTCCGATGCGCGAGCATTATCTTATCCGAAGGGAGCTTCCACGAACCTTTGATGGAATCAAACGTCATTTTGGCAGTCGCAGTGCGTTCCATGTTTTCGCGCAATTGAACGAAGCGATCCCTAGGGATTGAATAGATAGGCAGGTCAACGTGCGCGCCGGGCCAGAGTTTTACTCTAACGCAGCAATCCTTCGTGTCATCAAGCGACCACCCTTGCTTTTCGCATAACGGTTTCAATGCCTCTTCCGCAAATTTGAATAACTGTTTGGCAGCGAGAGAGGGCTCGCCGCTTTCTAAGAAATCGACAGGGACATACATCCCGTCATCTAGGTCGATCTCCTGTGCAGGCTTTTGTGCAGGCGCGTTCAGTGTGCCGTATGCAAAACTTCCTTGTGTCATGAACTTTATCTGTATCTGAGGTCTCTGGCGCGCCGCGACCTTCCGGGTGTAGTCTGCCTGCCAATAGGTGTCGTCTATTGGGATACGGGCAGCTGCATTTTTTAAAGTTGTGCGAATCTCTTGACGCGCTTCTAGAAGCGCCTTGCGCTCCCGATCGGATATGGTCAGGTTCGCTAAAAAGCTTGGGTCCGTTTTGAGACCGGTGAAAAGTGCGTGTGCGTTTGCAAGGGTCATGGGCTGGCCGAATCGATCATGTTTTGTTCTAAGGTGATTGGATTTCGGGTCGAATGCAACTATGATGCGTAGGATATGTACAGGATTTTAGATAAAAAGGTTTTGTTCCTTCTGTTCGGATGGCTGCTCGTAGGATTATTGTTCCTCGGGCGACTTTTGGAACATTTAGTCCATTTTGAGATAAAACTAGCTTCTATCCCAGGGCTGGCTTGGATCGTTTTATCAGCAGTTCTGTGGAATCCTATTTGGCGAGCAATCTGGAGAAAGTATCCTTTTCTCAACAAATGGTTTCCTGACTTGAATGGCGAATGGAACGTTGAGCTTCACTCGAATTGGTCGCGTCAAGAGCAGCTACTTCTAGCCGCGAACGCTCAGGATGCTTCCTTCGATATGAGGCATGTGCCTGAGGGCCAACTTGAGGATTTGTCGGTCGTAAAATCGAAGGCGGAAATAAAGCAAACTTGGTGGTCGTTGGAGATGTCTTTCGAGAATCCGAATCGCGACACACCAATCGAACGATCCGACACTATCGTTATTGAGCCTATACCAGGAATTAAGCTGCAGCCTCCTGCAATTTGCTATTTTTACAAGCAGTCGAGCTCCACGGCCAATGTATCAGACGATGTGGAATTTTATGGGGCTGCTCGCTTGATCTATGATTACCGCACGGATCGCCTCGAAGGCGTCTTCTGGACTGCTAGGATGTGGCAGAGGGCTATGAACACGGCTGGAAAAGTCGTTTTTACCCGCTTGAAACGATAACAACGCTACGATTTTCGCTCGTGCTGTTTCGCGAGACGGAGCCGGTTGGTCATATCTAATCTTTTCCAAAATTCCGGCATCTCCAAACGAAAGAAGCCCCAGTCGCGCGCATCGAGCAGGGCGGTCTCTCCGCTCGTTGCCCACCTGATATCTTCGACCTGAAGCAGCGGCCGAGCTTGCTCTGCGAGGTTGTCGCCCGAACCATTCACCTGGTTCGAGTTCACGTTGAAGCCGCGCACCATCACCGACGTTTTGCCGGAGCGGTGCTCAATCTCTCTGAGCGTGTCGCTGTCCGGCAGGCCCCGATAAAGGGTGTGAGCCACAGCCTTCTTCCAGATGCGCGCGGTCTCTCGCCCGTAGCGGGTTTCGATTTGGGCCGCCGCGTTCTGGAAGACGCCCAGGAAGTTGATCCCACCCTGGCGGTAGAGGGTCAGCACCTCATAGAAATTCGAGACGTATAGCTGCCCCCACTCCTCGCCGATCACGAGCGCGCGGATCGGGCCTTGAGCATCAGCAAAGCGCTCGATCACGGCGGCCGTCATCGCGCCGACGAAGGTCCGGCTGGTCTCGGAGCGCGCCGAGCCGATCAGGAAGAGGGCAGTGGGCTCGCGCTTCATATCGGCCGGATCGAAGGTGTTTCGGCTTGTGAGGTCACGCGCAGCCATTCCCGGCTGGAAGCCTTGCAGCCGCTCGACGATCAGCGAGGCATAAGCGTTCCATTGGTCTGGCGAGGCGGTCAGACCAGCTACGAGGCGGCACATACCGGCTTCGTCCTGCATGCGGCGATCGGCAGCCCAAAGCAGCAGATCGTCGGCGATTTCTTCTCGCGGCCGTCCCCAAAAATCCCAAAGGCCGCTTGGTGAACAGGGCCAGCGCTCGTTGGGGTAGAGGGCGGTGACCTTGTTGTAGAGCGTGAAGAAGCTACGGACGCCCTGGCTCACCCAGCGGTTCTTCGAGTCCGGGTCCTGCGGGACCAGAAAGCTTGCAGCGTCATAGGCTGCCTCACCGACGATGCCGCGCAGGGCAGGGTTCGCCGCCGTCTCTATGAGACGCGTGTTGATGTTGTAACTCTCGGACGGGTAGCCGTGGTGGTTGCCCGCGTTGATGAACAGGACGCGATAGCCCTGGCGCTTGAGCGTCACCCACGACACCCAGGCAAGCTCGCCGTCCTTCGGATCGGTGATGATCTTGGTGAGATGGTCCGTGCGGGGCGAGACGAGGTTCACGCCCAAGAAGCGGGTAAGCTTGCCCTTTCCAGCTTGGGCATCAATCGCCACCGGCTCGGTGCCGTCGTAGACGAGCGGATATCCGTCGATGAATCCAAGTTCGATCCCCCGACGGATATTCCGGTAGGTGCGGGCCGGGACGGTCATAGCAGCCCCGAACGGATCAGGGCCTCTATGTCGTTAAGCTTGGCGTTCCCGAGCTGGCCGCTCGGGTTCGCGTCGAGCATCTGGCGAAGGCGGGCGGCCGCAGCCGCTTCCGCCCGCGCTCTGGCAGTCCGCGCCTGCTCGGCATCCTCCCAGGTGAGCCGCTGGGCTGCCTGGGATTGGAGGCTGAACAGGAACTGATGGATTTCGACGAGATTGCGCAGGCTCACTTGCGCAGCTCCTCTTCATCGTCCCAGGTGGCGAAGCGGAAGGGCGGGGAAGCAGGCTTCTCTGGAGTAATCTGGTATTCGGTATCTGGCGCAGGCTGCGCAGGCTCGATGTCCGATCCTTTCAGGACCTGCAGCTGCGAAAGGTCGTCGTCATCGTTGCTCTCATCAAACGCCAAGCTGAGCGAGCCAACCGTGTAGCTACCGAAAATCAGATAGGGCCAAACCTCATCGCTCATCGGAATCTGCAGGACGATAGAGGCGAACAGAACGAAGGAAGGGATGAGGACTAGGGCAAGCAGTCCGCGTCCCACGAATTCCCGCGCCTCTTCCGGCGTCAGAACATTGCCAAACAATCTGAGCGGTTTGTTCCAGGCAAATAGACAAAGCACCGTAAGACAGAGTGATGCGAATAGCGCGAAGGTAAATATAAGAGCTGCAATTACATATAGTGCTGCTCCGATAAGTGCCAACGTAAAGGCGAACTCGTTGCTCTTTCCGGTTTGCATGGCCCGTCTCCATAAGCCTTCAGCGGCTCAGACCCAGCCCGATAGACATCTCGCGCTTAAGGGCTGGCCCAGGATCAAGACCGCGCGAGAATTTGAAGAAGCGTCCAAGCTCGCGCCGTAATTCCAGCAGCTCTTCCGCCTGATGCTTGCGTAGGGATTTGAATTCGACCTGGAGGCGGGCGCGTTCTTCGCGCTGCCGATCAATCAGCTGTTGGCGCTCTTGCGACTGCCGGTCGCGGCTTGCTTTGGCTTCCGCTTCGTTCTGCGCGCGGACCTTTTGATATTGGCCGGTGATCCGGTGCCACAGGCCGCGCAGACCTTTTGGCAATCTCGCCGCTCGCGCCTTCGTTTCGGCGTCCCAGCTGCGCGTCTGATCCTGGTCGAGCTTCGCGCGCCCATCCCGGTGGCGATGGGTCATCTCCATCTTGGCGTGGGAGAGCGTAGCTGCGGATTTCTGGAACTTGGTCCGTGACTCCGCGACGTGTCGCTTGATCGCCGGTGTCATCCGCTCGGCCAGCGTCTTGCGTGTCGCTTCGACGGAGGGCAGCGCATCGCCATCACCAAGGCGCGCCTTCACCTCCTTGGTTTTGAGACCGAGGACGCCCGGGAGCGAATGCACCTCGCCGTCATGGTCGATGATGACATGGCCGCGACGATCGCCGCGCGCGAGGAAGCAGCCATGCTCCTCCAGTGCGCGGGAGAAGGCAGGACCGCTATCGGACGCCTGCCAGCAGGATTGAACAGCAGCCTTGAGCCAGCGCGGGTCTTGCCCCTGGCGCTTGGCCTGTTGCCATTCGGACAGGGTGAAGTTGCGCGGATCGCGCATGCCCTCGCGCGCGATACCGCGCGGCATATCCCAGCTATGTTCGAGGTAGAGATCGCGCGAGAGGCCGACGAGCTTCCTTTTGAAAAAGGACATCGGTCGCGCTGTCATGGTGGCCGCGTCGATGCGGCTCCAGACAGCATGAGCGTGGCGGCGGCCTTCCTTCTCGTGAAAGACAATCGCGCGCGGCTGCCCATTCAATCCGAGACGGCGTTCCGCGTCGTCAATCGCCTTCTCGAACTCGGCCTCAGTGACGGCCGCGTTTTCCGGAGGGCTCAGTGACAGCGAGAAGAGATACTGGCGGCACTTCGTCCCGCGCGAGATCGCTTCGGCTTCTTTGAACGCACCCCGCAGATTGTCGGAGGCGAACTCGCGCAGCTCGTGGACGCGCACATGCTCGTTGTCGTCCATCCGCATGAGGTGGGCGGCCAAGTCTTGACCGCCGCCGCGCTGTGATCCCTTCAAGATCATGGCTGCGCCTCCGGCTTCAGGCCGAGGGCGATCAGCAGCAGGCGGCGAATCTCGTGGAGGTCGGCAAGCGCCTGGACGAGGGCGGCTTCGGTTTCTTCCGTCGCGGGAAGCGAGCCGGTGTTCGCCGCATGGGCGAGCTGGTTTAGGTTGCTGAATACCCGCGAACGGCCGAGCAGGGCGATGAGCTGAGCCAGCACCTTCCGGTCGGCAATCGAGATGCCGCTCTTGCGGACTCTGGCCGGGACCGACTCACCCAGAACTTTCGCGCGAATGTAGGTGCCGAGCGGAGCGCCCGCGGCCTCACAAGCCAGGCGGGCGCGCTCGGCCTCCGAAAGCCGCAAGCTAAAGGGTGCCGGTGCCTTGGCCTTTCTGATTCGGCGGGGTTTAGCGGGAGGCGGGGCTGCCGCTTCGGCATGAAAGGTGCTGCCTAGGGACATGGCGGCACCTGCAAGTCATGCGACTTGCGGTGCTCCAGGAAGGCGTTCCACTGAGCCAGCGTGTCAAACAATTCGTTCGAAACGTCGCTGGGTGGGCGCGCCATCACTTAGCGATCATCTCAAAACCTGCCGCATGCACTGGGGTAACGCTGTGGGTAACAGCGAAACCGGCCGGCGACGGCTGTCGCCCGCGCAGGATGCGCGCGGGGCCGCGAACCAGTGATCCCTGCCCTGTCACGGTAGCGTGCTTGCAGGCGCCTCCTGGCATCTGCATGCGCTGGCGGGGCAGCGGGAGTCGAACCTGCAACCAGACCGTTATGAGCGGTCGGCTCGCACCGTCCGATGACGGACTGGCGCGGCCGGGATGGATGGACAGCGGGCCCACGCCGCCTACCATCGGAAGTTGCGATGCCGGCCATGGAGCTCAGAATGAACCCCGACGAGGAGGTCCAATGGCTGCGGCTGCGTATCCTCGCGCTGGAAGCGAAGGCCTCCGAGGCGGAACGCCAGATCCGCAAATTAGGCTGGGGAATGCTGTTTCTGCTGGCCGTCGCCTGCGCGGACTTCATCCGCATCTTCGTTGGATAGACGATCCCCTCGACTTCGACCGGCATTGCCAACCGTCAGGCGCATAGCGTGCCCTCCGCCAGCTTCATCACCGCGATGGCGAGCGCTACCGACATATCGTCGAGGTCGGCGTAGCCGTTGATCGACCCTCTTACCTGTTCCTCGGCCTCAGGGAGCGGGTCGAGGCTCGCGCGGCATTCAGCCTTGGCGGAGGATGTCCGGCAGCCGCGAGACGGAAGGCCCGCCACGCGTCCGGATCGCCCCCGCGGCTTGGACCAAGCCTCTGTTGCGGCCCATGCCGTCCGCGTCGCACGCGGCGTCGCGTAGGGCATCGATGCGATCGTGCCCGGCGATCAGCCGAACCGGTTCGGGCGAGGTCGCCGAACGCTCGGCGGTGCGTAGCGCTGGCGACGGCCGGCGCGGTCCCCAGCGGGGCCGCGAGGATGGCGCCGAGCGCGGCCCGGCGGGTCGAGGCAGCCATCAGGCCCTCTTCCCGACCTTGCACAACGCTTCCGGGCGGTGCGCGTCGCGGCGCTTAGCCATGGCTGACAGCACCCTGCTGGTGAGCCAGATGTCCTTTGGATCTATGGGATCTGAGGCCGTGGCCATGCAGTTGAGCACGCTGGCCCGGAGGGCCAAGTGCCGAACGACCCTTCCATGCCATCGACGGAGTGGAATGCAGGGTGATGGCTCATGCCGCCCGCCCGACATGGAATCTGGGAGGCCAGAGGTTCGGGTCCTTTCGGGCGCCATCTTTACAAGGAACTCAGCGGATGCGGGGGCATGGCCCTGTCCCGCGGACGGCGACCAGCCAACCTTCGGATCGAGCGCAGTGCGCGACCGAGACGTCACCGAGGGCCTATGTCCTTCTGAAACGCCCGGCCGGACGCGAACGGCCGGGCGCATCCGCCGCTCAGGCGACCCGTTGTGCGGCTGAACCCAGGCCGAGCTCGGCGCGGAACAGGGCTTCCATCTCGCGGCGGACGCGGATCGCCGGGTGGTTGGCGTCGTAGGTCACGTCGCTCCAGCGCACTGCCCGGCCGGCGGGGACGTCGTGGGTCAGGACCAGGTTGTGCGCGAGCCCGATCGGCAGGGCGTCCTGCGCGAGGGAATCGGTCGTCGGCATCAGCTTGCCGTAGACCGTGAAGCCGCCCTCGCCGTCGAGGCGCTCGCCGGCCTTCAGGGGGCGCTTGGCGGTGGCGGCCACGTCGCCGCGCCAGGCGCCGGTGGCACCCGTGGCCTCGCCGCGGACCGCGATGGAGGCGACCGAGATCCCGAGCTCGAGGCCGATCAGGTGGTAGGGCTTGTAGGTGGCGGCGTAGCGGCCGCTGGCGTCGGTCTTGAGCCCGTATTGCGCGAAGCAGTCCTGCACGTAGCGGCTCGGCGCCGCGAACACCGCGAAGACGCCCCAGCGCAGGTCGCGGAACACCGGGCGCCCGTCCCGCTCCAGGGAGGACACGACCTCGACGGTGCCGCGCTCGGTGAGGATGCCGCCATCCGCCACCGGCCGCAGGAGCGTGGGCAGGTCGTCGACGCCGCAGGCCGGGAAGGCCAGGCCGTCGCGCGGCGGGGTCAGGTCGCAGGCATTGGCCACCGCGGCCATCTCCAGGGCCGACTTGGTGCCGTCCAGGAAGGAGTTGAACATCTGCGGGTTGAAGTCGCCGCCCGCGACCTGCTCGGCGCTGAAGCCGTAATGCCCCCAGACCGTGTCGGGGGTGGAGGCGTGATAGGCCGGCAGGTACTTCGTGCCCTTGCCGGCGCAGATGACCTCCAGCCCGATGGTGCGCGCCCAGTCGACCAGCTCGGCGATGAGCGCCGGCTGGTCGCCGGAGGCCATGGAGTAGATCACCCCGGCCTCCGCGGCCCGGCGGGCCAGGAGCGGGCCGGCCAGCACGTCGGCCTCGACGTTGACCATGATGATGTGCTTGGCGTGCGCGCAGGCCTTGAGAGCGTGGTGGATGCCGGCGGCGGGGCTGCCGGTGGCGTCGATCACGATGTCCACGAACGGGCTGGCGATCAGGGCGTCGGCATCGTCGGTGACGCAGGTCGCGCCGGTCCGGGCGGCCTCCTCCGGGGTCGGGGCCGCGAAGCGGGCCTCGTCCCAGCCCACCCGGCGCAGCGCCTGGCGGGCCCGGTCGGGCGAGAGGTCGGCCAAGGCGGTGAGGTGGACGCCCGGTGTCCGGGGCGCCTGCGACAGGTACATGGAGCCGAACTTGCCGGCGCCGATCAGGCCGACGCGGACGGGGCGCCCTTCGTCGGCGCGGCGTTGCAGCTTGGCGAACATCGACATGGCGCTCTCCCGGCGGTGTCCCACGGTCGGTCGAGCCTCGGGGTCCGTACCCGCCGCGTTGCATCCTCGTGCGAGCTTGGCATTATCATGCATTGCCGTGCGTGCCCATGCGAGGGCGCAGGTGCGCGGCTCCGGACGGGCGGCGCCTATCCCCCGGCGCGGCTCTCCTGCTCCCGCTCCAGTAGCCATCGGCGGAAGGCGCGGATCTTGTCCAGGTCCCGGTCGCGTTCGCGGTAGCAGATGAAGTGCAGGTCCCGGTACAGGCTCTCGAGCCGGCCGTCGCCGAGCCGCACGAGCTGGCCGGCGCGGAGTTCGTCCTGCGCGAACCGCAGGCTCTCCAGCGCGACGCCGAGGCCCTGGACCGCCGCCGCGATCACCAGGGAGCCGCGATCGAAGGCCGGCCCGGAGGCCGCGGCCGGGGCGGAGAACGCGTTGCGGGCGAACCAGTCCGGCCAGCGCACGGGGCTGAACGAGGAATCCAGCCGCGGGAAGCGCTGGGCCGTGGCGGGCTCGATCGGCCCGAGGGAGCGGGCCAGCTCCGGCGCGCACAGGGCCGCGATCTCCTCGCGGCCCAGGGCCTCGACCGTCAGCCCCGGGCCGCGCGGCGGGCGGCCATAGGCGATCAGGATGTCGATCTCCGCGTGCCGGCCGAGGTCGATCGGGTCGGCGTTGCTGGACAGCCGGATGCCGATATCGGGATGCGCCTCCACGAAATCATGCAGCCGGGGGCCGAGCCACTTGGCGGCGAAGCTCGGCGTGCAATGCACGGCCAGCGCCGAGGGCGGCGGCGGGCTCAATTCGGCGCAGGCTGCCTCGATGGCGTCGAAGGCCTGCGCGAGGCCCGCGCTCAGGCGCTCGCCGTCGGCGGTGAGCGTCGCCTGCCGGTTGGCGCGCCGGAACAGGGCACGCCCGAGGTTGCGCTCCAGCGCACGGATCTGATGGCTCACCGCCGAGGGCGTCAGGTGCAGCTCCTCGCTCGCCCGGGCGAAGCTGCCGAGGCGCGCGGCCGCCTCGAAGGCCCGCAGGGCGGGGAAGCTCGGGATGCGGCGCATCGGGCGATCCATGAATTGGATTCACGAAAACCGTGAAAACTCGTCGTTTGTCAATGTCGGGGCCCGGCACGATAGTGCCTGTCAGACCGCGAAGACGGCCGAGGACGGCCCGATGAGAGGACGCGTCATGCTCGACGACCAGGCCCACGGCAGCGACATCGCCATCGACCTGCCCAACGACAGCGCCGGCCGCAGGCGCACCTCGATCTACCAGCCCGAGCAGGCGGGCCTGATCTTCCCGGAGATGCCGGAATTCGCCAGCCACGCCGAGGCGCGGGAATACCGCAAGCAGCACCTCGTGGCGGCCTGCCGGGCCTTCGCGCTGCACGGCTTCGATTACGGCTTCGCCGGGCACCTCACGATCCGCGATCCGGAGCGTCCGGAGCTGTACTGGACCAACCCGATGTGCGTGCACTTCTCGCAGGTGCGGATGTCGAACCTGATCCTGGCCGACCACAAGGGCGACGTGGTCGAGGGGCGCTATGCGATCAACCGCGCGGGCTTCGTGCTGCACGCGGCGGTCCACGACGAGTATCCCGACGTCATGGCGATGTGCCATGCGCACACGACCTACGGCACCGCCTGGTGCGCCACCGGCCGGCCGCTCGACATGATCAGCCAGGACGCGGCCGCCTTCTACGACAGCCACGCGGTGATCGGCGCCTCGGCCGGGGCGGTCGCGGTCGAGAAGGCGAGCGGCCTCTCGGTGGCCCAGCAGATCGGCCGCAACCGCGGCGTGCTGCACCAGAACCACGGCCTGCTGACCTGCAGCCGCCACAGCATCGACGACGCGGCGTTCTGGTTCATCGCCCTGGAGCGGGCCTGCCAGCAGCAGCTCCTGGTCGAGGCGACCGGCATCAAGCCGCAGCTCCTGTCGGAGAAGACCGCTCGCTACAGCCGCGAGCATGTCGGCAGCGATTACATCGGCTGGCTGCACTTCCAGACGCTCTACAGCCACATCGCCGCGACGCAGCCCGACATGTTCCAGTGACGCCGGCGCGGTCCGGCCGCGAACGCGTCCCGATTCTCCGAAGGGCCGGCCGCCACGCCGGCCCTTCCGCTGTCGGCGGCCGATTTGCCTGTCGACAACCCGGAATCCCGGAAACCTTCCGGCTGTCGCGATCGTCGTTCTCGCGTCGCCAGGGCGACGTGGAGGCCGTCATGATGGGATTGGGCGTGTTCTGTGTGGTGGCCGGCGCCGGCCTGGCCGCCGCCTCCCTGTGGGCGCCCCGGCACCGGGCCCTCCTCGAAGGGATGGGCGGATGCCTGTTCCTGGCCGGGCTGGGCTGCGCCGGCGCGGACCTGGCGCTGGCGTCCTGATCCGGGCGCCGGGCGGGCGCGATACAGGGGCGTTTGGACCGGTGGGGTTGCCAAGCTTGACCATATAGGCCAGCCTGTACGTAAGTAATGCGTCTCGATTGGAACTGCCTAGGAGTGCCAATGCTGGTCAATCACGAGCGCCGCCTGCTCAATAAAGCCGCCGGGTCCGATAACTATCGGATCTCCATTCAGCGGAATCCGGACGCATCCTGGCCGGGTGATCACAGCAGACTCACGGCTCTCGAGAGTATCGGCCATCTGGAGCGGGTCGGGGTCAGCGACGGCCTCGCCACCTGGCAGATCACCGCCACGGGGCTGACCCAGCTTCAGGCGCTCGTTGGGGGAGCCGCCTGATGGCCTCGATCAAGATCCGCGCGACCGATGACGGCACCTTCGTGGTCTATCGCAACGGCGCGGCGGTCGCCTCCGGGCTGACCCGCGACCAGGCCGAGCGCTGCGCGTCGATCCTGGGCTGGATCGCGCCGCATTCCTGAGCGGGGCGCCGGTAAGGAACCGTTAACCCTGCCGGCCTAGCCTGGTCGGACCAGCCGATCGCTGGCCTTCCACGCCCATCCGATCTCGCCCCTCAACACGGATGGGCGTGGAAGCCGAATTCCGGTCAGAGCGCGCGCGCGTAGCCGGGGCGCAGGTCGATCGCCTGGGCGGTGGCCTGAGAGAGCCGCACCTCGGTCAGCGTGACCTCGGCCCCGTCCTTCACGGCCTCCTTGACGATCTGGACCCCGCTGTCGGGATCGTCCGCGATGACCGCGTAGAACACCGTCAGCAGGTTCTCCGGGGCGTCCTCGTCCCGGCGCGCGACCTTCACGATGAAGGCGGTTTGGTTCGGCTCGATCATGGTAGGCGTTCAGTTCCGTCCTAGGCCGCGCTGAGGGCGGCCGCCGCCGACCGCGATACCGCGTCGGCGAGAGAAAATGGATCCCGACAAGGATTTGCCGCCCCGGCCGGTCGACCCGGCGCCGGACGGCACGGGACCGTCAGGCCGCGGTCAGGCGCTTGGTGTTGAACGCCACGTGCTCGCGGTAGCGGGCGATCACCGTCTCGGGCGAGCCGCCCAGCATGAGCGTGGTCATGGCCTCGCCGGCGGCGTGCATCTTCTCGGTCACCATGGATTGCGCCTCGGCCAGCCCCTCGCTGCCGCCCCAGGCGAGCCGGACCAGGCGCAGTTCGATCACCCGCTGGGCCTCGATCGCCAGCATCATCGACGAGAAGAAGGGATTGTACACGGCTCACTCCGAACCGCGGCAGATGCGGCGGGGATGAAACGCGGCGCTCGCCCGGAATGATCCACCGGCCGCACGCGGGTCCGGCCCGCGTTTCGGGCCGGACCCGCGTGCGGGGGGCGCCTCACCCGCGGGCGAGGCGGTCGCGGATGAGCGCGTGGAGCGCGCGCAGGTCGCTGCCGAACTGCCGGATGCCCTCGGCGAGCTTCTCCGTGGCCATCGCGCTCTCGTTCATCTCCCACCGGAACGAGAACTCGTCGGTGGCCGGCACCTCGGGCGCCTCGCCGTAGGAGTCGGGCGACAGGGCGCGGGGGAGGTGGCCCTCCGTCGCGGCGAGCTCCTCCAGGAGCTTGGGCGAGATGGTCAGGCGGTCGCAGCCGGCCAGCGCCTGGATCTGGCCGATGTTGCGGAACGAGGCGCCCATCACGACGGTCTTGATCCCGCGCGCCTTGTAGGCGGCGTAGATCGCCCGCACCGACTGGACGCCCGGATCCTCGGCGCCCGTGTAGGTCTTGCCCTCGGCCTTGGCGTACCAATCGGTGATCCGCCCGACGAAGGGCGAGATCAGGAACACGCCGGCATCCGCGCAGGCCATGGCCTGGACCAGGGAGAACAGCAGCGTCAGGTTGCAGTCGACGCCCTCGCGCTGCAGCACGCGGGCCGCCTGGATGCCCTCCCAGGTGGAGGCGATCTTGATCAGCACCCGGTCGCGCGAAATGCCGCGCTCGTCGTAGGCGCGGATGATCGCCCGGGCCTTCTCCACCGTCCGGTCGGTGTTGAACGACAGGTTGGCGTCGACCTCGGTGGAGACCCGGCCGGGCACGAGCTTGGTCAGCTCGGCGCCCACCGATACGGCGAGCCGGTCGGCCACCGCCTGGACGATGTCCTCGGTCTCGCCGCCCTGCTTCTTGCCCCAGGCCACGGCCTCGTCGACGATCGGGGCGAGCCCCTCCATGCCGGCCGCCTTGAGCAGCAGCGAGGGGTTGGTGGTGCAATCGACCGGCTTGAGCTTCTCGATGGCGCCGATGTCACCGGTATCGGCAACCACCACGGTCATGGTGCGGAGTTGATCGAGCAGCGATGTCATAGCGTACCTCGTGGATTGGCGCCCGGCCGACAAGGCCGCCGCACCCGTGCGCCCGGAGATATAAGACGCGCCCCGGAGCGCTTCGACGCCCGGTGGTCCAGCCGAATCGCCCGGCGAGCGCGCCCGGGCCGATCCGTACCACGGTGGGACCGGATCAGCCGACCGAGCGCCAGTCCCGGAGGGAGAGGGACCAGGCCTGGGCCTCGTTATAGGCCACGGCCACCCGGCCGTGACTGAGGATCTTGGCGAGCATGACCCGGTCGCCCAGCGCAGTGATCTGGATCACCGTCGGGCCGTAGCCGGCATCGCCGACCAGGCAGGTTCCGACCTGCCAGCCCTGCTCGCGGCAGATCTCCGCCGCGCAGCGGTGATCGTGCCGGGTCACGGATTGGCGCTGCGGGCGGCCGGCTGCGGATAGGCCGGGTTGCCCCCCGGGACCGCGCTGCTGTTGGACGGCGAGGTCGCGCCGCCCGTGCCGCTCTCGCTGCCGGTGACCTGCTTGCGCGAGGCCGCCTGGCTCTGGCTGGCGTAATCCGGGGGCGAGCTCGCGCCCTGCCACATCATCAGCCCGGCGAGCGCGGCGACCATGAGCCCGACGCTGGCGACCAGCACGTAGAGCGCCGGCCGGCCACGCTTGCCCTGCCGGCCGTCCTGACCGGAGAGTTGTTCTGCCATCTTGGAACCTCGTTGCCCCGCCGTTGCGGGGTCTGGAACGCTCGCCGCCGACGTGGATGCCGGTTCGGCACCGGCAGGCGCGGGGAATCGAAGGCTTGGAGCCGGGTCCGGTCGCAACGCGACCGGTTCGGGGGAGGAACAGGCCGCCGGACGGATAGGTCCGCCCCTGTGGCCTTATGCATCGGCTCGGCGGTGCGGAGGGGCGAAGCTCAGGCGGTGAAGACCAGCAGCAGGGCGCCGAGGCTGCCGAGCGCGGTGACGCTGATGCCGCTCACGAAGGCGACGTCCCAGCCGGCGAACTTGTTCGTGACCGGCGCGAACCGGTAGGCGGAATGCGTCACCAGCGCGCCGAGCACCGCGAGTGCCAGCGCGACCGACATCAGAATTGTCATGAGGTTTGATCCTTGCCCGTCAGTGGCGGGACTGACCGACCCTCCGCGGATACGTGCAACGGGTCAGCCCGCTCAAATATCCGCCCGGCGCAAAACTGTTGCGTGTCACCGGCTGTCGAGCGCGCGCATCGGCCGTGGGCCGCCCGGCCCCGCGATTTCCGCCCGCCATCGGCCGCCGCCACGACGGCGCCCGCGCGGGCGGGGCCGGATCCCGGGCGCCGATACCACCGCTTCAAAACCGCGAAGACTACTTCTGGTCGATAACAACCGCCCCGATGGTGCAGGCATACCAGTAAAAATAACGTAGGTCAGGGAACCAGCTTGTGCGCAACCCGTTTTTGCCCCGCTGCCGACACGGCAGGTGCAAGCGCCAGGGGGCGAACGCGAAAGACCAGGCCGTCCGGCGCCAGCGTCCAGTGCCGAACCGTACAAATATCGGAGAGGCTTGCTGGCCGATCCGCCGCAGTTCACACAGTCGTGATCGGATAAATCATCCGGCAATTATAGTCCTTTCGTACCATTGATTGCGCGAGCGCGGCGCACATCTGATGCCCGATCCAGGGTCTTCTCAGGAACGGCGAGGTGCCCGTGATCGAGCGCGTGAAAGGACCGTCCGCCGAGCGCCTCAAGGCGTCGGTCAAGGAGGCCATCGGCAAGCTCACCGGGGACGCCCGGGTCGAGGCCGAGGGCCGGCGGCAGAAACAGGCGGCCCGGCCCCCCAAGCCGGCCAAACCCCGCACCGACTGACCCCGGTCTCAAGCCGGCGGCCCGTCCGGGCACCATCCCCATCGAACACACACCCCACGGAGAACGACATGGTCGACATCGACAGGATCACGGGCGCCGCCAAGGACCTCGGCGGCAAGGTGCAGGGCGCCGTCGGCGACCTCACCGGCTCGCGGAGCGACTCGGTCGAGGGCCGCTTCCGCGAGGCCAGCGGGCAGGCCGAGAACCTCTACGGCCAGGCCAAGGACACGGTCCGGCACGCGGCCGACGAGGCTGCCGACTACGCCGAGGACGCCTATGAGCGCGGCGGCCATTACCTGCGCCGGGGCACCCGCGAGGTGAGCCATCAGGTCGCCGAGTACCCGCTCGCCTCCCTGCTCGTCGCCGGCCTCGTCGGCTTCGGCCTCGGCCTCCTGGTCAGCGCGAACCGCGACTGATCCCGGCTTCCACTTCCACAGACGACCGACGACCCGGAGCAAGAGCGTGACCACCATCCAAACCACCGCGTCCCCCCTGGCCACAGGCGCGTCCGCCGACACGCGGGCGATCCTGCTCAACCAGGTTTCCTGGGGGGCGATCTTCGCCGGTGCCGCCACCGCCCTGGTCACCCAGGTGATCCTGAACCTGGTCGGCGCCGGTGTGGGCCTGGCCTCCTTCGGGCCCAATGCGGCCGACAACCCGGCCGCCTCGACCGCCTCCATGGGCGCCGGGATCTGGTTCGTGGCCTCCGGCATCGTCGCCTCGCTGGTGGGCGGCGCCATCGCCGGGCGCCTGTCCGGCAAGCCGCTGCCGGGGACGGCCGGCCTGCACGGCCTGGTGTCCTGGGCGGTGACCACCCTGGTGGTGCTCTACCTGCTGACCTCCGCGGTCGGCGGCCTCATCGGCGGCGCCTTCAGCGGCGTGACCGCCACCCTGGGCGGGGCCGGATCGCTCGTCGGCGGCACCGTGCAGACGGCCGCCCAGGCCGCCGCGCCGTCGCTCGCCAAGATCACGAACCCGCTCGACGGGATCGAGAGCACGGTCCGCCAGCAGGCCGCCGGCCAGGACCCGCAGGCCGCCCGCGACGCCGCCGTGGCGGCCGTGAAGGCCCTGTTCACCGGTGACCCGGCCCAGAAGCAGCAGGCCGAGAGCCGCGCCGCGGACGCGCTGGCCAAGGCGCAGAACATCCCGGTCGAGCAGGCCCGCCAGCAGGTCCAGGACTACGAGAAGCAGTACGACCAGGCCGTCGCCACCGCCAAGCAGAAGGCCGAGGCCGCCGCCGTCGCCACCAAGTCGGCCGCCACCCAGGGCGCCTTCTACGCCGCCCTGGCGCTGGTCCTCGGCGCGCTCGCCGCCTTCCTGGGCGGCCGCTTCGGCGCCCCCAAGCCCGTCACCCTGCTCGGCGCCTACGAGACCCGCCGCGCCTGAACCCGATCGGTCCCCGCCCGCCGGCGGGGACCCCTCTCGACCGGCACAAGCCGGCCATTCCGCCACCCCGAAGGAGATGTTTCGATGAGCAGCACCACCGACAAAATTAAGGGCCTGGCCAACGAGGCCGTGGGCAACGTCAAGCAGGCCGCCGGCAACGTGACCGGCAACGACAAGCTCGTGGCCGAGGGCAAGGCGCAGGAGCTCAAGGGCGAGGCGCAGAAGACCGTGGGCGACGTCAAGGACGGCGCCAAGAACCTGGCCGACAAGGTCACCGGCCGGAACTGATTCCGTTCGGCGGGGCCGGCAGGACCGGTCCCGCCCCGACCAACCCCATACCCAGGAGAGCAGCATGAACCGCGACCAGATCCGGGGCGCGTCCCGCCACGTGAAGGGCCGGGCCCAGACCACCCTCGGCGGCCTCACCGGCGATCCGGGCCGGCAGGTCCGCGGCGCCGTGAACCAGGTGGCCGGCGGCGCGCAATACGTCTACGGGCGCGCCCGGGACCGCGCAGAGGATCTCGCCGAGGACGGCCGCCACCTGGCTCACGCCGCTTCCGAGCGCGCCGACCACCTGATCGACGACGGCCGCCGCTACGCCCGCGAGGCCCGCCGCCGGGGCGAGACCTACGGCCGTCAGGCGGTCCGCTACGCCGACACCAACCGCACTAGCACCCTGCTCGGCATCGCCGCCCTGGCCTTCGCGGCCGGCTGGCTCACCCGCCGCAGCCACTGATCACGCGCGTGACGCGGGGACGTGGATATCGGTTTTCCGAAACCATCCGGCGGTAAGCTAGTACCGGCGCCCGACGATCGCCCGGCCTCCGCGAGGGGCCGGGCGGGTTCCGGCGCGGGTGGGGGAGAGGGCCGATGAGGCGATTCGGCAAGCTTCTCCTGCGTCCGGAGATCGTCTTCCTGATCCTCGCCATCGGGCTCGGGCTCGCCGCCGCCGGGGCCTACTGGGCCTCGCGCGCCACGGTTCTGACGGTGGCGGTCGCCCCACGCGACGGCACCGAGCCGGCCGTGATCCAGGCCTATGCCGACGCCCTGGCGAAGCGGCACAAGGAGATCCGGCTCAAGATCCTGCCCTTCGACGACGTGCGCGACAGCGCCGAGGCGCTCCGCGACGGCCGGGCCGACCTGGCCGTGGTCCGCCCCGACGTGGCGCTGCCGGATAACGGCCTGACCCTCGCCATCCTGCGCGACCAGGCCATGATCATCGCCTCGCCCGAGGCCTCGGAGATCACCCGCTTCCCCGATCTCGACCGCAAGCGCCTCGCCATCCTGGCCCACCGGGACGCCGACGAGACGCTGATCCGGTCGATGCTGGCCCATTACGGCCTGACGCTCGCGAGCCAGGACAAGGGCGGCCCGCTGCCGCCCCGGCAGGTCGCCCTCGTGGAGGTCGCCGAGGCCGACCTCACCGCCGCGCTGACCCGCAAGGAGGTCGATGCCGTGGTCTCGGTGATCGCGCCCACCGCCCCGACGGCGCAGCGCATCGTCGAGAGCGTCCAGGCGGCGAGCCGCAGCCGGAAGGTCGCCTTCGTCGACGTTGAGAATGCCGACGCCATCGTGGCCCGGATGCCGCGCCTCCAGATGGTGAGCATGCCGGCCGAGACCTTCGGGGGCAGCCCCAAGGTGCCGGAGGAGGACGTGCACACGGTGGGCGCCTCCTACCGGCTGATGGCGCGCGCCAGCCTGTCCCGCTCGGTGGCGGCGGACGTGACCCAGCACCTGTTCGAGCTGCGCAGCGGCCTGGCGAACGTCACCGCCGCCGCCGACTACGTCCAGGCCCCGGCCTACGAGAGCACGTCCGGCGCCACCAGCGCCCGGCTGCCGATCCATCCCGGCGCGGTCGATTATTTCGAGCGCGAGCAGCAGAGCTTCGTCGAGCGCTACGAGACCTGGATCTACCTCGTCGCCTTCCTGGGCGGCGGCATCGGCTCGGCCTTCGCCTGGGTCGGGCAGCGCCTGTCCCGCCTGCGGCGCGAGCGGATCGAGGAGGCGACCGACCGGCTTCTGGCAATCCGGCAGGAGGCGCAGGATTCCCCCGATCCCACACGCCTGGTGACGCTCGCCCGCGAGATCGACGACCTCGCCGGCGACATCGCCCGGCACGCCCTGGAGCGCCCGACCGAGGGCCGGACCCTGTCGGCGGCGGCCATCGCTATCGACGCCGCCCGCTCCACGATCAAGCGCGCGATCGCGGTCGGCCGGCACGGCGACGACGCCCCGGCTCTGGCCGGCCAGACCGTCACGGCCGGGCCCGAGCTCTCCTGACCGGCGCCCCTCAGGGCGCCTTCCGGCGGGCCTGGGCGGCGGCCCATTCCCGGTCGCGCTCGGCCTGGGCGGCGCGCTGCTCGGCGGCGTAGGCCTCCTGCTCGGCCCGCTCCCGCTTCCGCTTGAGCTCGGCCGAGGCGGCGGCCCGCTTCTTCCAGGCCTCCGTCTCGGCCTTCTGGCGCCGCAGCTCCTCGACGGTGATCGGCTTCACCGGCTCTTTCGGCTGCGCCCAGGCGAAGGGCCGCCGCGGGGAGGAGGGCGGCGGCCGGCGCGGCGGCTCCGGTTCCGCCGCAGAGAACCGCGGATTGCGCAGGGACGCGGCGGCTTCCGTCAGCGTCAGGCCGGCGCCGGCCGCGATGCGCTCGGCGGCGGCCCGCGCCGCTTCCCGCTCGCCCGCGGTGGCACCCCGATTCGCCAGGGCGAGACACTTCTCGAAGCGGTCGCGCTCGGCCGGCGTCATGGCGGGTTCCGGATCGGCAGATTCGGCGCGGTCTTAGAGCCTCCCGGCGGCTCTGTCCCGCCCCCGGCCGTCGCAGCGGCGCAATTCGGGCCGGCCGCGGTCCTTGTCCGCCCCTCACCGGTTGTTCAGGAGCGACCGGGCGAGGAGGTGGAGGGTCGCGCCGAGGCCGAGCGCGCAGGTCGTGACCACCAGGACCTGGAGCCCGCTGATGCCGGGCCGCGGGCCGAAGCTGTAGGCCAGCAGCGAGCCGCAGGACCCGGCCGAGACGACGCCGGACGCGATGGTGTTGAGCCACGTCGCGGAGAGGCGGCGCCGTTCATCGTTGATGTCGCCCATGGCCGGCTCCCGTCGCGGGCGAGGTCTGGTTTATTGTCATAGGAAAGGAATTATTACCAGAAGTTGTGACCCGCCGCAAGGGCCTGAGCCGAGCCCGCCGCCGTCAGGTCGCCCCGGTCCGGCAGCGGGCATAGCCGCGGGAGATGAGCCGACTCTGCTGCGCCACGCGCCGCTCCACCGCGTCGAGATCGGTCAGCGCATCGGTGATCGCCGCCACCAGGGCGTTCCAGGCATCGCCCCGCGCGGCGCGGTGATAGGCCAGCGCGATCGCCTCCGCCTCGGTGAGCCGAATCTCCGGGGGCGGTTCGTGCGGATGTGCGAGCATGGCCATTCCGTTCCAGTGAGAACATATGGCGAACAAAGCGCGGAAGCCGCCCCGGTTCAACCCATCCGGTGCCGCCGGTCCGGATTCCGGTGGAGGGCTGTTGATCGATTTCCGAAAGCGCAATCCCGGCGCGGGCTTATCGCGCCCGCCCGGATCGCGTCAGCCGGCATGGACCGGCAGCAGCAGGGTGACGGTGGTTCCGCGCCCGGGCTCCGAGTCCAGCTGCAGGTCGCCCGACCAGCCGACCACGATGCTGCGGACGATGGCGAGCCCCAGGCCGGTGCCTTGGCCGGTCGCCTTGGTGGTGAAATACGGGTCGAGGGCGCGGGCCGCGACGGCGGCGGACATCCCCTGGCCGTCATCGATCACCTGGAGCCGCATCCGCGGCCGTGCCCCGCCGGCCGGCCGATCGCCGTCGATCCGGTCGACCTCGACCCGCATCCGCGTCGCCCCGGCCTGCACGGCGTTCTGGAGCAGGTTCAGCAGGATCTGGGTCAGCTCGCCCTGCAGGGCCAGGACCTCGGTGTCGCGGTCCCGGATCGCCTCCGCGAACGGCTCGCGCAGCATCGGCCGGATGAAGGTGCAGGCGGTCGCGACCGCGGCCCCGAAGGCCAGGCGCTGGGGCGCGATCGTCTCGCGCCGGACATAGCCCAGGATGCCCTGGATGACGCCGACCGCCTGGATCGCGCAGGCCTCCACGGTTTCGAGGTCGGCCCGCTCGGGCGGCCGCCCCTCGGCGAGATCGGCCAGCATGATCTCGGTCATGCCGCGCACGGGCTGGAGCAGGTTGTTGAGCTCGTGCGCCACCGAGCCGACGAACTGGCCCAGCGTCTCCAGGCGCTGGCGGTCCCGCTCGGTCCGGTCGCGCTCCTGCTGCCGATGCTGCTCGAGCAGGTCGATCTTGGTCCGGTAGGCCACCGCCGCCGAGACCATCAGGGCGCTCAGGCAGGCCGACATGCGCCGGATGATCTCCGGCCGGTTGATCGGCACGCCCTGGTCCGACAGGGCCAGCGCCGCGCCCTCATGCAGCCCGGCGATCTCGTCGAGGGAGATGTCGTCGGTGATCGCCAGGCGGCCGAGTTCCTCGATGTCGAGGAGCGGCGCCTCGTCCGCGGTGGCGACGTAGCGCGCCATGCCGTCGGTGTAGCGCAGCAGGAGGTTTCGCATGCGGCCTCACGCCCGGAAGGCGACGCACAGGACGCCGCAATCGTCGCTCTGGCGTCCGTGGCTGGCCATCAGGTCCGCGGCGAGCCGCTCGGGATCGGCGCGCGCCGCATCCGGCTCCAGGTCCACCGGCCGGAGCCCGTCGGTCCACAGGACCAGGATGTCGGCGGCGGTGAACGGGACGACCAGGGGCTTGAGCGGGCGCAGGCCCGCCCCGACGATCCCCGGCATGCCGTCGAACCGCAGGGTCCGGGCGGCGAACAGCGCGCCCTGGATGTTGCCGACGGCGGCCGTGGTGATGGTCCTGGCGGCGGGATCGATGCGCACCAGGGCCGCCGCGGCGCCGCGGGTGTGGCGCATGGCCCGGTCGGCGGTGGCGAGCCGCTGGGCCGGCTCGAGGCCCACCTGGCCCTCGACCAAAGCGAGCAGGCTCCGGGCGGCGTGATGGGCGTCCGGCCCGTGCCCGAGGCCGTCGACGATGCAGGCGAAGGTCGCGTCCCCCTCCTGCCACCAGGCCACCAGGTCGCCGCAGGCGGTCTCGCCGGGATAGACCCGTGTGGCCGCGGCGATCCGGGGGATCGGGATCACCGGATCCGGGCTCATGGCCGCCGCACCAGGCAGACGATGCGGGTCCCTTCCCCGACCCGGGTGGTGATCGTGAAGCTATCGACCAGGCGGCGCGTCCCCGGGAGGCCGCAGCCCAGGCCGCCGCGGGTCGAGAAGCCGTCCTCCATGGCGAGGGCGAGATCGGGGATCCCCGGGCCATCATCCTCGGCCACGAGCTCGATCACGGACGCGTCGGGCGTATCCTGCGCGGTCAGGCGGATCAGCCCGCCGCGCGTGGTGTGAAGGACGAGGTTCATGGCGAGTTCGGAGACCGCCGTGGCCAGGCCGTGCGCCCGCACGGTGCTGAAGCCGTGGCGCAGGGCGAGCCGGCGCGCCTCCTGGCGCACCTCGGCGGCGTCGATCTCGCTCGTGACCCGCAGCGCCACGACGTCCGGCCCTACGACGTCCGGCCCCGGGATGGCCGGCCCGAGGACGGCCGGGTCCGGGAAGCCCGGCGACCGGCTCATCGCCGCCTCGTCATGCCGGCCCGGACCAGGGTGTGGCCCGGACAGGTCTCGATCGTCAGGTCGTCCATCAGCTTGTGCACGGCGGCGAGGCCGAGGCCGAGGCCGCCCCCGGTCGAGTATCCCCGCGTCAGCGCGCCGGCGACGTTGGCGATCCCCGGCCCGCTATCCTCGACCTCGATCACGATGCTCCGCTCCAGGGCCGTCAGCCGGGTCAGCACCCGGCACGCGCCGCCGCCGGCATAGATCAGGGCGTTGCGGGTGAGTTCGGAGACCACGGTGGCCAGGCGGGTCTGATCGACGGTGCCGAAGCCGATCGCCGCGGCGGCGCCGCGGCTCGCCTGGCGTGCCCGCAGGATGTCGTCCTGAGCCCGGATGTCCACGACGGCCCGGGTCTCGTCGCCCGGGGGCGGCTCCGGTTCGGGGCGATCAGGCGGTCGGAACTTCGTCATGGCGACCTCCGCGGGAAGCCACCATCCGACCGACCTTGGCCACCCCGCCTTCGAGATCGAAGGCGGTCTCCATGTCGATCATGTCCCGGCCCATCTCCACGAGCGTCAGGGCCACGGCCGGCTGCATGCCGGCCAGGACCGCGACGCCCCCCATGATCTTCACCATCTTGGCCGTCTCCGAGAGGATCCGGGCCATGTACGAATCCACGACGTCGGCCGCCGTGATGTCGATCACGAGACCGTCGGCCTTGCCGGCCTGGATCAGCGCCAGGGCGTCGATCTGGAGGTCCATCACCTGCTGGTCCGTGAGGTCGGCCGGCAGGGAGGTGAGGAGGACGCGGCCGAGCCGGAGGATGGGAACGCGCATCAGAGCATCGTCTCGTGCGCGCCCTTGGCATGCGGGCCGAGAAGCCGGAAGGCCTCGGCCAGGCCCGCCCGCAGCGTCCCCCGGGTGATCATGTTGGACAGATCCACGTCGAGCTTCACGAGGGTCTGGGCCGCGTCCGGGCTGATGCCGGTCACGATCACCTGGGAGCCGAGCAGGCGCGCGGCCTCGACGGTCTTGGTCAGGTGCAGGGCGACGCGGCTGTCGATCAGCGGCACGCCGGTCACGTCGAGGATCGCGATCCGCGCCTCCTCCCGGGAGAGCGCCTCCAGCAGCCATTCCATCACCTGACGGGCGCGCTGCGTGTCGATGATCCCGACGAGCGGCATCAGGATGATGTTGCGCCAGATCGGCAGGGCCGGGGTCGCCAGGTCCAGCAGCGCCCGGCCCTGGCGCTTGATGATCTCCTCGCGGGTCTCGACGAAGGCCGCGAAGGTGATGAGGGCGAGCCGGTCCACCACCGCGTCGAGGGCGGTGCGCATCCTGTAGAGCTCGGTGGCCTTGGCGCTGGTCTCGCGATCCAGCATCTCGCCCGCGATCGTCTTCAGCGACAGGATCAGCGTGGCGGTCTCCATCGGCGTCAGCCCGTCGCGGACGCAGGCGGCGCTGATCGTGGCGGCCTGCTCCTCCACGGCCTTGAAGGCGGGCCCGGCGCCGTCGCCGTCGTCCAGGAGGAAATAGGCCGTGAGCTTCTCGACCAGGGTGCCCAGCTCGAGCTTGAGCAGCTGGAGCGAGCCCGGCTGCGCCCCCGGCGCGGTGTCGCGCAGCTTGGCGAGCCACGCGTCGAGGACGCCCGCCCGGTTCTGTTGGAGGATCTGTCCGACGCCGTGCATATGTTCGATCACTCCTTGGCGTCCGATGGGGCGAGGGCGGAGATGGCGGCCAGGAGTTCCTGCATGCCGACCGGTTTCATCAGCACGCGGTCGGCCCCGACGCGCGCGGCCTCCTCCATCGAGAAGAGCTGCGGTGCCCGCGGGGCGCCCCCGGTGATCGCGATGATCGGCAGGCCGGGCTTGTGCGCCTTGACCCAGCCGATCAGCGTCAGCCCGTCCCGCCCGGGCATCCAGAGGTCGGTGACGAGGATATCGAACGGGCGGCTGCCCAACAGGGCCTCCGCCTCGGCGGCGGACCCGCATTCCTCGACCCTGTGCCGGCCCCGCTCCAGAAACCGCCGGACCGTCATCCGCACGACGGCCACGTCATCCGTCAGGAGGACCGATGCCATAGATCAATCCTCCTGTCATGAATGCTGAAAGTGTGCATCACAAGCCTGACGTTCAGGGCAGATGCATCTGGTAGAATGCGATGTTTCAAAATTCTCTAAAACAACTCGATATCATTATTTTGTTTTGCCGCGTTTCTCGGGGGTGACGGTCCCTCGGAAAGTGCAATTTCTGCAAATGATCTAGCGTCGGGCCAAGATTTCGTCAAGGGATTCGACAGATCCAGTGCGTGAAGATGCGTGCGGGCGGCGGCAAAAATACCTTCCAGATGCTGCAAGCGCTGGCGCGTGACGTCCTGAAACTGGATCGACCCGATGAGCCGGACGATCGGCTGGGCGATGCGGGCGCTCTCTTCCTGGACCTTCACCAGCGTGTCCCGCTGGTGGGCGACCAGGCGCTCCATGTTCTCCGTCAGGCTGGCGATCGCCGAGGCGATCTTCATCAGCTCCCCGCGCTCGCTCTCGACCCGGTCGGTCACCAGGCTGGCGAAATTCTCGCGGATGGAGACGCGCAGGCTGGCGAGATCCTGGGCGATGCGGGTCGCGGTCCCCGCGGAGGCGCTCGAGAGCTCCTTGACCTCCCTCGCCACCACGGCGAAGCCCGCGCCGGCCTTCTCGGCCCGGGCCGCCTCGATCGTCGCGTTCAGGGCGAGCAGGTTGGTCTGGCGGGCGATGGCCTGCACGCCGTCGGTCGCCCGGGTGAGCTGGGCGGTGGCGACGTCGAGCTCGTCGAGGCGCTGCCGGCAGGTCACCACGTCCTCGTCGCGGCGGACCAGGAAGTCGCCGATCAGCTGGCGATTCTCGGTGAGCTGCTGGTCGGTCTGGTCGACGATCTCGACCACCCGGGTGTTGGAGCCGGACAGGTCCAGGAAGGCGAGCAGCTCGCTCATGGCGCCGTCGACCTCCCGCAGGCTGGTCATGATGTCGTAGGCGGCGGCCTCGGTCTCGGTGGTGACCGAGGCCGTGTCGGTGGCGGCGCGCTCGAACAGGCGGTCATAGACCGCGAGATGGTCGGCCAGGGTGGCCTGGATCTCGGCTGGAATCTCGGCCGGGACCGCTGCGCCTCCCGCCGCCCGTCTCGCCGGTCCCGTCGCCTCTTGCGCGCCGGGATCGTCCTGCCGCGATTCCGCTTGCGGCGCCTCCGCGGGCGCCCGGTGCGCCGGTGGCTCCAGGCTCGGCGACGGGCGGCTCAGCACCGCCGAGACCCAGCTCGCCCCCCAGCTCGCCGCGAAGCCGAGGGCCGCCAGGGCGGCGACGCCCGGCACGGGCCCGAACGCCACCGTGCCGGCGGCGGCGAGCACCAGGGCCGACAGCCCGGCGCAGAGCGGTCCGGACCATCGGAGCGCGAGGGGGGGAGGGGCCCAGGCCACGATCAGGCTCCGGGGACCAGCTGGCGGATCACCTTGAGCAGGGCATCCGGGTCCACCGGCTTGACGATCCAGCCCGTGGCACCCGCCGATTTCGCCTCGTTGCGCTTGTCCTGCTGGGACTCGGTGGTCAGCATCAGGATCGGGATGAACTGCAGGCCCGGGAGCTTGCGCACCCGGCGGATCAGCTCGATGCCGTTCATCGCCCCCATGTTGAGGTCGGTGATCAGCAGGTTGGGCTTGGTGCCGCCCTGCAGCGTCGTGACGGCTTCCTCGCCGCTCGCCGCCTTGACGACGCCGAGGCCGGCCTTGCTCAGGATGCCCTCGATGCTCATCAGCATGGTCGGGGAATCGTCGACAATCATGATCGTCGTGGCCAAGAGGGTCTCCTAGGACGGTGCGTGGGATGCGGGGGCCGTGTCGGCCTGCCAGACGGCGGTGAGCTCGTCGGTCAGCAGGGCGTAATCGGCGGCGCCGCGGCTGGAGGGCGCGTAGTCCCGGATGGGTTTACGAGCGGCGAAGGCCTCCGCGAGGCGGATGTCGGTCCGGATGCCGGTGAGCACGCGCTCGATCCCGAATTCCCGGGCGATGTCCTGCATCGTCTCGCGGTGGTGGTTGGTATGCACGTTCAGCATCACCGGTAGCAGGCCGACCACCGTCAGGTCGCTGTTGACCGTGGTGGCGATGCGGAAGAACAGCCGGGCCAACTGGCGCACGCCCTCGGCCGACAGGGCGTGCGGGATCATCGGGACCAGGACACCATCGGCGGCGGCCAGCGCATTGACCAGGATCATGTCCAGGGAGGGCGGCGTGTCGACGATCACGAGGTCGAACCGCGCCGCGATCTCCGGGCCGCGCAGGCAGCGCTGCAGGGCCGAGACGCTGCGATCCACGACCGTCATCCCGTCGAACAGCTGGTCGGCGGGGGCGACCGAGACCCCCGCGAAGGCGGTGGGCCGGATCGCCGCCTGCAGGTCGAAATCCGGGCTCGTGAAGATGTGGTGGGCGGTCGGCGCGTCGCGCTCCGGCACGATGCCGAAGCCGAGGCCGGCATGCCCCTGGGTGTCCAGGTCGACCAGCAGCGTGCGCCGGCCGCGGGCGCCGCACTCGGCCGCCAGGTTGACCGAGGTCGTGGACTTGCCGCTGCCGCCCTTCCGGTTCGAGATGGCGAGGATCGTGGTCAAGCGGTCGCTCCGGAGGCCGGCGGGGCGGAACGCTGCGGGGCGGCCTGCCGGGACGCCTCCAGGAACGGCATGACGAGCCCGGCCAGCGCCGGGTCGGCGGGCGGCGCGAGGGTGGCCGGCCGCGCGGCGGCCAGGACCTGCAGGATGGCGGTGTGCAGCCCCTGGCACTTGGTCAGCACGACCTTGTGGGCGCCCGGCCTGCGCAGGGCCTCCAGAAGCGGCAGGGCCTCCTCGACGGTGCAATGCCCTTCGAGGTGGATGGTCTTTCGGGCGATCCGGATGGCCATCACAGCAGCTCCCTGAGATCGAGCACGAGGAGGACCCGGCCGTCCCCCAGGAGGGTCGTGCCGGCATAGCCGCCGATGCCCGCGAGCACGCCCTCCAGGGGCTTGAGGATCACGTCCATCCCCTCCCGGAAGTTGTCGATGATCAGCCCGACCCGCCGGCCGTTGACGTGGCAGACCAGCACGGCGGCGTCGGCCTCGCCCCGGGGCTGCTCGGGCAGGTGCAGCAGCCGCGACAGCCGCAGCAGTGGGATGATCGTCTCGCGCAGCACGAAGGTCTCGGCCTTCTTGATCATGCGGATGCGCTCGCGCGGCACCCGCACGGTCTCGACGATCATGTCCATCGGCACGCCGTAGAGGCTGCCGGCGGTCTCCACGATCATGATCCGGGTGACCGCCATGCTGAGCGGCAGGGCCAGGCGCGTCGTCGTCCCCTCGCCGAGGCGGGAGCTCACCGAGACCTGGCCGCCGAGCTTCTCCACGGTGGTCAGCACCACATCCATCCCGACCCCGCGGCCGGACAGGTCCGAGACCTCCAGCGCCGTCGAGAAGCCCGGGCGGTAGATCAGGTTGATCGCCTCCTGGTCGGAGAGGCGGTCCGCCTCCTCCTGGCCGACCACGCCCTTGGCGACCGCGGCCGCGCGGATCCGGGCCGGATCGATGCCGCGGCCGTTGTCCTGGACCTCGATGACGACGCTGTCGGCCTCCTGGCGGGCCTTCAGGAGGAGGCGCGCGGTGGCGGGCTTGCCGGCCGCCTGGCGCTCCTCCGGCGCCTCGATCCCGTGATCCAGGGAGTTGCGGACGATGTGCAGCAGCGGGTCGCCCAGGGCCTCGATGATGGTCTTGTCCGCGGCCGTGTCCTCGCCCTCGAGGACGAGGTCGATCCGCTTGCCGAGCTTGCGCGCGAGGTCGCGCACCAGCCTGGGGAACCGGTCGAAGATCTCGGCCACCGGCAGCATGCGGACCTGCATGATCGCGCCCTGCATCTCCTGCGCGAGCCGGTCGATGACCGCGTATTGCTCCTTGATCTCGCGGGACATCTCGCGCGAGGCGTAGGTCTCCTCCGCGCGCTTGGCGAGGAACGGCAGGGCGTTCTTGGAGACGACCAGCTCGCCGATCAGGTTCATCAGCAGGTCGATCTTCGCCTGATCGACCTTCAGGGACTTGGCGGCCAGGCGCCCCTCCGGCTCCTTGCCGGCGACCGGAACCGACGCGGCGTCCTCGGCAAAGCCCTGCGGCAGCGCCTCGGCCGGCGCCGGCGCGGCCTCCACCCGCTGGAGCGGGGCGCCGTCCAGCACGGCGGACAGGGCGCTCAGCACCGGCGCGACCGAGCGGGTCTCCCGGGCCTCGTCGAGCGCCGCCCGGATCGCCCCCCGCTCGGCATCGCGGCCGAGGCTGAGGAGCACGTTGCCCACCACGGTGCCGACCGAGGCGAGGCGCTCCGCGTCGTAGCCCGTGCGCTCCAGCGCCCGCTGCTGGCTGGTGAGGACGGTGCGGGCGAGGTCCTCCCGCGGGTCGGCGGCCTGCGAAGCCGGCTGCTGCGCCGGGGCCTCGCCGGCGGGACACGGGTCGGCCGGGGCCGGATCGAACCGGCCGGTCCCGGCGGCGGCCACCAGAGCCGCCACGAGATCCCGATCGGGCTCGCCCGCCGAGAGGGCGACCTCCAGCCAGTCCAGAGCCTGGCGGCGCCAGAGGGTCGGCCCGGCGACGCTGCGCAGGGCCGCCACGGCCTTGCGCAGATCGTCGTGGCGCCCGGCGTCGAGGAACGCCGAGGCCACCGCACGGAAATCGTCCCAGATCGGCCCGTCGCTGGCCACGCCTTCGATGCGCACGAGGTCCCGGGCCCGCACGGGGGCGATGGTGACCCGGTCGAGCTCGTAGCGCATCGCCTGCTCGATCTCGGGCCGGGGCGCGGTGCTCAGCAGGGCGAAGTGCAGGTTGCACTGGTAGGGGTCGAGATCCTCCAAAGGCCCCCAGGGCTGGTCCGCCGCGATGTCGAGGGCGAGCGCACCGGGGACCTGCTGGATCGCCTGCAGGGGATCGGTGCCGTTGAAGAAGCAGCCCGGCTCCGGCGCGTAGAGCACCAAGTGGACCGTCTCGCCCCCGCAGGCGCGCCGGAACGCGTCCAGGCAGGCGGGGGCGGGCAGCCGGGCCAGAAGCGCCGGCGGGAGCGTCGCGGCGGCGTCACCCGGCGCCGGATCCGTGCCGGGCAGCGGGTCGGCCGGCTCCCCGCCGGGGGCGTCGTCCGGCGTGCCCAGCCGCTGGCGCAGGAGCGTGGACATCCGGTGCGCGACCGCGTCCGCATCCGTCGGCAGGACCGCGCGCCGCTCCAGCTCGTCGATCCACTGGCCGACCTGGTCGAGGCTGTCGAGCAGCATGTCGACCAGGGCGGAATCGATCTGGAGCGCGTCGGACCGGACCTCCCCGAGGAGATCCTCGGCGGCGTGGACCAGCCGGGTCAGGGCCAGCGCGTCGAACAGGCCGGACGAGCCCTTGATCGTGTGGACCGCCCGGAACACCTCGTTGATCGCGGTCTCGTCCGTCGGGTTGCGCTCCAGCTTCAGCAGGCCGCTCGCGGAGACCTGCAGCAACTCGCGCGCCTCCGGGATGAACCGGGCCAGCAGGGGGTTGGTCATGCCTGCGCACCCGTCAGCAGGCGCGCGGTCTCGACCAGCAGCACGGGGTCGGCCGGCTTGACGATGTAGAAGTTGGCCCCGACCGCGTAGGCCCGGCTCGCATCCGCGTCCTTGGCCTCGGTGCTGATCGTGACCACGGGGATCGCCTGGAGCGACGGCTCGCGGCGGATGCGCGTCACCAGCTCGTAGCCGTCCATCTTGGGCATGTTGATGTCGACGATCATCAGGTCGAAGCCGCCGAGCAGCGCCTTCTCCAGGCCCTCGACCCCGTTGGCGGCCTCCTCGACGACGAACCCGGCCCGGCCGAGCACGTCCTGATAGAACATCCGCATCGTGATGCCGTCTTCGACGACAAGTATTCGTTTGCCGGACATGCCCGCCTCAACCTTATTCGATCGGTCTTTGATAGACGATCGTGTCGCCGAACTTGCGCGGCAGGAACATCGACGACATGCGGCTCATGCTCTCCGAATGGCCCAGGCAGATGAAGCCGCCCGGGGTCAGGCATTCGTAGAGCGCTTCGACCGCGGCGCGTCGGGACGTATCATCGAAATAGATCAGTAGGTTACGGCAGAAGATCACGTCCATCGCGCGGTAGCGATGCATGTGGATCGGGTCCGACAGGTTGGCGATCGAGAAATCGATGGAGCTGCGCAGCTCCTCGTGGATCTCGAACTGGTCCTCGCCGACCGACCGGAAATACTTCTTGCGCAGCTCCGGCGACAGCCGCTGCAGGGAGCGGTTGCCGTAGATCCCCTTGCGGGCATCGGCGAGCACCCGGGAATCGATGTCCGACCCGGTGATCTCGATGTCGAACTCGTCCGCCCGGGACCAGTTTTCGAGGATCTGGATCGCGATCGAGTACGGCTCCTCGCCGGTCGAGCACGGCATTGACCAGATCCGCAGCGTCCCGCCGGGCCGGCGCGTCCGGGTGATCTCCGGCAGGATGCCCCGCACCAGGGCGTCGAACTGGTAATCCTCGCGGAAGAAGTAGGTCTCGTTGACCGTCATCAGGTTGACGAGATGCTGCAGCTCCTCGCCCGAGGCCTGGAAGCGCAGCAGGGTGAAATACGACTTGAAGCTGTCGCTCCCGGTCTTGGCGATCCGCTCCAGGAGCCGCTTCTCGACGAAATACTCCTTCTTGCCGCTGAACGAGATGCCCGTGCGGCGGTAGAAATATTCGTAGAACTTCTGGTACTCCTCCTCGGTGACCTGGATCGCCGGGGCGGTCTGGCCGAGGGAACGGGGCGGCTGCATCACGACCCTCCGATCCGGCGGATCGCCGCGGCGGCCGCGAAGCGGATGAACGGCACGTCGGGGAAGCGCGCGGCCAGGGCCTGGAGCGGCGCGATCGCGCGCTCGTTGCCGATCTCGGCCAGGCCGTCGACCGCCGCGGCGCAGACGTTGATATGCGCCTCGCGCGCCACGACCTCGGCCAGCCAGTCCGGCGCCTTCGGGTGCGGCAGCAGGCTCAGCATGTTCACCGCCAGGATGCGGACATCGCTGTCGGGATCGGCCAGCAGGTCGGCGACATGCGGCTCGACCTCCATGGGCATCTCCTGGAGCGCCTCGATCGCGGCGTTGCGCAGGGCGCTGTCCTCGCTGCGCAGCAGCGGCAGCAGGCCCTCCACCACGGCAGGCGACTTGAGGCGGATCAGGGTCGTCAGGATGACGGCCCGGACGCTGGCGGCCGGCTCGCGCGCGAGATGCGCGCAGAGCAGCGGCCCGGCCTCCGGGAACGCGCCGAGTTCCCGGGCGGCCCGGCGGCGCTCGCCGGCCTCCGGGGCGGCGAGGGCGGCCTTGAGCCCGGCGAGATCCGCGTGCGGCGCCTCGGCCTCGGTCTTCGGCGGAGCGGTCGGCTTCTTAAGTCCCACGGCGGCGTCCCCCGGCCAGAGCCCCGGCCTCCGGGGCACCGAGCCACCCGATAAGCTGCTCTGCGATCGCGTCGCTCGGCAGGACCACGCTGGCCCCGCCGCGCTTGATCAGTTCCTGCGGCATCCCGAAGACGACGCTCGTCTCCTCGTCCTGCGCGATGGTCAGGCCGCCGCCGGCGCGCAGCCGGGCCATGGCCTCGGCGCCGTCATCGCCCATGCCGGTGAGCTGCACGGCGATCAGCCGGTTGGCCGGGAGCAGGGCGAGCGCGCTCTCGACCATGCGGGCGACGCTCGGATGCCAGATATGCGTGTCGCTCTGCGGCAGCGGCGTCGCGGAATAGCCGATGCCGCGGCGGGTCACGACGAGGTCGGCATCCCCCTTGGCGATGTAGACCGTGCCGGGCTCGACCGGCATCTGCCGGGCGACCTCCACCACCGAGACCGCGCAGAGCTCGTTCAGCCGCCGGGCGAAGACCCCGGTGAAGCTGCTCGGCATGTGCTGGGCGACCAGGATCGGCCAGGGGAAGTCCGCCGGCAGGCGCGGCAGGATGTCCTCCAGCACCCCGGGGCCGCCCGTGGACACGCCGACCAGCACCAGCCCGGGGCGACCGCCCGCGAAGGAGACCTGGGCCGACGGCGGCGGCGGGGCGGGACGGCGGCGCTGGGCGGCCAGGCGCCCGCGCAGGCCGGTGCTGCGGCGGACCCGGGTGGTCGCGGCGCTGCGGACCTTCAGCAGAAGCTCGCGGTGGATCTGGTCGATCGACAGGGAGATCGTGCCGCCGGGCTTCTGGACGAAATCGACCGCCCCGAGGCTCAGCGCCTGCAGGGTCGTCTCGGCGCCCTCCTCGGTCAGCGACGAGACCATCACCACCGGCCGCGGATCCTCGCTCATGATCCGCGACAGGCAGGTGATCCCGTCCATCTCCGGCATGTTGACGTCGAGGGTGATCACGTGCGGATCGAAGCTTTTGAGCGCCTCCAGCACCTCGACGCCGTTGCGGGCCGTCTGGACCGTGAAGCCGCCCGCCGCTTCGAGGAGCTGCGTGAGGTGCCTGCGCATCAGGGCGGAATCGTCGGCCACGAGGGCGCGGATCATGCGGGGTCTTTCCGGGGGGACGGGTCGGGATGACGGGGCGGCGGCCCCGCGCTCAGTGGGTGGTGAGCCGGACGGCGGCGGCTTCCTGCGTGTCGAGGAGCTGCATCGTGTCGAGCAGCAGCACCATGCGCTTCTGGCTCTCCAGGTTGGCGACCCGGCGGATCAGGCGCTGCTGCGCGTCCGAGAGGTTGGGCGCGTCGCCGATCGCCTTGGCCGAGATCCGCATCACCTCGGAGACCGAGTCGACGATGAAGCCGGTCCGGACGCCGCGGACGGTGAAGACCATGATCCGCTGGCGGTCGTTGCGCTCCGCCTCGGCGAGGTTGAAGCGGCGGCGCTGGTCGACCACCGGCAGGACGACGCCGCGCAGGTTGATCACCCCCTCCACGAAGGACGGCGCCTTGGGGATGCGGGTCAGCTCGTCCGGGACGCGGACGATCTCCTGCACCGCCTCGATCGGCACGCCGTATTCCTCGCCCATCAGCCGGAACACGACGAACTGCTCCTCGTCGGCGGCGTCCTGGCGCTCGTCCCCGTCCTGTCGTCCCTCGGCCCGCATGCCCTCGTCCTCCGTGGCGGCCAGCTTGCGCAGCGCGCTGGTGTCGAACATCTTCTCGACCGACAGGACGGAGACGAGGCGCCGCCCCTCCTGCAGCCGGCAGATCGCCTGGATCTCGTCCATGCCGCCGTCCTGCGACAGCAGCGCCGGCATCGGCTCGACGAGGCTGCGGCTGACCCGCAGCACCTCCTTGACGCTGTCCATCACGACGCCGACCGACAGGGTCCCGCCCTCGCCGAGGGACACCACCACGACCTTGTTGGTCTCGGTGAATGCCTTGGCCTCGAGGCCGAACATCTCGCGCAGCGACACGAGCGGCAGCAGGCGGTTGCGCAGGGTGATGACCCCGAGCACGTGGGGCGGCGCGTTCGGGACGTGGGTCAGGCGCTCGGGCAGCTGCACGATCTCCTGCACCCGCTCGATCGGGAAGGCGTATTCCTGCCCCGCCACCTCGAAGCTCACGAGCTGGTCCTCGTCGGCCTCGACCTCGGCCCGGGCGGCGGAATCCGCGTCGGCGGCCTGGACCTGCCCGGCGGCCCGGCGGACCTTCGCGGCGATCTGGCTGAACTCGCGGCTCACCAGCTGGGCCGCGTCCAGGATCATCACCATCGAGCGGCCGTCATCGCCCTTGATCATCCCGGTCAGGAGCGCGGTGTCGACGCTGCCCTCGATCGCCGAGGTCGGCTCGATCCGGTCGGGATCGACGGTGACGACATTGGCCATCCGGTCGACCACGAGGCCGATCGGATTGCCCTGGTCGAGCACGACGACCCGGGTGGCGTCGTCGTTCAGCACCGGCGGGAAGGCGAACACGTCCCGCAGGTTCAGCACCGGCAGGACCGTGCCCCGCAGGTTGGCGAGCCCCAGCAGCGAGGCGGGGCTGAACGGCACCCGCACCACCTTGGGGATCCGGATGATCTCCTGCACGTCGGCCAGCGCGACGGCGAACATCTCCGTCTCGACGTGGAAGATCACGAACTGACGGGCCTCGCTGCGGTCGTCCGCGTGGTCCGGCCGTGCGGCGGCCTCCGCCGGATCGGGCGTGAACCCGGGATCCGGCGCCTGCACCGCCTGAGCTGCTGCGTCTGCCATGGTCGGTCTTTCGCTCTCCGGGCGGTTCGGCTCAGGCGGCCTGGAGCTCGTCGGCGAGCGAGGCGATCTCCTCGATCGCGGCGGCGAGCTGCTCGGCGCCCTTGCCCTGCTCGGCGGCGGCGGTCCCGGCCTCCGCGGAGGTCCGTGCCGCCTGCTGGGCCGCGGCGGCGACCTGCTCGATCGCCGTCTGGACCTCCTGGACCATGCGGACGATGCCGCCGGCGCCGGTCAGGATCTCCCGGTTGCCGCCCAGCACCTCGTCCATGTCCTTGATCACGGCGTCGAAGTTCCGGGAGATGGCGAGGCTCTTCTCGACCTCGTTGGCGGCGCCGTCGGCGATCTCCTGGATATCGCCGCGCACGAACACGATCGTGTCCTGGATGGTCTTGACCGTGTCCTTGATCCGCTCGGCGTTCTCGGCGGAATCCCGGGCGAGGTTGCGGATATCGGTCGAGACCACCGCGAACCCCTTGCCGAACTCGCCGGCGCGGGCCGCCTCGACCGAGCCGTTGACCGCCAGCATGTTGGTCTGGATCGAGACCGTGGTGATCGCGTCGACGATCTTGTCGATGCGCCGGCTGACCTGCTCGAGCGCGGCGACCTGATCGCGGCTCACGCGGCCCGCCTCGACGGATTTCTCCAGGCCGTTGATCATCGCATCGACCAGGCCCTTGTTCTCGTTCAGCATCTCCGCGATCGCCTGCGCCTTCTCCACGGCGGCGCCCGCCAGATCCTGGGTCACCTGGGCGCGCCGCTCGATCTGCGCGATCGCGGCCGAGGATTGCTGGGTCGCGGCCGATTGCTGCTGCGCGCCCTTGGTGATCTGGTCGAGGGCGATCGTGACCTGGCCGGCGGCGCGGTTGATCTCCTCGACGGCGCTGGACAGCTCCTCCGCCGCGGAGGCGACCTCCTCGGCGCTCTTGCCGATATTGGTGCTGTTCTTCAGCTCCTCGGCGAGGCCGGACAGCTCCTGGGCGGCGTCCTCGCTCTGCGACAGCGCCGTGGTCTGCTGCTCGACCATCTTGCCGGCCTCCTGGCAGGCCGCGCTCTGCTCCTCGGCCGCGGCCGCGATGATCTCGGCGCCCTTCTGCGCCTCGGTGGCGGCGGTGGCCGATTCGTCGGCGGCCCGGGCCAGGTCGCCGCAGCCCGCGATGATCTCGGCCATGTCGGTGCGCACCCGGTCGAGCTGGGTGGTGACCGCCCGGCCGGTCTCGACCTGGGAGCGGGCCGAGATCGCCGACTGGCTGATCCCGTCGGCCGCGACCTTCACGTCGGCCTGGATCTGCGCCACGAGCGCCTGGATGTCGCGGGCGGATTTCTCGCTGGTCTCGGCCAGGGTGCGGACCTCGTCGGCGACCACCGCGAAGCCCTTGCCGTGCTGGCCGGCCCGGGCCGCCTCGATGGCGGCGTTGAGCGCCAGCAGGTTGGTCTGGTCGGCGATGCGGGCGACCGCCTTCACGATCTCGCCGATGGCGCTGGCCTGCCGGTCGAGCTCCTCGACCAGCTTCACCGACGCCTCCTGGCGCTCGGACGCCTTGGTGATCGCCGCAACAGACGTGTCGATCTGCGCCGCGGTCTGGACGACGAGATCGGACAGGGCCTCGGTCTTGCGCAGGGACGTGGTGGCGTTCTCCTTGGCGGCCTGGATCAGGACCGCCCCCTGGTTCACCGCCTTCATGGTCTCCTGCGCGGCGCCCGCCGCCTCCTCGGCGCCGACGCCGATCTGCTCGGAGGCCTTGCGCAGCTCCTCGGCCGCGGCCGCCGCCTCGGCGATCCCGCTGGACAGCTCGGCGGTGGCCGAGGCGATCCGCTCGGCGGCCTTCTGCTGGCGCGCGAAGGTCCGGGCCTTGCGCTTCTCCGCCTCGGCGACGAGGTGCGACCGGCCCATGGGGGCCGAAACACTCTCCCGCGGGGCGGTCGCCGCCGGCATGGTGTGGATGGCGGATTTCTTCGCAAGAGCCATGTGTCGACGCCTTCAGTCGGGTGCAGAGGATGTCCCGCCGCTCGGAAGAGGCGGGTGTGTTGGTATTCAGATGAACCGTTGATCGAGAAGCTTGTTTTCGATCCTGTCAGGGATGTGCTTAGATGATGTGCTATAGAAAACCGCGGATCACCACGTCATATGAATATACTATGACAGACATAGACTAATGAGATCATAATCTTTATACAAACGCGGCCGCGTCACAAGTTTTTTTCTGAAAGAAATCTGCTCAGCATAAGCGTAAAATTTTCCGGAGCGAGCGAACTTGATCAGAATCGGTTCACTTTGCCGGACGACCGGTTCGGGATCTTGGCGACGGCCTGGACGGGATCCAAAACTTTAAGTAGACGGCGCGCCATGCGAGCCCGGGCGGCGTCGGCCAAGCCGCGTGCCCGGCCTGCGGCGGATGGGGCGCCCGGCGCCATGTCGGCACCGCAGCGAAGCACTGCTCAGCTTGACCTAGCGAAGGCGGCCGCCGCTGCGTTACAAGATCCGGGGATGGAATACTGTCCGACGGAAAACACTGCGGATTGGATATAGATCTTTATAGCGCCGGCTCCGATCGTCATGTGCTCAGTTTGAGTTCGTTTAGATGAAACATGATCAAATTTCAGCGTTCGATAATGATAATATCGTAGAGGGAATTCCTCTCTCGTCTTATCAGATGCTGAAGCTGGTCGAGGAGCGGGGCGGGGTCGGCTTCTGGTCGTTCGATATCGCGACCCGCCGCCTCTGGGGGTCCCAGGGCTTCCACCGGGTGACCGGGCTTCCGCTCGCGGACGATCTGCGCAGCCTGTTCCGCCGGCTGATCCATCCCGACGACCAGGCCGGGCAAGCGGACCTCTGGGACCTGATCCAGCTCGGCCATGCGGTCGACCGGGAATTCCGGATCATCCGGCCCGACCACACGGTCCGCTGGGTCGCCCTGAAGACCGACGTCGTGCTCGGACCCGATGCGCGGCCCGCGCGCACGGACGGCGTCCTGCTCGACACCACGGCGCCGCACGAGGCCCGGGAGATCACGGCCTGGATGCAGGGCCGCCAGACCGGCGTCCTGCGGGCGGTCACCGGCGCGACCTGGTCGGCCCATCCCGCCGGGGAGATCGAGGTGGCGGCCGGCTGGGAGCAGCTGACCGGGCAGAGCGCCGCCGAGATGGCGGGGCTCGGCTGGCTCGACGCGCTTCATCCCGACGACCGCCGGTCCGCCCTGGCCGCCTGGCAGGCGGCCCGGACCACCGGCACGCCCTACCGTGCGGAGTATCGCATCCGCGGCGCGGACGGGACGTATCGCCGGTTCAGCAGCCGGGGCGCGGCGCAGACCGAGCCCGACGGATCCGTGCGCGAATGGTTCGGCCTCGTGCTCGCGGTCCCGGAGGACGCGCGCGACGCGGTGCCGGATGCCGCGCTCGGGCCGCTGATCCGCGGCGCCCGGGCGGTCATCGGCTGGTCGATCCAGAACCTCGCGGCGGCCTCGGGGGTCTCGGGCTCCAGCGTCCGCCGGATGGAGGAGTTCGGCGAGAGCCCGCGTCCGCGGATCCGGCAGGCGGTGCGGCAGACCTTCGAGAGCGCCGGGATCCGGTTCTCCGCGATCGGCGCCGACCGGATCGCCATCGAGATCGACCTCCGGCGCTTCCCGCGGAGCTAGGCCGGGCGCGCTGGGTTTCAGAAATCCGCCGTCAGGGAGGCCAGGAAGGTCCGCGGCGTGCCGTAGCTCAGCGCATTGTAGCCCGTGGACGCCCAATAGCGGACCCCGGCCGCGTTCTCGACGTTGAACCGGGCCGTCAGCGGCGTGCCGTTCACCGTGAAGCTGTGGCGGATGCCGAGGTCGAGGCGGGTCCAGTCCGGGATCGTCTGGGTGTTGGCCTGATCGTAATACTGGGACGCCGTGTAGATCACCCGGCCCGTCAGGGTCACACCCGGCAGCATCCAGGCCGGAAGGTCCACTTCACCGCCGAGATTGGCCTGCAGGCCGGGCACGCCGGGGGCGACATGGCCGTCGTAGGCCCGTCCCGCGGTCTTGCTCAGCCGCCCGTCGATGAGGGTCAGGCCCGCCAGCACCCGGACGCCCTCCGCGGGCGCGCCGAACACGGCCAGGTCGATGCCCTGGTTGTGCTGCTCGCCGTTCAGGCTGAAGACAAAGGTTCGGGGATCGAGGATTCCGGACGGCTGCGCGATCTCGAAGAACGCCAGGGTCACCCCGACGGGGTCGAGATCGAGCTTGGCGCCCGTCTCGATCTGGCTGGTTCGGACCGGCGGGAAGGTCGCGCCGGCATTGACCGCGCTGCCGGGCGGGTTCGGCCCGAATCCGAACCCCTCCGCGTAGCTGGCATAGAGGGACAGCCTGTCCCACGGCTTGACGATCAGCGCCGTCATCGGGGTCGCAGCCGACTTGTCGTAGCGGGACGAGAAGCCGCCGCCCGGCAGGGCGAGGTCGCGCCTCACGGCCTGGAAGCGGCCGCCGGCCATCAGCTCGACGCGCCCGTCGAGGATCGAGGCGGTGTCGGTGACGGCAAGGCCGTCCAGCTCCGACAGGGTCGTCACGTTCGGGCGCGGCACGGGCCGGTCCGGCCGGGCGACGAGGACGGGCGCATACAGGGCGGAGCGGATCTGCTGCGGCCCGAGGGCGGTGGCGAACGGCTCGTCCATCGCGTAATGCGTCGCCACCACGGCGACCGAATGCCGGATCGGCCCGGTGTCGATCCGGGCCCGCAGGCCGACCTCGCCCGTCCATTGCCGGTTGTCGGCCGATACGGTCCGGATCTGTTGCTGCAGCCTGCCGGCGGCGTCCGTGATCGTCGATTGCGTCCGGAAGAAGTCGCGGGTCGCCAGCGAGCCGCCGACGGCGCCGAACAGCGTCGCGTCCGGGGCGAGGTCGTATTCCGCGCGCAGCACCCCGAATCCGTGCTCGATGTCGGATCGCTCCCAAGGCTGCTGCACGTTCAGGGTCAGCCTGGGGGCCCGGGGGATCCGGACGCCCGGGAGAACGGTGAGGCCGTTGCTCTCGGCGTCGAGATCGAGGTGCTGGTAGCCGGCATCGAGGCTGAGCCTGAGGGCCTCGCCGCGGACGTCGAGGCCCAGCGACAGGAAGCCGAGGCCCAGGTTCTGGCGATCGATCGGCGTCGCCCCGTTCCGGTAGGCGCCGTTGACCCGGACGCCGACCGCGTCGCCGTCCCCGAAGCGCCGCCCGACATCGAAGGTCCCGCCGGCATGGCCGGTGGAGAGATACTGGGCGGTCACCCGCGTCAGCGGTGTCGCTGCGGCGCGCTTCGGGACGAGGTTGATCACGCCCACGGCGCTGCCGGAGGGCGGGAAGCCGTACAGGAAGGCCCCAGGCCCACTCAGGATCTCGACCCGCTCGATCCCCTCGACCGCGGGCCGGTAGGTGTTCGTGATGCCGTAGAGCCCGTCGAAGGCGTAGTCCCGGGAGTTCACGTAGAAGCCGCGGATGAACGTGCTCGGCTGCGAGCCGAAGGGTGGCTGCTGGTCGCGCACGGACGGGTTGTTCGCGAAGACGTCGGCCAGCGTCTGGGCCTGCTGGTTGCGGATCAGTTCCTCGGTGTAGTTCGACTGGGTGAACGGCGTATCGAACACGCTGCGGTTGCCCAGGAACCCGACGCGCCCGCCGCTCGCGACCTGGCCGCCGGCGAACGGGGCCGGCGCCCGGCCGATCGTGCCGGTCGGCGGCGGCAGGCCGGGATCCCGCGCGGCCCCGTCGCGGGATTCCACCGAGAGCTCGTCGAGCGTCACGGCCTGCGGTGCCACGCGGGCCGGGTCCTGCGCCAACGCCCGGCCGATCGCGACGGCGGACAATCCGGCCGCCAGCGCCGGGATGAGCAGGCCGCGCATCGGGTGCATCCAAGATGCCCGGTCCCGGCGGGGCGGGCAGCGGATGGTCCGAGCGGTCAAAGTCATGGGTCCGATTGTTTGGAAGAACGGTCCCGTCATCCTAGGAATTGAAAACAACTTTTGCAAATGATTCCCAAAAGTTTGGAATTAATCCAATCCAGAACATCAATCTGTAGTATCGGTTTGTTGAAAAAAATCCGACTTGTGCTTGGTGGCGGCCGAGATCGGCGGCGCCGATGGCGTGTAAACGCGCAGCGCGCGGGCGGGTATCTTCGCCTACGCTCGAAAGCCGATGCCCCGAGGCCGGCACGACCGGGCCATCGGTCCCGCACCGCAAAATCCGCGTGGACCGTTCGTTAAGGCCGGCGCTGCATCCTTATCCGGACCGAAACCGTTGCGCGTGTCCGAAGTCCGGCCGCTGGAGGCGCCTGTCATGACCATCCTGAGCGTCCTCTGCCTCGTCACCGGCGCGACCCTGGCGGGCATCGCCCCGAAGCGGTCGGTGCAGCAGGCGACCCTGGAGAGCGCGGGCGGCAGCCTGATCGTGCTCGGGCTCGTCATCATCGGCGCGGGCCTGCCCCTGTTCGGCTGAGGCCGCCGCGGACCCGGCACACCGGACCGGTTTTCGCGGCCGGGACCGGCGGATCGACCGACCAGCGTCGCCCGTCATGCCCTGCGGTGCAGTCTTCCCCCGCCCCGGCGACGACGGAGCGCAGCGAAGATCAATCTGACTAGACTGGATCTGCGCAAGGTTATCCCGACGGGGTCGGCTCTGGTATTTGCCGCAGATCGCCCCTATGGTTCGGCCTCTGCCACGTGTCTTTGTATTTCGAAGTGTTACAAAGAACGAATCTGAGGCTTCCTGAAGATGTCCGGTCTGGACGGGGATGAGAACCGGGTTGCGCGCGCCGACGGTCGCGGGGATCCGCATCTGGCGCTCCGCGCCTTGGCTTCGGAGCGGGACGAGGAGATCGTGTCGGCGAGCCTCCTGCGGGGGCGCCGCGAGATCGTCATCCGGCATGCCGGCCAGCGGTACCGGCTCCGCATCACCGCCAACGACAAGCTGATCCTGACCAAATGACGATCGCCCCCGCCTGGTCGCGCCGTTCCCTCCTGGCCGCCGCCGCCGCCGTGGCGCTCGCCCCCCGCGGAGCCGCCGCCGCGGCGAAGGCCGCCCGGATCGCCGCCCTTGGGGGCGCCGTCACCGAGATCCTGTACCGGATCGGCGCCGGCCCGCGGATCGTGGCGGTGGACACCACCAGCCTCTATCCGCCCGAGGCCCTGCGCGAGAAGCCGAATGTCGGCTACCTGCGGGCGCTCTCGGCCGAGGGCCTGCTCGCCTGCGGGCCCGATCTGGTGATCGCCGCCGACGGCGCCGGCCCACCCGCCGTGCTGGCGCAACTGCGCGAGGCCGGCCTGCGGGTCGAGACCGTCGCCGAGCCGCCGAGCCCGGAGGGCGTCCTCGACAAGATCGCCGTGATCGGGCGCCTCGCCGGCCTCGAGACGGAGGCCGATTCCCTCGCCGCCGAGGTGCGCGCCCGCTTCGCCGAGGTCGCGGCCCGCCGCGCCCGGATCGAGAGGCCGGCCCGGGCGATCGTGGTCCTGTCCCTGCAGGGCGGGCGCACGGTGGTGGGCGGCGCCGGCTCCACCGCGGACGGCATGCTGGCGCTCGCCGGCATCACCAACGCGGCCGCCGGCGTTTCCGGGTTCAAGCCGATGACCGACGAGGCCATCGTGGCCGCCGCTCCCGACGCGGTGGTGATGATGCAGAACGGCCCGGAGCCGCCCAGGCCCGACACGATCTTCGCCCCCGACACCGCCCTGGGCCGGACCCCGGCCGGCGCGCAAAGTCGCCTGATCGCCATGGACGGCCTCTACCTCCTGGGCTTCGGGCCGCGCACCCCGCAGGCCGCGATCGAGCTGATGCGTGCGGTCTATCCGGGCCTGCCGGGTGAGTGAGCTTTTCTTTGACGACGGTTGTCCCCATCTCGATTCTGTCCTGAGGTGCCCGGCGATCCAAGATCGTTGGGCCTCGGAGGAGCCCTCCAGCGATCGCGGTGACATCTGGAGGGCTCCTTCGAGGCTTCCGCTGCGCGAAAGCACCTCAGGATGAGGGGGCGATCGGGAGATTCCCGGGGTCTGCGGAACCCCCGCGCCGCGCTCCCGTGGGTGCTGGCGGGGCTCACCCTGCTGATGCTTGCCGTCGCGCTGCTCTCGGTCAGCCTCGGGGCGATCCGCATCCCGCCGGAGCGGGTCCTGGCGGTTCTGACCGGTGGCGGCGCCGATCCGGCGCTGGCGCGCGACGCCCTGGTGGTGCTCAACATCCGGCTGCCCCGCACCCTGCTGGGGCTGATGATCGGCGCCGGGCTCGCGGTCTCGGGGGCGCTGATGCAGGGGCTGTTCCGCAATCCGCTCGCCGACCCGGCGCTCGTCGGGGTCTCGTCGGGGGCGGGCTTTGCCGCCGCCTGCATCATCGTGCTGGGCGACCGGCTGCTCGCCTATGCCGGCCTGCCCGGGCCGCTGCCCTATCTCGCCCTGCCGGCCGGCGCCTTCCTGGGGGGCTTGAGCGCGACCCTGATCCTCTACGCTCTGGCGACGCGCTCCGGCCGGACCGCGGTGGCGACGATGCTGCTCGCCGGCATCGCCCTGGGGGCGCTGAGCGGCGCGCTCACCGGCCTGCTGACCTATGCGAGCGACGACCGGCAATTGCGCGATCTCACCTTCTGGTCGCTGGGCAGCCTCAGCGGCGCCACCTGGGGCAAGGTCGCGGCCTCGGCGCCATTGATCCTCCCGGTTCTGGTCGCGGTGCCGTTCCTCGGGCGCGGCCTCAACGCCCTGGTGCTCGGAGAGGCGGAGGCGTTCCATCTCGGGATCCCGGTGGAGCGGCTGAAGCGCGCCTGCATCTTCCTGGTCGCCGTCGCCGTGGGGGCGAGCGTGGCCGGTGCCGGGGTGATCGGCTTCGTTGGCCTGGTGGTGCCCCACGCCCTGCGCTTGGCGATCGGCCCGGAGCATCGCCTGCTGCTGCCGGCCTCGGCGCTGCTCGGCGGCGCGTTCCTGGTGCTCGCCGACGTCGTCGCCCGACTGGTCGCGGCGCCGGCCGAGCTGCCGATCGGGATCGTCACCGCGCTGGTCGGCGCGCCGGTCTTCCTGTGGTTGCTGCTCGGCCGGGCGCGGGTCGCCGCCGATGCCTGAGCCGGCCCTGCTCTCCGCCCGCGACCTCACCGTCAATGTGGCCGGGCGCGACCTCGTGCGCGACGTGTCCCTCGACGTGGCCGCTGGCTCCCTGCAGGTGATCGTCGGCCCGAACGGCGCCGGCAAGTCGACCCTGCTGCGCCTGCTCTGCGGCGAGCTGCGCCCCACCCGCGGGCAGGTCGCCTACGGGGGCGAAGCGGTGGGTGCGATCCCGGCCTGGCGGCTCGCCGCGATGCGGGCGGTGCTGCCGCAGGCCGCGCGCCTCGCCTTCCCGTTCGCCGCCGCCGACGTGGCCCGGATCGGGCTCGACGGAATCGGCCGGGGTCTCAAGCCCCACGACCGCGACGCGATCCTGGTCCGCGCCCTCGACCGGGCCGACATCGCCCATCTCGCGGCCCGGGCCTACCCGACCCTGTCGGGCGGCGAGCAGGCCCGGGTGCAGTTCGCCCGGGTGCTCTGCCAGATGGAGGCCGGCCGCACGGTGTCCGACCGGCAGGTGCTGTTCCTCGACGAGCCGACCGCGAGCCTGGACCTGCGCCACCAGGGTGCACTCCTCGACGCCGCCGCGGCGCTGGCGGCCTCCGGCGTCGCCGTGGTGGCGATCCTGCACGATCTCAACCTCGCGGCCGCCTATGCCGACACGCTGCTGGTCCTCGAAGGTGGCCGGCTGGTCGCCAGCGGGCGGCCCGCGGACGTGCTGCGGGACGACCTGATCGCCCGGGTGTTCGGGGTGCGCTGGCCGGTCGGACACATCCCCGGCCCGGATCAGCCGTTCATCCTGCCGCACCGGACTGTTGCCAGCGCGCAACAAAGCTGAGCTGCGATCGCGCGGTCTGGAAGTGTTGTGAGCTGACGCAGGGGCAGCTTCGAAGCATTGAAAAGCAAGCCGTCGTTAAGATGGTTGCGTTGATCGGTCGCATCCGCACAAGAGGCAGGCCGCAAGCCAGCCATCCGCCAGCCAGCGCTCCCGTTCGACTGTGCTTTCGCGGATCGCGTCATGTCCTATGCTTCCCGCCGTGCGCTCTTCGCGCTCGGCGTCTCATTTCTCAGCCTCACCGCCGCCCAGGCGCAGCAGGCCGCCGCGCCGCCGGCCGGGCGCCCGCAGCCCGAATCCGAGATCGCCCTCGACACCGTGTCGGTGACCGCCACCAGGACCGCCGGCGCCGCAATCGACGCGCTGTCCGGGACCAGCGTGGTCACCCAGGCGCAGATCCAGCGGCTGCAGCCGAGCCGGCTCTCCACCATCCTGCGCGACGTGCCCGGCGTGACCACACAGGAGAGCCAGACCAACCCGGCCCAGGCGATCAACATCCGCGGCCTGCAGGATTTCGGCCGGGTCAACGTGCTGATCGACGGCGCCCGCCAGGATTTCCAGACCTCGGGCCATTCCGCCAACGGCGTGTTCTACCTCGATCCCGAGCTGGTCGGGGGCGTCGACATCACCCGGGGCCCGACCGCGACGATCTACGGCTCGGGCGCGATCGGCGGCGTCGTCGCCTTTCGGACCCGCGCGATCGACGACATCCTCGCCCCCGACAAGACGGCCGGCTTCGTGCAGAAGCAGGGTTTCGGGACCAACGGCCAGAAATTCCTGAACACCTCGGCACTGGGCGCCCGGATCGGCAGCGCCGCCGACCTGTTCGGCCAGTTCACCTACCGGACCACCGATCCCTATCGCGACGGCCTCGGCACCCTGGTGCGCGACACCGGCAACGAGCTGACCTCCGGGCTGGCCAAGCTCTCGGTGCGGCCGGCGGACGGCCACGAGATCCGCGGCACGGCTCTGCTCCAGCGCTTCGATTTCGCCAATGCCGGCAGCAGCGGCACGGGGGCGCGCTTCGCGAACGCGGTGCAGGCCGACACCTACAGCCTCGGCTACCGCTTCGCCCGGCCGGACGTGCCGCTCGTGGACCTCAGCCTCAACGGCTACACCACGACGACGCGCAACGCCCTGGTCTTCCTGGCGGATTCGCCCCGGGGCACCTACGGCCGCCTCGGCACGAAGGCGGGCGACCGGCTGACCTACACGATCGACACCGCCGGCTTCGACGCCCACGACACCGCCCGCTTCGAGACCGGTCCGCTGTTCCACGCCGTGACCTTCGGCGGCGACCTCGTCGAGAACCGCGTCCGGACCAGCGACCGGGCCGGCGGGTTCGGCGCGGCCCTCACGCCCTCGGGGCGGCGCGAGCTGGCCGGGGCCTTCGTGCAGGACGAGATGCGCTACGCCCCCTGGCTGCGGGTGATCGGCGCGCTGCGCTACGACACCTATGCCCTGGATGGCGGCGCCTACCATGCCGGCGGCGACCGGATCTCGCCGAAGATCACCCTCGGGATCTCGCCGGTCGCCGGCTTCGAGGTCTACGGCACCTATGCCGAGGGCTACCGGGCGCCCTCGATCACCGAGACCCTGGTGCAGGGCATCCACCCGTTCCCGGCCTTCAGCATCCTGCCGAACCCGGCGCTGCGGCCCGAGGTGGCCCACACCGTCGAGGGCGGCATCAACCTGCGCACCGATGCCGTGCTGGTCCCCGGGGACGCGGTGCGGGGCAAGCTCGCGGTGTTCGACAACGCGGTCGACAACTTCATCGACATGCGGGGCGTCGGGCCGACCTATTACGCGCCGGCGATCCCCGGCATCCCGGCCGCGATCTGCGCGGCCCGGCCCGGGCGCTTCCCCTGCGTGATCCCGGTCCGCTCGTACCAGTACCGCAATCTGGCCCGGGCCGACCTGTCCGGCGTCGAGCTGGAAGGCACCTACGATTGGGGCGGCGGCTTCGTGACCCTCGCCGCCACCCACACCGACGGGCGCGACCGGACCACCCGCGAGAGTCTGCTCTCGGTGCCGCCGGACCGGATCAGCACGACCCTGGGCTTCCGCCTTCTCGGCGACCGCCTGGAACTCGGCACGCGGCTGAACCTCGTGGATGCGCGCACCGACCTGCCCAAGGGCGCGAAGGACCGGGCCACGAAGGCCTACGGGCTGGTGGATCTCTTCGCGTCCTACGACCTCGACGACCGGGTCAAGGCGGAGTTCGTCGTCCAGAACGTCTTCGACAAGCGCTACCGGCAGTATCTCGACGCGCTCGCCAGCCCCGGCCTCGTCGCCAAGGCGGCGCTCAGCCTCAAGTTCGCGACGCGGTAGCGGGGGAGGGGGCATCGGAGGCCCGGTGCCGTCCGCTTGGGGGGGCTGCCGGTCTGCTTTCGGGCAGTGATCGACGGAAGCAGACATCGCCTCCGTGCCCGATCACGACCTTATCGGAGGCTCGCCCGATCTCGATGTGATACCATCGGGTATGGACGCATTCTCGGACCCTGATGCCGTAGCGCGCTACGCCGATAACCCTCCGCGCATGGTGCCCGGTTACGCCGACATGCAGCGCATGGCGATGCTGCTTTTAGCAGAGCGTGTGCCTGCTAACGCCAAAGTTCTCGTCCTCGGCGCAGGCGGTGGCCTCGAACTCAAAGTGTTCACGGAGAGCCAACCCGAATGGTCGTTCGATGGTGTCGATCCGTCCGCCGCGATGCTCGAACTCGCGCGCCGGACCCTCGGCAACCTCGCGGATCGAACTCGCTTGCACGAAGGGCTGATCGACAACGCCCCAGAAGGACCGTTCGATGGAGCGGTCTGTATTTTGACACTCCACTTCATCGAGCGTGCTGAGCGCGCCCGCACCCTCCAGGAGGTCCGGCGTCGTTTAAGGCCCGGTGCGCCCTTCATCGTCGCACACTTTAGCATCCCGCAGGATGAGCGCGATCTCTGGCTCTCGCGCTACGCAGCCTTCGCAACCGCCTCCGGTATCGACCGCGTGCAGGCCGAGAGTGCCAAGACCGGGATTGCGGACCACTTGCCGATCCTTTCGCCCGAGGAGGACGAAGCCTTGCTACGTGAGGCCGGTTTTACCGGGGTCAACCTATTCTATGCGGGGTTTACGTTCCGAGGCTGGGTCTGCTCAGCCTAACGCTTACGTCCGCCCCCCGGAACTGAACTTGTCGGACGATTGACGAACGTCTGCTTCCGGGGAACGCGCGACAGCGCTTCCGGCGGCTGAGTTGGGTCGTTCACGGGCCTTCGCGCTCCGGTGCGGGACGCGCCGCCATCGCTTGCCGGAATCACGCATCGATGCGATAGGCCGCCTCGGGTGTACGATCCGGAGGTCGGATCGGCAGGTTTCTGCGTTGGTCGGGCCGCCAGCGGTGGAAGACCTGTGCGCATGCCGTCACGCCTTCGTCCGCTGTCGTCTCTGCGCAACCTGCTCACGAGCGGAGCGGGGGGCGGGCTCGTGCTCATGGCGAGCGCCGCGCTGGCGCTCGTCGTTGCCAACGCGCCTCTGGCCGACACCTACTTCGCCGTGCTCAAGGCCCATATCGGCCCGCTCTCGGTCCTGCACTGGGTCAACGACGGCCTGATGGCCGTGTTCTTCCTGCTCGTCGGCCTGGAGATCAAGCGCGAGCTGCTGGATGGGCGCCTGCGGACCTGGCCGGATCGCATCCTGCCGGGTGTGGCCGCGCTCGGCGGCATGGTCGTCCCGGCGCTCGTCTATGCCGCCGTCAACTGGCATTCGCCCGAGACCCTGCGGGGCTGGGCCATCCCGGCGGCCACCGACATCGCCTTTGCGCTCGGCGTGCTGGCCCTGCTCGGCTCGCGCGTGCCGGTGTCGCTCAAGGTCTTCCTCACCGCGCTGGCGATCATCGACGACCTCGGCGCGGTGCTCATCATCGCTCTGTTCTACACCGCCGACCTGTCGCTGCCGATGCTCGGCGGCGCGGCCCTGACCCTGGCTGCGCTCTACGGGCTGAACAAGGCCGGCATCGGCCGCCTGTGGCCGTACCTCACCCTCGGCGCGGTGCTTTGGGTGTTCGTGCTCCTGTCGGGGATCCACGCGACCATCGCGGGCGTCCTGCTCGCCCTGACGGTGCCGCTTCGGCTGAGCGCCGGCAAGCCGGATGATCCGACCTCGCCGCTGCACCGCCTCGAACACGCCATCAGCCCGTGGACGGCGTTCCTGATCCTGCCGGTATTCGGGTTCGCCAATGCCGGGGTCTCCTTCGCCAATGTCAGGCCGGCGATGCTGCTCGACCCGGTGACGCTGGGCGTGGCGCTGGGCCTGTTCGTCGGCAAGCAGCTCGGCGTGTTCGGCTTCGTGCTCGCGACCGTCCGGCTCGGCTGGGCGCAGCGCCCGGGCCATGCGAGCTGGACGCAGGTCTACGGGATCGCCCTGCTCTGCGGGGTCGGCTTCACGATGAGCCTGTTCATCGGCCTGCTCGCCTTCGCGCAGCAGCCGGAGCTGGAGGCCGAGACCAAGATCGGCGTGCTGCTCGGGTCGCTCGCCTGCATGGCCGCCGGAGCGCTGGTGCTCCGCCTCGCGCCGCCTCTCCGCGCCGAGCGCTGAGCCGAGACCGGCTGCCGCGGCGTGACCGGGCCGCCGAAGGCCCGATCCGTCTCCGTCCCCTGAACCAGGTGAAACACGATGCGCCGTCAATTCCCGAGGCGTCGTCCCGGCACCATCGAGGGCCGCCTGTCCGATCTCGTGATGGCCCTCTCGGGCGTGCTGCTCCTCGGCATGCTGATCCTCCTGCTGCTGGCCTGGCTGATGGGCGATGCCGAAGGTCCCGTTGCCTGGTAAGGGCCGATGCGGAACGCCTGACCTTCCTTCTCCCAAGCCGACGAGCGATGACGAGAGCGGCCACGACGCTTCGCGAATTGTACGAAGGGGACACGCGGCGGGCCCATCGCTTCCGCTACGGGCTGCTCGTCTTCGACGTGGCGACGGTCGCGTTCGTGATCGTCACCTCGTTCCTGCCGCTGACCGCTTGGATCATCGCCTGCGACGTGGCGCTGGGCGTCTGCGTCCTGCTCGATTTCGCCGCCCGCCTCGGCATCAGCCGTGCCCCGCTGCGGGAGTTCCGGCACCTGAGCACCTGGGCGGATGTCGTGGCCGTCGCCTCGTTCCTGGCGCCGGTGATCGTCGAGGGCGTCGGCTTCCTGCGCATCCTGCGGACGCTGCGCCTGCTGCGCACCTACCACCTGCTCGAGCGGCTGCGCCAGGACAGCGCCGTGTTTCGTCGCAACGAGGACGCGATCCTGGCCGCCACCAACCTCGTGGTGTTCGTGTTCACGATGACGGGCATCGTCTACGCCACGCAGCACGGCAGCAATCCGGCGATCCAGACGCCGGTCGACGCCCTGTACTTCACGGTGACATCGCTGACGACGACGGGCTACGGCGACATCACCCTGCCGGGCCCGATGGGCCGCCTGCTCTCGGTCTTCGTGATGATCTGCGGCGTGACGCTGTTCTTCCGCCTCGCCCAGGTGGTGTTCCGCCCCTACAAGGTGCGGTTTCCCTGCGACGCCTGCGGGCTGATGCGCCACGAGCCGGACGCCGTGCACTGCAAGGCCTGCGGCAACCTCCTGAACATTCCCGACGAGGGCGGCGACTGACGACGGAGGAGGCGCGCGCCCCGGCGCACTTCGGGCTCCGCCAAGGGCCGGGCTCTTCGGAGACCCGCGCCTACCGATGCCGGGACGGGTGGTATTCTCGGTAGCTCAGGCCGAGCACCGCGGCGAGCAGCCCGGCGCCCCGGCACAGGGTGTAGAAGCCGCCGATCAGGGTGGCGGGCCGGAGCGACAGCCCGGCGATCGCGAGGCGCGCCAGGCCGCCGCCGAGGCGGGCCAGGCCCCGGGCGGCGTTGGTGAGCCGTCCGCTCACCGTCTCCGGCCGGAGGCGGCCGAGATAGGCCTCGACGCTGCCGCTGCGGTACCAGCGCGCCAGCAGCCAGCGGACCCGCATCCGGTGCGCCGGGATGCTGTCGTACACGATCGCGTCGGGCGCCCAGGCGATCCGGTGCCCGGCCAGCAGCAGGGTGCGGAAGAAGAACGTGTCCTCGCCGCCCATCGTGTTGAAGCGCATGTCGAAGGACAGGCCGAGCGCCCGCACCACTCGCAGGTCGAGGAGGGCGTTGGCCGTGTAGCCATCCGTTACCAGCCCGTCGCGGACCGGCAGGGTCTTGGCGAAGAAGCCGCCGGCCACCGCCCAGGCCGGGGGGACCCGCTCGAACAGCGGCACCACCGGGCCGACACAGGCCGCGACCCCGGTCCGCCGGGCGGTGTCGAGCAGGCTGCGCAGCCAGTCCGGATCCGGGACCTCGTCGTCGTCGATCAGGGCGATCCAGTCGGCGCCGAGCGTGGCCGCCGCATCGAGGCTGCGGTTGCGCACCGCCGCCAGGCCCCGGACCGGCTCCCGCGCATAGGTGATCGGGAAGCGGCCCTCGGCCCGGTAGGCCTCCACCACCGGGATGGCGGCGTCGCTGCGGCCGTTATCGACCACGAGGATCCGCAGCGCGGCATCGGCGCGGCCGCCGAGCCGCTGCCGGTCGATCGCCGTGAGGAGCTGCGCGAGGCCCGCCGGGCGCTCGCAGGTGCAGATGCAGAGGCACAGGCGCATGGGGCTCACCCTTGTCCGACCGGAAGCGCGCCCGCCAACGTCGGACGCAGGCGTCTGCCGAGGCGCTTGCCGGCCGCCGCCATCAGCGAACCGGTGAGGAACCGCCAGGCCCGGGGGCGGGCGAGTGCCAGCCCGGCGCCGCGGAGCCACCGGCCGCCTTGCGCGGCCTCGATCACCCGGGCGATGATCTGCGCGGTGGCCAGGCTGTCGCGATAGGCGCGGGCGGCCTGCCGGATCGCGGCGGAGCGCGCGCCCTGCACGGTCCAGGCCGCGAAGGCGGCGTCGAGGCGCTGGATGTCGGCGAGCCGCAGCCGGTGGGACAGCGAGGCCGGCCCCCGCCGATAGCCGTAGCCGGCATAGGAACTGACGACGAAGCGGGCGCCCGCCGCGAGGGCCGCCACGCAGAACAGGAAATCCTCGCCGATCCGGACCTCATCCGCGTAGCGCAGGCCGTGCCGGCGCACGAGGTCGGCCCGCAGCATCGGCTTGAGATAGCCGAGCTTCACCCCGGGGGTGAGCATCCGGTTGCAGGACAGGTATTGCGCGAGCGCGACCGTGAACAGGTAGGGCTCCCGGCCGCGCTCCAGCATGCCGGCGCCGCCCGGGTCGAAGCCGCCGGCGAACGGGATCGGGTTATCGGCGATCACGTCGGCATCGGTGGCGGCGGCGAGATCCAGCAGGGTCCGGGTCCGGTCCGGGACGATCAGGTCGTCCGCGTCGAGGATCGCCAGCCAGCGGCCCCGGGCGGCCCCGAGGGCGGCGTTCCGGGCGGCGGACGGCCCGAGCGGCGCGCCGGCCCGCACCCCGTCGAGGGGGATCCGACGGATGCGCGGCTCGTCCGCCGCCAGCCGCGCCAGCACGGAGGCGGTCCCGTCCACCGAGCCGTCGTCCACCACCAGGATCTCGATCGTGACGCCGGTCTGGTCGAGGGCCGCGCGGATCGCCGCCTCGATCCAGGGGGCGGCGTTGTGGGCGGCCATGAGGAACGAGACGTCCACGGGGGCCATCCGCGCATCGGCCACGATCTGATTTGCCATCGCTGTCCTGCCCGCGGCCCCCGGAAAGCCCGTCCCGGGCGGTTCGGGCCGAGCATGCCGCGAAGCGGGCCCGGCGCACGACGCTCAAAGGGCGTAGGGCGGCGGCCGTATCCTCTCACTGCGGAGGATGGCCGGCCCCGGGTCTCGCGCCGTCACCCGGACCTGTACATTACCGCCTTTCACCGCGCTGCCCCGTTCAAATGGGCAATGATCGATACCTATATTGTGCTATTCCAGCAAAAATCAGACATTATTGCCACGCATGCAGAGAAATCAGCTTTGATATTTGTTAAACTTTATGTCTCCAGATGATTGCAGTCGGGCGCAGCCGGGCCGCGCAGCCAGGAACGGACGGCCCTCCGAGGGCATCAATCACGGGGGATCTCGGTGCCCATCCGGTTCTATTTCGATGTCGAGAGCGGCCGGGAGACGATCCGCGACCGCGACGGCGTGGAGGCCGCCGACCTGGCCGAGGCGCTGGCCGAGGCGCGCAGCGTCATCCGGGAGATGGCCGACGCGGTCTGCGCCGACGATCCCGGCACCGCCTGGACGCTCGTGGTGCGGGACGCGACCGGCGCCGTGGTGGCGCGGTTGCCGATCAGGCGTTAGGTGATGGTCATCGCCGCAGCTTCACCAGGAGGTCAGGTGCGACTGGACGAGCTCGGCCACATGACGAGGACGGCGTCGTTGCCGAAATAGACCGGGGCGATCAGCATCCCGGGGTTGTCTGTCCTATACTTGTCCAAATAGTTTTGATCGCAAGACGTTTTTCTCGTTGTGCCAATAAATTTGTTTTTGCTGTCGTACATATCGTAGTATCCGGCGACGAGCTTGGCCTCCGGAACGTCGGAAGCGAGCGTGATTTGCGCCGACCGGTCATCGAAAATGGCTCGCCTCATGGAATCCATTTTGTCGTAATCGTTCGGAAGGGCCGCTGCCAAAGCCTTGGCAAAAGCCTCGCCCATGAAATGAGCTTCCGGACGCCAGACCCAGCGAGACGCTCCCAAGCCCAACATCTTCTCGACGTCGGCGGTGGGCGTGTTCTGCAGCGTCTGTGCGAAAACTTCGTCCGACAGCATCGGGCTCTCATCGATCCCTGCGGGCCCACCGACGCTCTTATGATGCGGAATCTTGTGCAGCACCGACAGGATCGCATCGCTGGCCTGAGTCGACAGGGTCAGAGCGGAGCGCGGATCGAGCACCTGAAGGGCTGTCGTGGCTGCCAGCGTGGTCGGATCGGTCTCCGCATCCTCCTGGCCGGAACGGGGCTTCAGGGACGTGTCGACCTGCATCAGCGTCAGCGCGGTGGATGGATTGGACGTCACAGACCCTACGGGGTTCATCGCTCCGCCTCCGAATCAGTGCGCTTCGGCACGCCAGCCGCGCCTATCGCGTCGTGAAAGACATGCCGGCGGCCGTTGGAAGACTTCCCAGGTCCATCGCCGCGCGCAGCGCAGCCGGGGACGTGCAAGTCTCGAAGTCCGCGCGATCTTGCGATCTCGACCGACGAGGTCCGAGATCGACGGATCTCACGATCCCGCCGGCGGTCGAACGCAGCGCTGCCGGCATCGCAGCTGCGACGGGGCGCGACACGTCGGGATGCCGTCGGGGAGGGGGATCCCGCGTCACAGTCGCGTTCAGGACCATCATGATCCAGGACGGGTCGGCTTGCGGCTCCGTGCCTCGCTGTCGCCTATGGAGGCCGAGAAGCTTCGGCAAGTCAAGGAAAAGATGTCTCTTGAGATGAGACTTTGATTTGTCTGTCGCTGTGTCCGCAGGATCTTGGGTGTTGCTGGGCGTCGCCATACGTCATGCGAACACGTCCGGAATGTATTTTCTATTCAGGCGCGCGGTCCGGCGTCTCGCGCTATCGGTGGTTGCCCCGATCGGAGCCTAAGCGCGGCCGATCCTCCGGCTCGCTACGCCGTTCGGAGGAGCCCCGCTCCCGCCAAGGGGGATAGCGCCGGCCCCCGGGGCGCAGGATCGCCTGCCGCATCCCTCCTTTTGCGCGGCCGCAATCGTCTCTCGCCGCGGGCGAAGCGGTGGCATGGCTCGCAGGCGCCCCGTTCCGGTGCGTGTCCGTGCGAGGCCCGATCATGCGTCATCAGGTGGCCCGCCGTGGGCGGACGATCGGCGGCGCGCTCGCGGCCGGCGGCGGCTATGGCGGCGGCTTCGACACGCTGCGCCTCGTGCTCGCGCTGCTGGTCATGGTGTTCCACGCCGGCGCTACACTGGGCAGCCGGCTCTGGACCGATACGCTCACGCCCTTGACCGGCAGCCTCGTGCCGCTGTTCTTCGGCGTCAGCGGCTTCCTGGTGGCCGGAAGCGCGTCCCGGCTCCCTGTCGGGCCGTTCCTGGTCAACCGGGCCCTGCGGATCCTGCCCGCGCTGACCGCCGTCACCCTGGTCACCGCCCTCGTCATCGGGCCGCTGTTCTCCAGCTACGGCCCGGCGGCCTATTTCGCGCAGCCGGCAGTGTGGCAGTACGGCGCCAACAGCATCGGCCTGTTCCGCGCGCAGCTCCCCGGGGTCTTCACCCAGAACGGGCAGCCCGGCATCGTCAATGCCGCCCTCTGGACCCTCGCCTACGAGATCGCCTGCTATGGCCTCATGGCGGGCCTGATCATCCTCGGGCTCCTGCAGCGGCCCCGGCTGCTCCTGGCGCTGGCCGTCGCCGTCGCGGTCACGCCCGCCCTGCTGGAGGGGCTCGGGCTGCTGCCCCTGTTCGCGCAGAACGGGCTGTTCCGCCTCGTCTTCCTCGGCCGGGGCGCGATCCTGTTTGCCGCCTTTCTGGGCGGAGCCCTGCTCTATGTCTGGCGCGATGCCGTGCCCCTGGACGGGCGGCTGTTCGCGGCGGCGCTGGCGGGGATCGCCCTCGTCCACGGGCTCGGCCCGGACCGGTGGCCGCTCGTCGAGACCGCCCTGTCGGGGCTCTGCCTGGCCTATATCGCCGTCGCGATCGGCGTCACGGATTTCGGCGGACGGATCGGACCCTACAAGGTCGATTACTCATACGGCCTGTATCTGTATCACTGCCCGATCCTCAACGCGGTGTATTCCCTGGCCCCGCGGATCGAATCGGTGACTATCCTGGTCCTGCTGGCCCTCGGCCCGACGCTCCTCGCCGCCGCCGCCTCGTGGCACGGGCTCGAACGCCCGATCCTGGGTGCGCGGAGGCGGCTCGGCCGGACCGTCGCAGCCCTCCACGCCGTCATCTCAGGGAAGGGACTGGGTTTCCAAAGGGCGCGCCCCTTGGTGGGGTATCGGGGCGGAGCCCCGATGGATCCGGGCTTTGCCCGACCGGAGGCTCTGCTCGGCACCCGCAAAAGGTCGAAGACCTTGTGAATCCCTGACGGCTACAGCGGATTGACCAGCGCCGGCTCCCGCGCCGCCCGCCGCGGTGCCCGCAGGAGCCGGCGGGCTGGAGATTCGAGGAGCCGCCACGAGGCTTCCGCCAGGAGCAGGGTCAGCGCCAGGTCGAGGGCCAGGGTGACCGCGTGCGGCCCGGCGAAGGGCAGCCCGAGCGCCGCCAGCACCGGCTCCGCATGCAGGGGCACGTGGAACAGGTAGGCGGCGTAGCTGATCACGCCGATGCGGCGCAGCCAGGGGCTGTCGAGGATGGCGACGGTACGGCTCTCCGGGCACTGGACGATCTGCAGCAGCAGCAGCGCCGCGAGCCCCCCGCTCAGACGCCCGACGACCAGCCAAAGCCCGGTCTCCCCGGCCAGGAGCGGCAGGGCCAGGAACGGGGCCAGCACGGCGATCAGCGCGGCGTCGCGCCGGAGCCAGCCCGGCAGGGGCCCCCTCCGCAGCCCGGCCAGCCCCCCGAGCGCGATCAGCCCGAGATTGGCCAGGGTGTCGACGTCGAAGCTCACGAGCCAGGCCCCGGCCGACCACAGGACGACATGCATCAGCACGCTGGCGCCGATCAGCGCGCCGCACAGCGCCCCGAGATGGCGCCGCGGCAGGAACAGGGCGGCGGGGGCGAACAGCAGGTAGAATTGCTGCTCGACCGCCAGGCTCCAGAGGTGCCCCAGTTCCGTCCCCCAGCCATGCCGCTCGATGTAGAGATTCGTCAGATACAGCCAGGTTGCGCGCTTGAACCCCGCATCGCCGAGATCCAGCGGGCCGCCCAACGGGGTCGCGTAGAGCACGAACAGGAACGCGTAATAGACCGGCACGATGCGGGCGAAGCGGTTCCGGTAGAACACCCGCAGGCTGTCGAGCGGCGTCGCCGTGCCGGCCTCGATGCGCGCGCGGGCCGCCGCGAGGATGCGGACGATCAGGAATCCGCTCAGCACGAAGAACAGCCAGACCCCGGCGCTGCCCAGCGCCTCGGTTCGCGGGCTCGGCGCCTTGTGGCTGACGAAGACCATCAGGAAGGCCAAAGCCCGCAGGCCGTCGAACCCGAGGATGCGGGGCTCTCCCGCATCGGCCCGGGCGCCGGACCTGGGGCGATGCGGGCGATCTCGGACACCGCCCCGTCGTCTCCCGAAAGCCGGTGACCACCTGTCGCGACGCTGCTCGAACGGGACCATGCACGCCTCGTGCGATGCGGTCCCGCTGTGTAGGCCGGTCGGGCGCGCGGGCGGCCTACCTCGATCGGCGTAGGCGCGGCGGCCCGAACATCTGCCGCATTGCTGTATTCGGAGTTGGGTCCGTCGTGTTTAGGGTTGTTTAACAATATCGAACTGGGGTATGATCGCGATGACCCGTCCGATTCCGGGTGGAACACTGATGTGATCGGTCATCGCTCACATACGCCGGTCGGCAGACGACGCGATATCTTGCGGCGCTCCCGGCCGCAGGCCGCCGCGGAGCGTCGCTGCCCGATCCTCGGATGCCGGGCCCGGCCCGCCCGCGGCACTCACCGGCGCATTCCGAGCAGGACGACCAGGCCCACGGCGATCGCGGCCCCGGCCTGGGCCGCCAGCGCTGCGACGAGCCAGCCCTGGAGCAGGCCCACCGCGAAGCCGATCGCGCCCCCGATCAGAGCGGCGAAGACCAGTAGGACCAGCAATTACTTATCCCCACTGGTGATTCGGCGGTCTCGGCGGCGCTTTATCCCGCATGTTTGCAACTGTGCCAACGTATCACGACATTCGCGCGCCAAATATTTCCCCCGTCCCGACGGTATCCTGTCCGGCTGCACGGGCACCCGGGCGTCGATCCTGTCTAGCACTGCCTCATCCACCTTTCGCACCGAGTGAGGAGCCGCCGCCATGCTGCGTCCGGTTGGGACCCCCACCTCCATCCCCCCATCGTCGCCGCACCATATGGTCGAGACGATCAACGAAGCGTTGGTCAAGACATTGCCGGCCACCTCCCCGGCGCGAATCGGGCCGCGGCTCGGCTGGGCGACGAAGCGGGGGCTCGATACCGCGGTCGCGCTGACAGCCCTGTGTCTGCTGCTGCCGCTCCTGCTGTTCATCGCCCTGCTGATCTGGGCGAGCGACGGCCACGCGCCGATCTTCCGGCACGTCCGGCTCGGCCGGCACGGGCGTCCGTTCGGCTGCCTGAAGTTCCGGTCGATGGTTCCGGACGGCGACGCGGTCCTGGCCGCGCATCTCGCGGCGCATCCGGACGCAAGGGCCGAGTGGGCGGCGACGCACAAGCTGACCCGGGATCCCCGGGTGACGGCCCTCGGCCAGGTCCTGCGCAAGAGCTCGCTCGACGAGCTGCCCCAGCTCTGGAACGTCCTGCGCGGGGAAATGAGCCTGGTCGGGCCGCGCCCGATCGTGCAGGCTGAGGTTGCCCGCTACGGAACGGCGTTCGCGACCTGCTTCTCGGTCCCGCCGGGGCTGACCGGCCTGTGGCAGGTCTCGGGGCGCTCGGACACGACCTATGCCGAGCGCGTGGCGCTGGACCTGGATTATGCCGGCCGCTGGAGCCTGCGCCGGGATCTCGCAATCATGCTGCGCACCGTGCCGGCGGTCCTGCGCCAGCGCGGCAGCCGCTGAACGCCGGGCCCGTCAGGCTTCGTCGTGGGCCGCGGGCGCCAGGACGCACAGGCGCCAGAACTCCACGAAACCGACGGCATAGAGCGCGACGAGAAGGCTGTATCCGGACATCGACAGGGCCCCGTAGTGACCGCGGGCCTCAGCCTGCCGGGGATATGGTTAAGACTTCGTTAGCGTTCCCCGATCGGGCGGCCTGCGGCACCACGCCCCGTGGGTCCCGACGCGCGACGGGCGGGCGCCCCGGTGAGCGCCCGCCCGCGGATCCAGCCTCCCGGCCGCCCTACCGGCAGACGATCGAGCCCTTGAAGCCGCAGGGATCGCCGAGCTTCGTGAAGGCGACGCGCTCGAAGGTGGCGGTGATCGGCCGGCCCGGATAGCTCGCCGGCCCGAGCCAGGAGACGAAGTCGTCGCCCTGGCCCATCCAGATGCTGAGCATGATCTTGCCGGGATGCGACGGGATCGGCCGGTCGGGCGCGGCCCGGACCTCGCGCAGCAGCCGCCCGTTGACCGACCAGCGGAGGCGGTCGGGCAGCCATTCCAGGGCGTAGTCGGCCATGGTGGTCGACGCGTCGAAGCCGAGGGCCTCGATGGTCTCGTGCTGGCCGGTGCCGCCGGTGAAGTAGTTGAGCTGGACGCCCGTGGTGTCCTTGCCCAGGAATTCGAAGTCGATCTCGTCGTTGGTCCGGCGGTCGCCGTCCTCCGCGCCGTTATAGGTGAAGAACGCCGAGACCAGGCCCGAGGCCGCGCCCGCCCGCATCCGGACCTCGTAGGTGCCGTAGCCGTAGCGCTCCTTGGTCTGGATCTCGGCGCAGCTGAAGGCGCGGTCCTTGTAGGGGCTGTCGGACAGGGTCAGCGTCAGCGCGCCGGTGGCCGGGATCTGGACGCGCTGTCGCGACCAGGTGCAGCGCTGGTGGTCGCCGTTGACCCAGCCGTCGGACACGTACCAGCGCCGGTCGCCGAGGCTGGTGAAGGTCTCGACGAAGGAGTTTCCGCCCCGGAAGGCCGGCGCAGAGCCGGCGGGCTGGGCAGGCTCGTCTCCGGCTAAGACCGGGAGCGTCGGCAGCAGCAGGGCCGTCGCCAGGCAGGCGCGGCGGATCGGGCGGGGCGGTCTCGTCATGCGCGTATCCTCGCCGGGGGCGTTCGGGACATCCGGCGGGAGTATCGGGGCAACCGGCCGCGGCGGCCGCGATCTTTCGGACGAGCGGCGGCGGCTCCGGAACCCTCCTTTTGGACGATCTCGCGTCCCCCCGGCGCGCCGCCTAGCCTGCGGGATCGCCGTCCGGCCCCGCCGGCCGGGAGAGGTTCGGAGTCGTGCGGTGCGAAGCGTCCAGGCCCAGAGCGACGGAGCGGATGTCTGCGTCATCATCGCGGCGCGCAACGCCGAGGCCACGATCGCGCACGCGGTCGCCTCGGCCTTGCGCCAGCCCGAGGTCGCCGAGGTCATCGTCGTCGACGACGCCTCCGCGGATCGGACCAGCGCGGCCGCCGAGGCCGCCGGCGACGGCTCGGGCCGGCTGAAGCTGCTGCGGCTGACCCGCAATGCCGGCCCGGCGGCCGCCCGCAACGCGGCGCTGGCGGTCGCGACGGCGCGCCTGGTCTGCATCCTCGACGCCGACGATTACTTCCTGGACGGGCGCCTCGGCCGGCTGCTGTCCGCCCCCCGCAGCTGGGACCTGATCGCCGACGACATCGTCCTGGTCCGGGGGAACGCCGCCAGCGCGGTCGCGGGCCTCGTCACCGGGCCCGGCCAGCCACAGCGCCTGTCGCTCGAGACCTTCGTGGCCGGCAATATCGGGCGCCCCCGGGAGCACCGGCGGGAGCTCGGCTTCCTGAAGCCGATCATGCGCCGCTCGTTCCTGCAGCGCCACGGCCTACGCTACGACGAGCGGCTGCGGCTCGGCGAGGATTACGCCCTCTACGTCGAGGCCCTGGCGGCGGGTGCGGTGTTCGCCGTGACGGCGCCCTGCGGCTACGTGGCGATCGAGCGCGCGGATTCCCTGAGCGCCCAGCATCGGACCGACGACCTCGCGGCGATCGTCGCGTTCGACGAGGCGATGCTGTCCCGGGCGGGCCTGGTCCCGGCGTCCCGCAGGGCGCTGCGGGCCCATCGCGACGCCACGCTGCGGAAATGGCAGCACCGGCGCGTCCTCGACCGCCGGCGCTCGCACGGCTACGCGGCGGCGTTGCGCGAATTGCTCCACGCCCCCCGGGCCTGGCGGCACATCCTGTCCGAGACCCTGAACGCCAAGCTCGCCCGGCTCGTCCCGAGTCGCGTGCCGGACGGGGAGGGGGCGCCGCGCCTGCTGCTCGGGCCGGGGGTGCTCCTGCGGCCGGCCCGCTGAGCGCGCCGCCGGCCGGATTCGTCAGTGATCGCGCTCGCCGTCCCGCATCCGGACCGCGGAGACGTCGCATCGGACGTCGTCGAGCGCGCAGCGCACCCGCTCCAGCGCGGCGCTGAACAATTCGGCGATCTGGGGATCGTCGGCCTGCGGGGCCTGCGCATCCCGGAAGCTGTCCAGCAGATACGGCATCATCTGCCCATGAAGAGCCAAGTAGGCCCCGGGGCTCGAGAGTTCATAGACGACTGCCAGAGCATGATAGGCGCGCGCCAAAACCTCGAGTGCAACATCCGCACTGCGTGCGCCCCGGTCGCAATCATCGCTGCTCTTCATCGTGTCGATAAGCTAGTTTCCGCCCTTATCGGGGCCTAACATGCCTTATCAACACTGTCGACACGCGTTATCCAGACAATTGTCGGGGCCGAAGCGCGGCGAGAGATTTATCTCGGGCTCATGGCTCAACTGCAACACCCGGGTGTTCGGCGGTGCGCGCTCTAGCCCTGCATGTATCGGCTCGGCCGGATCATGGTGGCGATCTTGTTCTCGACCTCGGAGAGGACGTTGTTCACAAGATGAGCCGCGCCCTCGACCGTGCCGGCAGCCAGCGTTCCGCGGCCGCTGGTCTCTTGGATGATGCGGAAATTGTCCTCGACGAACGCCCGGATCTTTTGCTGGACTCCGTCGAACTCGCCCGGATGCGCCGTCTCGTAGAGGAGCGCCAAAGCGAGATAGGCGCGGCCGACCATATCGAGTGCCAGGCTGGCACTCATGTCGCTGGCGTCGCTTTCTGTAGGGGGCACGGCGGGGAATTCCCTGTCAAGCTTTATGTTGTAAATCTACCAGTCTGTCCGGTCGCGAACAATCAATAAAAAGCACAAGTTGATGCGTTTTTTATTGAGTTTCCGGGAGTTTGGCGCCCATCGCCGGGGTGGATATTGCTTCGGTTGCGATGGCTGCGCATGGGCGCGCCGCGACGCGTCGCGGCGCTGCGGCCCGACGGATCGGGACATTCGGGCGATACGCCGCGTCGACGCCCCGTCGCCGACCTGCCCGCCGCCGAACGCGATGCACGCGGCGCCGCGTCGGTGCGCGCGTTACCCCCAGCGATCGGCCGGTCGGCAGGGCAGGCATTGTCGTTCCGGACGGTCGTCATGGTTGCTGCGATTCGTCTATAAATCCCGGTTTTCGCCGAGTAATTCATCCGCAAGTGGCATGGCGGAGACAAATAAAATCCCGGGATCCGATTCAGTTTCCAGCGTCAACGACATATTGATTCGGAACAAATCTTTGTGTCAAGCCACTTGATTAAGTTCGTCAGGGGATTTTATAGCGGGCTGACCATAAAGTTGGAGCTTTTATCCAGATGCGGATCTTGGATCGATGCAAAATTGCGTACAAGATGTCCGTCCCTCTCCTGATCATGGCCCTCGTCAGCGTCGGAACGATTTATTATACCCTCAGTATGCTGGGCGACATTACAGAGCGTAATCACGTTCTGGTGGATTATTATGTCGCGCGGCTGGAGGCGTTCGCCGAGGTGCGCCAGGACTTTCAGACGGCGGGCCTGATGAACCGCAACCTCATCATCGGTCAGCCGGCCAGCGAGCTTCCGGAGTTCGAGAAGACCTATCGGGACGCGGTGAAACGCACTGCCGACAACATCCAGACGCTCGCCGCGGGGTCCCTGAAGAAGGAAGTCCGGGATCTGCTGGTGGAGATCGGGACGATCGCGCGCGAGTATTACGACGTCCTCGACAAATCCAACGCCCTCGCGCTGAAGGACGATCGGGCCGCGGCGACCCAGCTGACCATGGTCGCCAGCAAGCCGATCGCGAAGCGGTTTGACGACACGGCCCGGGTCTACGAGGGGCGAGTCGACGCCCGGCTCGCCGACGGCAAGAACGCCACCGAGGCCGGGGCCCGGCAGGCCCGGGTGGTGCTGATCGGTTCGGCCGCGGCGGGCCTGCTCATCGCCCTGGGCCTCTCGGCCTTCATCATCGTGTTCGGGGTGACCCGTCCGCTGGACAGCCTCGTCGCCGTCCTGCAGCGGATGGCGAAGGGCGAGATCGACGCCACCATCGCGGAGGCGCAGCGCGGCGACGAGATCGGCGCGGTCGGGCGCGCGGTCGAGGGCATCAAGGTGAGCGTCGCCCGCAGCGCCGCCGAGGAGGCCGAGCGCAAGCGGGCCGCCGACATCGCCGCCTCCGCCGGGCGCCGACGCGCCCGGCTGGACCTGGCCCAGAGCTTCGAGCAGGCGGTCGCCGGCATCGTCGAGCAGGTCGCGTCCTCGGCGACCGAGCTGCAGGCCACCGCCCGGGTGATGAAGGACATCGCCCAGGAGGCCGGCAGCCGGTCCGGCGCGGTGGCGACGGCGGCCGAGGAGGCCGCGGTCAACGTCACCACGGTGGCGGCCGCCACCGAGCAGCTCGGCAGCTCCATCCAGGAGATCGGCCGCCAGGTGCAGGGCTCGACCGACCTGGCCCAGAAGGCGGTGAGCGAGGCGGACCAGACCGCCGCCCTGGTGGCCGAGCTGAGCGCCGCGGCCAGCCGGATCGGCGACGTCATGCAGATGATCTCGGCCATCGCGGCCCAGACCAACCTGCTGGCGCTCAACGCGACGATCGAGGCCGCCCGCGCCGGCGAGGCCGGCCGCGGCTTCGCCGTGGTGGCCGCCGAGGTCAAGGAACTGGCCGGCCAGACCGCCAAGGCCACCGAGGAGATCAGCCAGCAGATCGGCCGGATCCAGGGGGTGACCGGCGAGGCGGTCGGCGCGATCGGCACGATCACCCAGCGGATCCGCGAGATCGACGGCGTGGCGAGCTCGATCGCGGCCGCCGTGGAGCAGCAGGGCGCGGCGACGCAGGAGATCGTGCGCAACATCGCCCAGGCGACCGCCGGGACGAAGGAGGTGACCGGCAACATCGTCGGGGTCGCGGACGTGTCCGAGCAGACCGGCGCGGCGGCCGGCAACGTCCTCTCGGCGGCCACCGGCCTGTCCCATCAGTCCGAGCGCCTCTCGGCCGAGGTCGATCGCTTCCTGGCGACCATGCGGGCGGCGTGACCGGGGTGGGATGGGCGGATCCGCCGGTCCGCTCGTGTGAGGACGCCCGCACCGCTCCCGGCACGCTGTGAGTCCGTGCCTTCCCTGCGAGGCGAGGGAATCACGGTCCGCCCGCCGCAGCCCGCGGCGGAAATCCGCTGCGCGTGGCGGCGCGCCGTCGCGAGGCTCGCCCGAGCCTCGCGACGGCGCGGATTCAGGCGATCCGTGCCAGGCCGATCCGGTCCGGCGTCGTGCCCTGCAGCGCCCGGAGCTTGAGCGCCAGGATCCGGTTGTGCCGGGCCATCGCGCGCAAGGCCTCGGCGGTCTCGGGATCGCCGGCGGCCAGGGCCTGGGCGGCGCCGGCCATGTCGGTGGCGGTTGCATCCGCCAGCGCGGCGGCGCGCAGATCCCGGGAGGGCGAGGAAATCGGTCTGGCCATGGCTGCCCGTGATCGAAGGCTTTCCCGATCCTCCGGACGAAGGGTTAACAACCTGTAAACGCCCGGCCGGTCATTTCCGGACCGGCAGGCGGCCGACGAGCCATCCGGCCTCGTCGCGCACGAGCAGCGTCCAGGGAAGACCCGCGGGCGCCTCGGCGATCTCGTCGGCCATCTCGGCGATCACGCTGCGCGCCTCGAGCAGGGCTTCGGCGAGGTCGGCGGCCTCGACGCCGGTCGTGTCGTGGAACGTGATCTCGGCGTTGGCTAGCTCGAAGTAGAAGCGTGCGGCCAAATGGACTCTCCCTGGCCAAAGTCCCGAGAGAGTTCGGCCCGACGATCCTGGTCGCCTAAACCCTCCCGTATCCAGCCCTAAAAGGGGCGAAAAAGACTTAGCTTTTAGGCTGGCCGGTCGCGCGCGAGCGTCTCGGACCGGGCGGGATCCGCCCGCCCTAAGCCAAGCGAGGTATCCCGCCGGGCCGCCAGCGGTCCTCGGCGCGCCCGGGCCGCCCGGCCGGACCGCGCCGGCGGCCTACCCCGTCCCGCCGACCGCCCCTACGCCTAACGCCTGAGGTGCCGCCGCCGCGGCCTCGCCGTAGACCGAGCCATCTCCGGGCATTCGCGATGGGGCGAGGCAAGCATGAACATCACGATGGTCGGGTCGGGCTATGTCGGGCTGGTCTCCGGGGCGTGCCTGGCCGATTTCGGCCACAGGGTCGTGTGCGTCGACAGCAACCGCGACCGGATCGAGGCGCTGAAGGCCGGGGCGATCCCGATCTACGAGCCCGAACTCGACGCCCTGGTAGCCAAGAACGTCCGACAGGGCCGCCTGTCCTTCGTCGCCGACCTGGAGGCGGCGGTTGCCGATGCGGATGCGGTGTTCATCGCGGTGGGCACCCCCTCGCGGCGCGGCGACGGCTTCGCCGACCTGTCCTTCGTCTATCAGGCGGCCCGCAGCATCGCCCGGGCGCTGACCCGCTTCACCGTGATCGTGACCAAATCGACGGTGCCGGTGGGCACCGGCGACGAGGTCGAGCGGATCATCCGCGAGATCCGGCCGGACGCCGAATTTGCCGTGGTGTCGAACCCCGAATTCCTGCGCGAGGGCGCGGCGATCTCCGACTTCAAGCGCCCCGACCGCATCGTGGTCGGCACCGAGGATCCCCGGGCCGAGGCGGTAATGCGCGAGGTCTACCGGCCGCTCTACCTCAACCAGGCGCCGATCCTGGTCACCTCGCGACGCACCGCCGAGCTGACGAAATACGCCGCCAACGCGTTCCTCGCCGCCAAGATCACCTTCATCAACGAGATGGCGGATCTGTGCGAGCAGGTCGGCGCCGACGTCCAGCAGGTCGCCCGCGGCATGGGGCTCGACAACCGGATCGGCGGCAAGTTCCTGCACGCGGGTCCCGGCTACGGCGGCTCGTGCTTTCCCAAAGACACGCTGGCTCTGGTCAAGACCGCCCAGGATGCCGGGGTGCCGCTGCGGCTGGTCGAGACCGTCGTGGCGGTCAACGACCAGAGGAAGCGCGGCATGGCCCGCAAGGTGATCCGGGCCTGCGGCGGGGTGCGGGGCAAGACGGTGGCGGTGCTGGGGCTGACCTTCAAGCCGAACACCGACGACATGCGCGACGCGCCCGCCCTCGCGATCGTCGCCGGCCTGCAGGATGCCGGCGCCACGGTCCGCGCCTACGATCCCGAGGGGATGGACCAGGCCCGGCCGCTCCTGCCGGGGGTCGATTTCGCGCCGAATCCCTATGCCTGCGCGGAGGGGGCGGACGCGCTGGTGATCGTCACCGAGTGGAACGCGTTCCGGGCGCTCGACCTGGCGCGGCTGCGCGCCACGATGCGGGCGCCGATCCTGGTGGATCTGCGCAACGTCTACCGGCCCGAGGACGCCCGGCTGCACGGCTTCGCCTATACCAGCGTCGGCCGCCCCGCGGAGCCCGCCGAGCCCCGGACCGCCCCCGCCGCGCAGGGCTGGCCCCTCGTCGCCGCCGGCTGAGCCGGCCGCCCCGGTCGCCGGATCGGGGCGGTCCGCCAACGCCACAGAGCCGTGCCCGATCGCGGGGATCGGGCACGGCTCTGTGGTGTCGGGTCCGGGTCGGGGCGGATCAGGCCGCCGGGGCCTTCACGGTGGCGAGGCTCGAATCCTCGCGCAGGAAGTACTTGTTGGTCAGGTAGGCGACCTCGGTGCGGTTCTTCGCCTTCAACTTCTTCATGATGTTGCGGACGTGGACCTTCACCGTGCTCTCGCACATGTTCAGCTCGTAGGCGATGATCTTGTTCGGCGTGCCCTTGCGCAACGCCCGGGCGACGCAGAGCTGGCGCGGGGAGAAGATCTCGTCCTCGCCGGTCTCGACCGGCGCCTCGACCTTGATGCTGGCGAGCAGCGGGAACAGGCATTCCGCCGGGATGTAGACGCCGCCGGCCTGGACGAGCTGGAGCGCCTGCAGGGCGATGTCGACCGAGGTCGTGGTCGGGATGTAGCCCTTCACCCCGAGCTTGATCGTCCGCACGATCTGGTCGAGGTTCTCCCCGTCCGAGATGACCGCCACCGGCGGCGCGCCCGCCTCGCCCTGGAACAGCGCCAGCTCCCGGCTGATCTCGGCCCACTCGGTCTCCGAGAGGTTGCCATCCGGCCGGCACAGCACGACCACGTGGGCGGCCGCGAACGGCGTCTGGCGCTTCCAGGATTCGATGTCCGGGAAGACCTCGAACACGGTGTCCTTGTCGGCCTCCCGCAGGGAGGCGGCCAGGCATCGACCGACGAGCTGCCGCCGATCGATGATCACGATGCGGTTCGCGCGGACCAGGATCGGCTCCCGCTGCTCGATGACGGCCGGACCGTCACCGCCCTGCACCCCCGGGAAGCCGCCACGGCTCTGGAGAGTGTTTCGCTCGACGATGACGCGCTCGTCTCGAGTACCAAGACTGGCCATAAGAAGTTACCTCCTTTCGCAGGAAGCCCATTGTCAGACGAGGGCGTGGGAACCCAATGAAATCGCCATCGGCGTGACACTGGCGGATAGCGGTCTATTGGGTGCCCTATAAGTGGCTCTCGATGACCGCGGATATAATGCTAACTTTCGTAAAATCGGCTGTAAATACCCTATCTGCGCTCGTTTGATTAAATTTCTACGCAACTCAAAACAGTCACAAACTACGTACGTAGGGGATCGTCCAATCGGACGCGGCGCCGCCGCCAGATCTTGCTGTCCATTTCTCAAGTCTTTCGGCGCACCTCACTGTCCACTGGCGCCGACGACTCGTATCTCTGTAATCGAGCGAAGGCTTTTTAAGCCGATATTGTCGCTGCGGCGGCCCCGGTGTTTTCGCTGGAGTGCCGTGCCGTTTCGTGGCGCGAATTCAGTCGCCGGAATCGGTTTTAGCGGAGCTGTTTTGCATATCCGTGTCGGAATATTCCGATACAGGACGGTATCGGCGCATTGCCACCTAAAGATCAGATTTCGTGGCGTATCGGTAGTCCGGGTACTGCACGAGGGTGGAAATCCACGCGTCGGAGCCTTCCCGGGCCCTCGGTTGCGAATCGGCGGCGAATCGGGGCCGGAGTCCAGCGCGCACCTCGCCTGTCCGGCCTCCGGGAACCGCGCAGGGCCGCGGGAGGTGCAGGTCGCCGTGTGGGCTATGCAGTTTACATGTCGCTCTGTGAAAGACGCGGCAGGCCCCCTCTCCCGTGCGGGAGAGGGTTGGGGTGAGGGGCCAGGTCTTTCCGGAATGCGCACTTCCCTCACCCTGTCCCTCTCCCGCACGGGAGAGGGGACCCGCGCCTTACGCCGTCGACGATGGGTGAATCCGCCCACCCGCACAGGAAGGGGGCCGTTCGCGATCTGCCCGACGCGACATGGGACTTTCCGAGCCCAGGAAGAGGCTGGGCTCCCCCGCGTCGCGACGGCCGGTCAGGCGACCCGCGCCAGCAGATCCCGCATGCCGTGGGTGTCGACGAACCGGGTGGTCTCGCAGGCGAGGAGGCCGGCCTGCATGCGCGCGTAGGTCTCCGCGTCGAGGTTGCGCAGGAACGCGATCACCGACGCTTCCAGGGGCTCCGGGAACGCCCAGCCGAGCGCCTCGGTCTCGGCGTAGCGGCCGGTGGCGGTGTCGGCGCGGGCGAGCGTCAGCGCCCCGCACAACCCGCCCTCGTAGAGCCGGTTCGGCAGCAGCCAGTCGGAATTCAGGCCGTCATCCAGGTAATCGACCGCCCAGCTGAAATGGACGCCGCCGTAGATGTCGGGCAGCTCGCCCGGATTGGCGTAGGGGCCGCGGAACGTCATGTTCGGATGCCGGGCCAGCGTCGCGGCGAAATCCTGCGGGTCGATATCCTCCTCCGAGAGCCGGCCCGCGATGACGATCCGCACCGAATTGCCCAGCGCCCGCGCCACCGCCGCCAGGATGGTCAGGCTCCGGCGGCAGCGTAGCGTCCCGAACCAGCCGATCACCCAGGGCGGCCCCGCGACCCGGCGGCGCTCCAGCCGGTGCGCCACCGCGGCGAGGCGATGGGCCATCACCTTGTTCTCGAGCAGGTGCCAGGGACCGGCAAAGCCCTGGACCGGCGCGAAGTAGCGGGTCACGAAGTCCGGCGAACTGACGACGAGCAGCGCGCTGCGGCCCAGGATCCAGCGCTCGACCGCCCGGGCGATCCGCCCGACCCGGTCCGGGCGCACCATCAGCCGCTGGATGTCGAGCACCTCGTAGACCAGCGGCGCGCGGCTGCCCGCGAGCCGCGCCGAGGCCCAGGCCACCAGCGCCATGTCGAGGTTGCGGACATAGACCACGTCGGCCGCGCGCAGGTCGCGCCAGCGCGTGAGCGCCCGGGCGATCCCCAGGGCGAGCAGCGGCAGCCGCTTGCCGTAATGCCGGTCCACGGTCTGCCCGAGGGGGACCACGTCGGCGGAGGCCGCGGGATCGGGGAGGCCGGCCCGGGCGCGCACGAACATGTATTCGACCACCGACCAGCCGGTATCCCGGATGGCCCCGACCCGTTTCCGGATGGTCGGCTCGATCCGGTCATGGCCGAAGAACGCGACCCGGCCGGGCGCCGCCGCTTCAGGATGGGTCCGTGTCATGGCGTGGCGCACCCAACACCGGCCATCCCGACAAGGCCCCTGGCCGTGAGAGGGTATGAGAGTGTCGGCCCGCTGCCCTTCGAACGGCGATGCGGCGGGTGCGCCCTCTCCGGAGAAACCTGGTCCCTCACCCCAACCCTCTCCCGCACGGGAGAGGGGACCCGTGCCTCGTCCGGCGCGCGTATTGCCCGGCCCGATATGTGAGACCGGTCGGGATGAGGGGATCGCGTGCGGGCGGCCGGGGTCTTCCGTCCGCCCGGGTGATCCGACCCGACATGCGCCGTCACGCGGAGGCTCCCGAGTCGGTGACGTCGGCGGCCGGGCGGCGGCGCCAGGAGCGGGCGAGCCGGCTCGGGGCGGCGGGCTTGAGCGCGGCGGTCCGGCGGACCAGGCTGTTCACGATCGTGCCGCGCCGGACCGCCGGGGTGGCGTTGGTCTTGTTGAGCACCACGCCCAGCACCGTGCAGCCGGCGGATTCGAGGTCGTGGACGGCGGCGACCACGTCGTCGATGTCGGTCTTGCCGGCCTCGGCCACCAGGATCACCCCGTCGAGCATGTCGAGGAGCGGCCGCAAGGTCGGGAGCTCGTCCGCCGGCGGCAGGTCCACGATGATGCGGTCGAGATGGGTGCGCTCGTCCCGGACCAGGCCGGCGATGGCCTCCGGGGTCATCAGGTCGCTGAAATGCGGGTCGCCCGGCAGGAGGCTGCCGCAGGCGAGCAGGCGGACATCGCCGAGCTGGAGGCGGACCGCCTCCTCGGTGCCGCACCGGCCGGCGAGCACGTCGAGCAGCCCGCGCTGGTCGGCCGCCTGGTTGAGCCGCGACAGGGTCGCCTGCCGCACGTCGGCGTCGATCAGCAGGATCCGGCTGGCGGCGGCCGAGCGCGACCGCGCCAGCAGCTGGGCGAAATTGCTCGCGAAGGCGGTCTTGCCGGTTCCGGCCTCCACCGAGGTCACCCCGATGGCGAAGACCGGCCCGCGGCGGTCGTTGCCGAGCAGGTGCGACTTCAGGCTGTGGAGGCGCTCGACGAAGACCGATTGCGGCATGAACCGCACGGCGCTCGCCTTGAACGCCTCGACGCTCGCCGGCCGCAGGGCCTCGCTGGCATGGGCCTGCGCCAGCGCCAGGGCGGCCCGGTAGCCGGGCTCGCGGCGCAGCTCGGGGAGGGCGGCGAGGCAGGGCAGGCCCTGGCCGGTGAGCTGCCCGGGCGACCGGATCGTCCGGTCGAACCAGTGCCGCGCGAAGGCGCCGCTGACGCCGAGCCCGGCCCCGACCAGCAGGCCGAGCATCACGATCAGGCCGCCGCGCGGCGCGCTCGGGCGCTCCGGCACGCTCGCCGGGGTGATCACGTGCGCGGAGGGCTGCGGGTAGGATTGCTGGTTGACCGCGTCGATGTAGCGGCTGAGCATGTTCGTGTAGATCTGGTCGTAGGTCTCGGCCGCCCGGTCGAGCTCCTTGGCCTTCACCCGGGCCTCGCTGGTCACCAGCGTCTTCGAGATCAGCGCGTCGAAGGACGCCGACATGCTGTCCTCGCGAGCTTTGGCGACCTCGTAATCCCGGTCCAGGGAGGCGGCGAGGCGCTCCAGCTCGGCCCGCAGGGATTGCTTGGCCGCCAGCACGTCCTTCTGGATCGCCGTCACCGCGTCGTGGTCGGGACCGAGGCGGCGCTTCAGGTCGTCGGCGCGCTGCACCAAGTCGACATACTGCTTGCGCAGCTGGATGATCACCGTGTCCTTGAAGGCCTCCGTGATGCCGGGATCGGCGATGTCGGAGGCCAGCAGCATGTGGATCTGGTCGCGGGTGGCGCGGGCGTCCACGGTCTTGGACCGCGCGGAGGCGACCGCGGTGTTCAGCTCCTCGAGCTGCTGCTCGCCCACGAGGCCGCGCTTGCCGAGATCGATGATCGCGTGCTCGGCCTTGTAGGTCTGGGCCTCCCGGGAGGCCTGGCTGGCGCGCTGCTGCAGCTCCTTCAGCCGGGGCAGGATCCACTCGCCGGCCACCTTCCAGATCTGCGACCGGTTCTCGAGCTGCGTGGCCACGTAGGCGTCCGCCACCGCGTTCGCCACGGCGGCGGCGTCGGCGGGATTGTCGAGGCTGTAGCCGACCTCAATGACGTAGGCCGCGCCGATGCGCGAGGCTTCCAGGTTCTCGCGGACGGTGCCGGCCTGGCGCTCCTCGGGGCTCGCCGGGCTGACCGGCTTGGCGGCGGGATGGAGGCCGATGAGGTGGCCGACGAACAGCTTGACCGCGCCCAGCCCCTCGCGGAGCTTCGCCACGAGCGGATGCGGCGGCACCGCCAGGTCCTGAGACGGCGGCAGGCCGAGTCGGCGCACGGCGGCCAGGGCGATCTTCTCCGAGCGGATATACTCGACCTGGCTCTCGACCTCGGGGATCTCCAGGGGGGTCGCGGCGCCGGGCGTGTCGCGGGCCGTGACCGGGCTCGACCGGCTCTCGATGTAGACCCGCGCCTTGGCGGTGTAGATCGACGGGGCGGTGGCGACGTAGACGATCGCCGCGATCAGCCCGATGCCGCTCAGCGTCAGGATCGACCGCCAGTTCCGCCGCACGATCGTCAGGATCGCGACTTGGCCCTCGGGATCGGACCCCCGCGGCGCCTCCCGCCACGGCCGCGCCGGGCCGAGGGACTCGGCCTGCAGGAAGGACGCGGCGGTCGAGTGCTTGTTCATGGCTCTTCCCTCACGCGGCGGGCGCACGGTTCTGGCGAGGTCGGTTCGGGGGTCAGTTCTGGCCGGTGCCGTCGCCGATCCCGCGCAGGGCGGGATCCGGCTTGAGCACGACCTCCACGACGTCGCCCGGCTGCAGCTCGGTGTCCTCGGCCGCGTCGGTCAGGTTCGGGCCGCTCCTGCCGGAGCCGGCCTTGCCGGGATGGAACACGGCGATCGAAGCCCGCGCCCGGCTGCCGGACAGGAGCTGGGTCCGCAGGGCGCCGGTATAGACCAGCTTGTCGTTGATGCTGTTGAGGCGCGAGCGCAGCGCCGCCAGGTTGTCTTCCGAGACCTGCAGCTTCTCCATGGCCTCCATGGCTTGCTGGTCGTCGACCCGCTCGAGCCTGCGGGTCAGCTCGCCCTTGTCCCGCTCCAGCTGCGCCACCTGGACCGTGGTCTGCAGGGCCCGGGTCGAGGACAGCAGCACCGCCCGGCGGGCGTCGGTCAGGCGGGTCGTGACCACGGCGCCGCGCTGGAACAGGGCGCGCACCGCGTCGTACTCGTCGGCGTCGGCGGTGACGCCCTCCTTCTCCTTGGCCTGCTGCTCGGTCAGGCTGGTCAGCTGGTTCTGGGAGCGGGTCAGCGCGCGCTGCAGGTGCTCCTTCTCCTTGGAGACGTCGGACATCTGCACGCGCAGCTGCTGCTCGGCGAGCTTCTGCGCGACGCTCGCCCGCGACGGCGGCACGTTGAGGGGCGCCTCCGCACCGGCCGCCGCCTTGTCGGGGCGCGCCCCCGCGATGATCGCCTTGAGCCGCCAGACATTGGCGCTCTCCCGGGCGATGCTCGCCCAGACCGCGTCGTACTCGGCGCGCAGGTTGGCGCTCTCGACGACCGGGTTCTCCATCCGGAAGCGCAGGAGGTTGTAGCCCCCCGCCAGCGCCACCGCCTGCCGGACGGTCATGCCCGGATGGAACGGGTGCTCGCCCTGCTTGGTCACGTCGCCGCTCAGGTAGACCGGCTGATACTTCGCGATCCGCACCCCGATCTCGTCGGGCTCGATCACGGCGATCGATTCGCGCCCGTCGGCATTGCGCTGCCGCACCGCCTTGGCCGGCAGGGCCTTCTGCAACGCCTTGCGCAGCTCGGACACGGTCAGCCCGACCGCCGGCACCTCGCCGAGCAGCGGCACCATCACGGTGCCGTCGATCCCGACCGTCGCCTCCTGCTTGAATCCGGGAATGCTGAGCGCCGTCACCTCCAGGGTGTCGCCGGCCGAGATCCGGTATTCGGCGCGTGCCGGCGATCCGGCGAAGGCCAGCAGCAGCGCCGCGCTCGCCGCGAAGGCTCTGCGCAGCGAAGCACCGCCCCGGGGGGCCTTTTCTTCGCAGAGATCGGACGGGGACCAGGTCTTCACGCGTCGTGCCTTCCTGCTCGCTCGCAGCTCGGCCGGCATGATGCGCGGCGGCCCCGTTCCCCGGGACTCGTCCAAAAGGAGGCCGGCCGCGCCGCCCGGCGCCGGCGCCTGCGCCTTTCGAGGTAGGCCTCCCGGGGCCCCGCCGCCCCGGGCCGAGACGGTGCACCTTTCGGGGGAGGACCAGTATCGAAAGCCTGGGTTCCGGATCGTCCACGGCTCCGCGCAGTTTTGCCGCACAGAAGTTCGGCAGAAGGAGCCGCTTGGATGCCGATAACCGATGCCGATATTGGGCAGGATGTGGGTATCTTCTACCCGGACCTCGTTAATATTTACGGGTGCAAAATAAAGACCGGGTCGCGCATCGGCCCGTTCGTCGAGATCCAGCGGGGCAGCACCATCGGCCCGCGCTGCAAGATCTCCTCGCACAGCTTCATCTGCGAAGGCGTCTCCATCGGCGCGGAGGTGTTCGTCGGCCACGGCGTGGTCTTCACCAACGAGCGCTACCCCGAGGCGACCAACCCGGACGGCACCCTGAAGCGCGACGGCGACTGGGAGCTCGTCGAGACCCTGGTCGGCGACCGCGCCGCGATCGGCTCCAACGCCACCATCGTGGCCGGCATCACCATCGGGGAGGGCGCCCTGGTCGGCGCCGGTGCCGTCGTGACCCGCGACGTCCCGCCCTACGCCATCGTGGCCGGATGCCCCGCCCGGGTCATCGGCGACACGCGCCAGAAGCGCGCCCGCTCCCGCCGGCCCTCGGCGGCCAAGTCTCTGCAGATCGCTTGAGGGGACCCACGCACATGATCGCCATCGGAATCGTCGGCTACGGCTATTGGGGGCCGAATCTCGCCCGCTGCACGTCGGAGACGGAGCAGTGCCGGCTCGCCGCCATCGCCGACCAGTCGGCCGCGGCCTTGGCTCGGGCGGGCAAGCGCTATCCCGCCGCCCAGCTCCACCAGGATTGGCGCGACCTGATCGCGGATCCGCAGATCGACGCCGTCATGGTGGCGACCCCGGTGAGCTCGCATTTCGAGATCGCCATCAACGCGCTCCGGGCCGGCAAGCACGTCTTCATCGAGAAGCCGATCACGTCCTCGGCCTTCGAGGCGCGGCTGCTGATCGAGGAGGCGGCCAAGCGCAACCTGACCCTCATGGTCGATCACACCTTCGTCTACACGGGCGCGGTCGAGAAGATCAACGAGCTGATCACCGACGGCGCCCTGGGCGAAGTGTTCTACTACGACTCGACCCGGGTGAATCTCGGCCTGTTCCAGCGCGACGTGAACGTGATCTGGGACCTCGCGGTCCATGATCTCGCGATCCTCGACCACGTGCTGGACCTCGCCCCGGTGGCGATCTCGGCGAGCGGCACCGGCCATTTCAGCGGCCGCCCCGAGAACATGGCCCACCTGACGATCTTCTACCCGCGCGGCGTCGTCGCGCAGATCAACGTCAATTGGCTGGCCCCCGTGAAGGTCCGTCAGACGCTGATCGGCGGCAGCAAGAAGATGATCGTCTACAACGACTTGGACCCGATCGAGAAGGTCAAGGTCTACGATCGCGGCGTCACCGTCGGCGACGGCTCCGGGGACATCACCGAGCTGATGGTCTCGTACCGCACCGGGGACATGTGGTCGCCGCACCTGTCCTTCCGCGAGGCGCTGGTCGTCGAGATCGAGCATTTCGTCGACTGCATCGCCACCGGCAAGGCGCCGAAGACCGACGGCCATAGCGGCTTGCGCGTGGTCGAACTGCTCGAGGCCGCGATGCGCTCCCTGCGCCAGAACGGCCACCCGATCGACCTCATGCCACTTGCGAGGGCCTCGTGATCCCGTTTCTCGACCTCAAGGCGCAATACGCGGCCGTCGGCGGTGCCGTCGAGACCGCCGTGCTCGACGTCCTGCGCAGCGGCGACTTCGTCCTCGGACCGGCGGTCACCGCCTTCGAGGCGGCCTTCGCCAAGGCCTGCGGCGCCAGGCACGCCGTGGCCGTCAGCAGCGGCACCGCGGCGCTCCATCTCGCGCTGCTCGCCCTCGATATCGGCCCGGGCGACGAGGTGATCACGGTCTCGGCGACCTTCGTGGCCACCGTCGCGGCCGTGCTCTACGCCGGCGCGACCCCCGTGCTCGTCGACATCGACCCGGTGAACTGGACCATGGATCCGGCCCTGGTCGAGGCGGCGATCACGCCCCGCACCAAGGCGATCCTGCCGGTGCACCTGCACGGGCGGCTGGCGGATCTCGACGCGCTCGGCGCCATCGCCCGGCGCCACGGCCTCGCCCTGGTGGAGGACGCCGCCCAGGCGCATCTCGCCGAGCGGGGCGGCAGGAAGGCCGGCTCCATCGGGGATATCGGCTGCTTCAGCTTCTATCCCGGCAAGAATCTCGGCGCCTACGGCGAGGGCGGTGCCATCGTCACCGACCGGGACGACCTCGCGGAAGCCGCGCGGTGCCTGCGCGACTGGGGCCAGCAGGGCAAGTACAACCACGTCCGGCACGGCTTCAACCTGCGCATGGACGGCGTCCAGGGGGCGGTCCTCGGCACCAAGCTCCCCTATCTGGAGGGCTGGACCCGGGCCCGGCAGGCGGTGGCGGCCGCCTACGGCGAACGGCTCGCGGGCCTCGGGCTCGACCTGCCCGGTCCGGCCGGACGCGACCACGCCTTCCACGTCTACGCGGTCAGCACCCCCGACCGCGAGGGCCTGCGCCAGCACCTGGCCGAGGCCGGGGTCGCCACCGGCATCCACTACCCCGTCCCGGTCCACAGGCAGCCCGCCTACCGCCATCTCGACGACGGGACCGGCCGCCTCCCGGTCACCGAGCGGCTGGCCGCCCGGACCCTGTCCCTGCCGATGTTCCCGGAACTGACGACCAGCCAGATCGACACCGTCTGCCGGGCCGTCGCGAGCTACTGCGAGGTCGCCGATGCCCAAGCTGCGTGAGGTTACCAAGGGAAGCCGCTTCGGCGGCGACCTGCGCGGGACCCGGATCCTCGTCACCGGCGGATCCGGCTTTATCGGCTCCCACATCATCGACCTGCTGGTCGAGGCCGGCTGCGACGAGATCGTGGCCATCGACAACATGGTCCGCGGGCGCCCCGAGAACCTGAAGGACGCCCTCGGCTCGGGCCGAGTCCGGCTGGTCCAGGGCGACATCCGCGACCGGGCCCTGATGGACACCCTGGTCAAGGGCACCGACGTGGTGTTCCACCAGGCGGCCCTGCGGATCACGCAATGCGCCGCCGAGCCGCGCCAGGCCTTCGAGGTGATGGCGACCGCGACCTTCGACCTGCTCGAGCGCTGCGTCGAGGCCGGCGTCGCCAAGGTGGTGATGGCCTCCTCGGCCTCGGTCTACGGCATGGCCGAGAGCTTCCCGACCACCGAGAAGCACCACCCTTACGACAACCGCACCCTGTACGGGGCCGCCAAGTCGTTCGGCGAGGGCCTGCTGCGCGCGTTCAACGACATGTACGGGCTGGACTACGTCGCCCTGCGCTACTTCAACGCCTACGGGCCGCGCATGGACCTGACCGGCCGCTACACCGAGGTGATGGTGCGCTGGATGCAGCGCCTGGCCGAGGGCCAGTCCCCGATCGTGTTCGGCGACGGGTTGCAGACCATGGACCTCGTCCATGTCCGCGACATCGCCCGGGCCAACATCCTGTCGGCGACCGCCCCGGCCACCGACGTGGTGCTCAATGTCGGCACCGGCGTGGAGACCTCGCTCGTCGATCTCGCCGGCCATCTCACCCGGATCATGGGCCGGGACGGCACCCCGCTCGTCCACGAGGCCGAGCGCGCCGTGAACCCGGTGCCCCGGCGCCTGTGCGACACCAGCCTCGCCCGGGAGCTGATCGGCTTCGAGGCCGAGATCGGGGCGGCCGATGGCCTCGCCGACCTGGTGGCCTGGTGGAGCGACGAGGCCGGCTCGGATCACCTGAGGCGGGCGCTGGCATGATCCCGATCGCGAAACCCGATGTCGGCGAGCCGGAGGCGGAGGCCGCCGCCGCCGTGGTCCGCTCCGGCTGGCTGACCCAGGGGCCGCAGGTCGCGGCCTTCGAGGCGGAGTTCGCCGCCATCGTCGGCGCCCCCCATGCCTGCGCGGTCTCGAACTGCACCACGGCGCTGCATCTCGCGCTGCTGGCCGCCGGGGTGGGGCCCGGCGACGAGGTGGTGACGGTGAGCCACAGCTTCATCGCCACCGCCAACGCCATCGCCCAGTGCGGGGCGACGCCGATCTTCGTCGATATCGACCCGGCGACCTTCAACATGGCCCCGGAGGCCGCCGCCGCGGCCCTCACCGAGCGGACGAAGGCGATCGTCTGCGTCCACCAGATGGGCATGCCCTGCGACCTCGAAGCCATCGTGGCGATCGGGCGCCGCTCCGGGATCCCGGTGATCGAGGACGCGGCCTGCGCGATCGGCTCCGAGCGGCTTCAGGGCGATGTCTGGCGGCCGGTCGGCGGGCCCGCCGGCGACGTCGCCTGCTTCTCGTTCCACCCGCGCAAGGTCCTGACCACCGGCGACGGCGGCATGATCACCACGGCCAATCCCGAATGGGACCGCAAGTTCAGGCTGTGGCGCCAGCACGGGATGAGCGTGTCCGACGTGGCCCGCCACGGCAGCGCCCGGGTGGTCGCCGAGGAGTACACCGTCGCCGGCTACAATTACCGGATGACCGACGTGCAGGCCGCCATCGGCCGCGCGCAGCTGACCCGGCTGCCCGGCCTGATCGCCCGGCGGCGCGCTCTCGCCGACGGCTACCGGGCGCGGCTCGCCGACCTGCCCGAAGTGACGCCGCCCCCCGAGCCGATGGGCTCGCGCAGCAACTGGCAGAGCTTCTGCGTCCGCCTGCCGGAGGCGGCCGACCAGGGTGCCGTGATGCAGGCCATGCTCGACCAGGGCATCGCCACCCGCCGGGGCATCATGTGCGCCCATCTGGAGCCGCCCTACGCCGAGGCGCTCCGGCGCTTCGCCCTGCCGGAATCGGAGCGGGCGCGCGACCACGCGATCCTCCTGCCGCTCTATGCCGGCATGGACGACGCGCTGCAGGATCAGGTCGTTTCCGGCCTGCGCGCCGCCCTGCGATGATCCCCGGGCCGGTCAAGAGCCTCGCCCGCACCGTGGGGCTCACCCGTCCACGGGTCGCGGCCGCCCGGATGGCCTGCGAGCGCGCGACCCTGGCGGTCGCCGGGACGCGCCGCGAGAGGCCGGGCGGGCGCATCCTCTGCTACCACTCGGTCGGACAGCCCGAATGCGGGGTCAACGACGTCACCCCCGGGCGCTTCCGGCACCAGATCGAGCTGGCCCTGCGCCTCGGCTACCGCTTCGTGCCGGCCGTCACCATCGCGGAGGGCAACGGTGAGGCCTGGGATCTCGCGATCACCTTCGACGACGGCTGGCGCAGCGTGCTCGAGGCGGCGGAGCCGATCCTGCGCGACCACGCGATCCCCTGGACGCTGTTCGTCGTCTCGGGCTGGCTCGACCGGCCCGGGACCGGACCGGGCGGGGTCCTGAGCTGGCGCGAGGTCGAGGCGCTGGCCTCGGCGGGCGCCGAGATCGGCAGCCATTCCGTCACGCATCCGGATTTCGGGCGGATCAGCCCCGAGCGGGCGGCCGAGGAGCTGGAAGGCTCGCGCCGGGCGATCGCGGCCCGCCTGGGCCTCCGGCCGGAGAGCTTCGCGATCCCGCTGGGGCAATCGGCGAACTGGACGCCCGACGCCGCCCGCGCCGCCCAGCAGGCCGGCTACCGGATCGTCTACGCGCAGGCCGTGGAGACGCGGCCGCTCGGGACCGTCGGGCGCAGCTTCGTCACGCATTTCGACAACGATCTGGTCTTCGGCGCCCTCCTGAAGGGGGCCTACGATGCCTGGGAGGAGTGGACATGATCCGGCCCGCGCCCCGCCTCACGGTCTCCGTGGTGGTGCCCACCTGCAATCGGGCTTCCCTGCTGCGCGAGGCCCTGGCGAGCATCCGCGCCCTGGAGGGGCCCGATCTCGCCTTCGAGATCATCGTGGGCGACAACGGCCGGCCGGGGCCGGGCGCCGAGGCCGCGGCGGAATTCGGCGCGCTCCACGTCGCCGTCGCGCGGCCCGGCGCGGGGGCCGCCCGCAACGCCGCCCTGCTGCGGGCCAGCGCGCCCTACGTGGCGTTCCTCGACGACGACGACGTCTGGCAGCCGGGCCATATCCGCCCCCATCTCCGCCGGCTCGAAGCGGAGCCGGATCTCGGGATCGTCTTCGGGCAGGTCGTCACCACCTCCCAGGATCTGCAGCCGGTCTACGGTCCCTGGCCGGCGGACCTCCCGGCGGACGGCGGGGCGCTGCTGCGCCGGATGCTGAGCGGCTACTTCCCGCAGGTGGGCGCGACGGTGGTGCGCCGGAGCCTGGTCGACAGCGTCGGCCTGTTCGACGAGGCGCTGCTCGGCGATCAGGATTGGGATTGGCAGATCCGTGCGGTCCGCCGGCACCGGGCCGGCTTCGTCGCCGTGCCCTGCGTGCATTTCCGGCAGCGGCCGCCCGGGACCTTCGACAGCCTGATCGCCCGCCGGATCCACTTCACCCGGCTGGTCTTCCGCCGGCACGCGCCGGCGCTCGGCGTCTCGCGCCTCGCGGCCCTGCGCCTCTACTTCGCGACCGTGCAGGGCTATTACGATGCCTTCCTGGATGGCGCCCAGGCCCATGCGGCCCGCGGCGATCGGCGCGCCGCCGCGGGCGCGCTTTTCTCCGCCTTCCGGCTGATGCCGCACCGGGCGATCAAGGACGCGGTCCGGCCGACGCATCTGCGCGAAGCCCTGCTGGCCGTCGTTCAGGCCGGCCGGCCGCTCGCCGCGGCCGCCGAGCCGGGAACGCGCTGAGGGGGGCTCGCCTGTCGCGCTCCGCCTCGCGGGCGAAGCCGTCGCAGGCGGCTCGAGACCCGCGGGCATGCCGAAGCCTGAATACCAAACAGACGCAGAGACCCGAGAAACCGTAGGGCTTCTCGGGTCTCGGCTTGCGGGATGCGATGGTCCCGCCCGATCAACCGGCCCGCAGCAGCCCCGGCCGGTCCTTGACGTTGCGAACCAGCCATTCCGGCAGCAGCAGGCGCACCCGCTCCCAGGGCCCGGACAGATCGCCGGCCCGGCGCAGGGCCGCCCAGGAGGCGACGCGCTGCCGAAGGGGCAGCATGCCGATGTAGTTCTTGGTCATGCCCGAGACCGGGAAATCCGAGCCGAACATGTCCTGGTGGCGCAGGTCCGGCTCGCCGAGGTGAGGCATCTCGGCCGTTACCGGCCCGGACTCCGGCGCGAGCCGTGGCAGCGCCTGGGCCTCGGCATAGACCGCGTCGAGCCCGGCGAGCCAGCTCGCCGGCGCGTAGAGGCGCGCGATGGCGGCGCTGATCCCGGATCCCGCAGCCCGGCGGGCCTCCGCGTCGGTGATCAGCGCGGTCAGGTGGGCCTCGTACTCAGCTTGGTCGCGGGCGACCCGGGCCGTGGCGTCGAGCCCCGGATGGTTGATCGCCACGATCTCGGCCGCCTCGGGCGCCTCGAAGCGCGTCACCAGCGGCAGCCCGTAGGCTGCGGCCTCGAGCATCGAGGTCGAGGAGACGAACGGGTAGGAATCGACGTAGATGTCCGCCGCCTCGAAGAACACCCGCGGATCCGCCTGCTCCGCATAGGCGGTGATGCGCCCGCCCGTCGCCGCCTGCGCCGGAGCCCAGTCGGCCCGCGCGCCGGCGCCGACCACGATCAGGCGGGCATTCGGGTGCGCGGCCAGCAGGGCGACATGGCGATCCGCGTAGGTGACCGGCCCGACGTTGCGGTACTTCGCGCCGCGCGCCACCGAGACCAAGAGGATGTCCTCCTCCGGGATGCCGAGGGCACGCTTGGCGGCGGCGCGGCTGCGCTGACGTTCGGGCAGCGTGATCAGGGTCGGGAGCAGGAGGCTCCGGGCCGGGTCGACGCCGCGCCGCGTATGCGCCAGCCGGCGGGCGGCCTCGCGCAGGTTGATCACCGCGTGGCTGATCCGCGCCCCGATCCAGAACAGGTGATCGGCATGGTTGAGCAGCAGCACCGGCGGATGCTTCGCCGGATCCGCGAACGCGATCAGCGGGACCACATCCTCGCAATGGATGTGGAGGACGACGACGTCGTAGTCCCGCGCGACCCGGCGCAGCTCCCGCGCCCAGGCGAGCTTGCCGCCCTGGCGGTGGTTCAGGTGGTGGATCGTGCCGCCGCTCGCCTGCACGGCCTCGGTGATGCGGGCATCGACCGGCCCGCGGTGCTGGGTCAGGGCGAGCCCGTTGGTCCGGTTGGCATCGGCGCCGATCCAGAGGGCCAGCATCTTGGTCAGGCCGCCCACCGGGGCGAGCTGCGTGCAGACGTGGAGGACGCGGCGGAACGGCGCCGGCTCCGGGGCCGGCCCGCGGTCGGCCGGCGGCTCCAGCCGCCGGCCGATCTGCGCGGTCACGCGCTCCAGGCGCGGGCTCGCGAACACCCCGCAATGGCGATGGGCCGCCAGCGTCGCCGCGATGGCGGCCTCGACGGCGGCTCCTTCCAGGTCGCCGGACGCCGCGCGACGCTCCGCTTCCCGCACCCGCGCATCGAAGGCCGAGAAGTTCGACCGGATCCGCCCGGCCCGCCGGGCGGTCTCGTCGTCGGCGCCGCGTGCCCCGTCCTGGTGGTGCCCTGACGCAATCGTGGCCATCGTGCTCTCCGGGCTTCAGCGATGCGGGGCGGGATCCGCCGTCCAGGTGCCGGGCATGTGGAAGACGCCGAACACGTCGGGGGCGAAGACCGGGTGCTCGATGTGGAAGCGGGCCCCGATCCGCGCGGCGAGCAGGCGCTCGAAACCCCGCTGCCGGACCACCACCGAGACCGTATAGGTGTCGGCGTTCAAGGTCAGCGGCGGCGTCAGCAGCTCGATCGTGCCGTCCCCAGACAGGGTCGGCAGCTTGGCGCGGTCGGTCATCGTGCTGAAATTGCAGCAGAGCAACTCGTCCGACCGGGTGACCGAGAACAGGACATGCGGGTCGGCGATCGGCTCCGAGGCGGTGTAGCGCGCCGTGATCCGCATCCGCTCGCCGTGCCGGAACAGCGTCTTCGGCGCCCCGGATTCGTCGGCGACCGTTACCTCCCGGATCTCCACCGGATGGTGGCCCCCCTCCGGCTTGAACCACGGCGCGTCGGCCAGGTAGCTGTCCCGCTCGTAGTGGTGCAGGCCCTCGTCGGTGGGGCCGTCGAAGGCGACGCGGCCGTTCTTGATGTAGATGACCCGCTCGCACATGGTCTTCACGCTGAACATGTTGTGTGAGACGAGCAGGATCGTCGAGCCCTTGGTCTGCAGGCGCCGGGCGAAGTCGATGCACTTCTTCTGGAAGGTGTAGTCGCCGACCGCCAGGACCTCGTCGAGGAGCAGGATGTCGGGCTCGAGATGCGCGGCGACCGAGAAGGCCAGCCGGACATACATGCCGCTGGAATAGCGCTTCACCGGCATGTCGATGAAGTCGCCGATCTCCGAGAACTCAACGATCGCGTCGAACTTCTCGGCGATCTCCTGGCGGTGCATCCCCAGGATCGAGCCGTAGAGGAAGATGTTCTCGCGGCCGGTGAGCTCCCGGTGGAAGCCGGTGCCGACTTCGAGCAGGGCCCCGACCCGGCCGACCAGCTTGATGCTGCCGGTGGTCGGCGCGGCGATCCGCGAGATCAGCTTGAGCAGGGTGCTCTTGCCGGCCCCGTTCATCCCGATGATGCCGACATTCTCGCCGTGCTTGATGCCGAAGCTGACATCCTTGAGGGCCCAGAAGCCCTCCCTGGACGGGCGCGCCGCGGACCGGCGCGTCACCAAGCCCCGCGCGCCCGCGATGAGCGCCTCGCGCAGGGAGTTCTCGTGCGTGGCCCGCGGGGCGCGCCAGTATTGCTTGCCGATATCCTGTACGCTGATCGCCATCGACATCAGATTATATCCGCGAAGGAGCGCTCCATGCGCTGAAAGAAGATCAGTCCGGTGAAGAGCAGCACGGATGCGGCCGTGACCGAGACGGCGAGCGCGAACAGGTCTGGGGCGGTTCCGCCGAGGATCGCGAACCGGAACGCCTCGATCAGCCCGACCATGGGGTTCAGCGCGTAGACCCAGCGCACCGAGTCCGGGACGATGCTCGCCGCGTAGACGATGGGCGAGGCGTACATCCAGATCTGGATGAGGAACGGCAGCGTGTGCTTGACGTCCCGGAAGCGGACATTGACCGGCCCGAGCCAGAGGCTCACCCCGAGGGCCAGCATCGCCGTGACCGCGAGCGTCGGGATCGCGAAGACGATGTGCCAGCCCGGCACCACCCCGTACCAGAGCATCAGCGCCAGCAGCACCACCAGGGCGATGGCGAAATCGACCATCGGCGACACCACGGTGGCGAGCGGGATCACCAGGCGCGGGAAGTAGATCTTGCGGATGAGCTCGGCCTCGGTGACGAGGCCGGTGGCGCTCCGGCGCACCGACTCGGCGAAGTAGGTCCACAGGATGATGGCGCTTCCGGCAAACAGCGCGTAGGGCGCCCCGTCGGTGGGGATCTTGGCGAAGTGGCCGAAGATGACGGTGAAGATCGCCACCGTGAACAGCGGCTGGGCGATGGCCCAGCAGGCGCCCAGGGCGGTCTGGCGATAGAGCACCTTCAGGTCGCGCAGGATCAGGACCCAGAGCAACCCGCGATACTGCCAGACGCTCGCGGCATCGAAGGCGACGAGCTTATGATCCGGACGGATCTCGGTGACCGGCATCGCGGCCGGTTCCGATGTCGGCCCGGCAAGCCCGTGTTTCGGCGCATCGAGCGCGAGCGCGTCCAAAGAGTCCATCATTCCAGGCGATCCCGCACGACGATCGGTGCTTGCGGGATCCGCGCGGCGCTCGGCTGCCGGGGCGGCGATCCCACTGAGCCGAGCTATCATCGCGGTCGGCCGGGACGAATTACACCTTTCGTCGTATCGAGGCTGCCGACTGAAGAGGTGGTTGTGGTTAACCACCGTATTGGCTGCTTATGACGACAGAAAAGACCCCGGGCGTGGGACGTCGCCTCTGTCGAGACCGGCTCGGCCGGCCCGGGCCATCGCGTCGGGCGTGCGAGCCGTCTTGGCCGAGGTTGGGCGCTGCCTCCGGAACGGGGCCACCGCGGGTCCGGCGAAAGATCGGGCCCTGGTCTCAGGAGAACCGCCATGAACGATGCTTCGGACGATGGTTCGGACGGCGCCGGCATCCCGCTCGTGACGATCGCCATGCCGGCCTTGAACGAGGCCCGCCACATCGCCGAGGCGATCCGCTCGGTGATGCCGGAATCCGGCACGCTCCCCTGCGAGTTGCTGGTGATGGATGGCGGCAGCAGCGACGAGACCTGCGCGATCGTCCGGGCGCTGAGCGCCGCAGACCCGCGGATCCAGCTGATCCACAACGCCCGGCGCATCCAGGCCTCGGGCCTCAACCTGGCGGCGCGGCTCGCGGATTCCCGCTCCACCTACCTCGTGCGCGCCGATTGCCACGCCGCCTATCCCGAGCACTGGGTGCGGGACCTGGTGCGGACGATCCGCCTGCGCGAGGCGGTCTCGGTGGTCGTGCCGCTGCGGACGATCGGGGTGACGCCCCTGCAGCGGGCCATCGCGGCGGCGCAGAACAGCCGGCTCGGCAATGGCGGCTCGGCGCACCGCCTGGGCGGGATCTCGGGCTACGTCTCCCACGGCCACCACGCCATCTTCGACCGGCGCGAGTTCCTGCGGGTCGGCGGCTACGACGAGAGCTTCTCCCACAACGAGGATGCCGAGCTCGACCGCCGGTTATGCGCCGCCGGCGGCAGGATCTATCTCGCGGCCGATCTCGCCGTGACCTATTTCCCCCGCGCGACCCTGTTCAGCCTGACGCGGCAATACTTCCTGTACGGTCGCGGCTGCGCCCGGACCCTGGAGAAGCATGCCAGCCTGCCGCGGCTGCGCCAGATGCTGCCGCCACTGGTCCTGCTCTACGGCGTCGCCGCCCTGGCCCTCGTCACGGTCGCGCCGGCGCTGCTGATCCTGCTCGCGGTCTACGCGGGCGGCTGCGGGCTGAGCGGCCTCGCGCTGGCGCTCAAGGCGCGGGAGCCGATGCTGGTCATGAGTGGCCCGGCGGCGATCGCGATGCACCTGGCCTGGGCCGCCGGGTTCCTGTCGCATCGGGGCTATCGCCGGACGCTGCTGCGGACTGCGCTACGCCGGAAGCCGCCCCTGCTCGGCGTCCCGCCCGGATCGGACCCGGCGAGCGTCAATTGACGGGGTTTCCCGCGCGCAGACCCCGCGAATCCGGTGTCAGAAGCCGGACGCCGTTCCGCATCCGTCGCGGATTTCTATCCAGGGCTGTAGTCTCGCACGGTCAAGCCGATTATCGACACGCGCAACGTTTCCGGACCCCGTGAGTCCCGGACCCCGCATCGTGCCGTGACGGCTTTGGAGTGTTGTGACCGTGCCCGACAGGACCCCGCGCCCCGTGATGCTCGTGATCCTCGATGGCTGGGGACTCCGGGATACGGTCGCCGACAACGCCGTGCTCCAGGCGCGCACCCCCGTCTTCGACGCCCTGATGCGCGAGCGTCCCCGGGCGCGCCTGATGACCTACGGCGCCGATGTCGGCTTGCCCGAGGGGCAGATGGGCAATTCCGAGGTCGGGCACCTGAATATCGGCGCCGGCCGGGTGGTCATGCAGGACCTGCCGCGGATCGACGCCGCCGTCGCGGACGGCTCGCTCGCCACTAACCCGGCGCTGGTCCGGTTCATCGACCGGCTGCGGGCGAGCGGCGGCACCTGCCATCTCGTCGGCCTGCTCTCGCCCGGGGGCGTCCACGCCCACCAGGACCACGCGGTGGCGCTGGCCCGGGTTCTGGTCGAGGCCGGCGTGCCGGTCCGCCTCCACGCCTTCACGGACGGGCGCGACATGCCGCCCCGTTCCGCCGCCGCCTGCTTCGAGACCGTGGAGGCCGCGCTCCCCGAGGGCGCGCGCATCGCCACCCTGTGCGGCCGCTACTACGCGATGGACCGCGACCGGCGCTGGGAGCGGGTCTCGATCGCCTACGACGCGATGACCGCGGCGCGCGGCGCCCGGTTTGCGAGCGCCATGGAGGCGATCGCCGCTTCCTACGTTGTCGACCTGTCGGACGAGTTCCTGCGGCCCGCCATCATCGGCGATTATGCCGGCATGAACGACGGCGACGGTGTGCTGAGCTTCAACTTCCGCGCCGACCGGACCCGGCAGATCCTCGAAGCCCTGCTCGATCCGGCCTTCACGGGTTTCGCGCGCACGCGGACGGTCCGGTTCGCCGCCGCCCTCGGGATCGTCCAGTACAGCGTCGAGATCGACGCCTTCGCCGACACCCTGTTCGGCCCCCTCGACCTGCCGAACGGCCTCGGCGAGACCGTCTCCCGGGCCGGGCGCACCCAGCTGCGCATGGCCGAGACCGAGAAATACCCCCACGTCACCTACTTCATGAACGGCGGCCGCGAGGCGCCGTTCGAGGGCCAGGACGCGATCCTGATTCCGTCGCCGAAGGTCGCGACCTACGACCTGCAGCCGGAGATGTCGGCCGCGGAGCTGACCGACCGGGCCGTGGAGGCGATCGGCTCCGGCCGCTACGACATGATCCTCCTGAACTTCGCCAATCCCGACATGGTCGGCCATACCGGCAGCCTCGCCGCGGCCGTGAAGGCGGTGGAGACGGTCGATACCTGCCTCGGCCGCGTGGTCGACGCCATTACGGCGAGCGGTGGGGCCCTGCTCGTCACCGCCGACCACGGCAATTGCGAGATGATGCGCGATCCCGAGACCGGCGAGCCGCACACCGCCCACACGCTCAACCCGGTGCCGGTGACGCTCGTCGGCGTCGACGGCGTGGCGCTCTCCGACGGCCGCCTGGCCGATGTCGCGCCGACCCTCCTCGACCTGATGGGCCTCGACCAGCCCGCCGAGATGACCGGGCGGTCGCTGATCCGGCGCTGAGTAAGTCGTCGAGGCAGCGCTTGCCGGCGTGCGGGTTCGAAGCAACGTCGTCTTAAAGTATCGTTCAGGTATCCGGAACGATGCTCTAACGCTTGCGCGCCATAAGGGGTATCGCCGGACCGGCGACCCTTATGGCGCGTGATGCGTAGGACATGATTGCCCGGCACAGCCTGATCTATGTCGGCTCGCGCGGCTTCGCCGCCGCCCTGAACATGGCCTCCGTGGCGGTGTTCACCCGGCTCGCGCCGGTGGAGAATTACGGCACCTACCTGTACGTCCTGTCCTGGGCGCTGGTGCTCTACGGGGCGACCTGCCAGTGGCCGAAATTCGCGTTCTTCGCCCTCTACGACGAGGCCCGCGAGCCGGCGCAGGTCGGCACCGTGGTGCGGATCCTGGGCGGCACGCTGCTGCTCGCCGGCCTCGGCAGCGCGTTCGCGGCCGGGCTCGGGCTCGTCCCCGCCCCTATGGCGGCGGCGATCCTGGCGCTCGCCTTCGGCACGACCCTGTTCGAGGGCTCCACCGAGATCGCCCGCACGCGCCTCAAGGCTGGGGCGGTGGCGGCCTCGGTGATGAGCCGGGCCGTGCTGATCCTCGGCTTGGGCAGCCTGGCGCTTCACCTGTCCACCGATCCGCTGCACCTCGCTTTTGCCGTGGCCGCCGCCAACGCCCTGGCGGCGCTGCCGGCCGCGATCACCATCGCCCCGATGATGCCCGGCCGCGGCAGCCGGGCCGAGGCGCTGCGCCTGTTCGCCTATGGCTGGCCGCTGGTCCTCTCGTTCGGGACGGCGGCCCTCGCCCAGAGCCTCGACCGGCTGATCATCGCCAAGACGGTGGGGCCCGCGGGGCTCGGCGCCTACGGGGCGCTGGCCGACTTCCTGAAGCAGAGCTTCATCGTGTTCGGTGAGGCGATCGCCCTGTCGCTGATCTCCATCGCCAAGCGCGAGGCGCGGGTGGGCGGCATCGCGGCCGCCTCCGGGGTTCTGAGCGACGCCGCCCGGGCCATGACCCTGATCGCCGCCTTCGGGGCGGTGTTCTTCCTGTGCTTCGACGACCTCGTGGTCGCGGTGCTGCTCGGGCCGGATTACCGGGCGGAGGCGCGGGCGCTCGCCCCGGTCCTGATCCTGGCCAGCATCCTGATGATGTTCCGGGCCTATTATTTCGGGCAGGTGATCTACTTTACCCGCACCAGCCGGCTCGAGGCGGCGGCGGCCTTCGCCACCCTGGCGGTGGTGGCAATCCTGTCCCTGCTGCTGATCCCGAGATTCGGCGCTTCCGGGGCGGCGCTCGCCTTCGCGGGCGGGCAGGCGGCGGCCTGCCTGGTGCTGGTGCTCGGCGCCTACCGGGCCGGCACCCCGATGCCGCTGCCGCTCGCCGACATGGCGGGGATTGCGGGCGCCGCCCTGGTCTGCGGCGCGGTCATCGCCGGGATCGGCCTGGTCCCGGGGGGGCTGATGCCGCCGGGTCAGGCCCTGCGGCTGGTCCTGCTGGTCGTCGGGGCGGGGGCGACCGCCTGGCACTTCGACGTGCTCGGTTTTGCCGGTGCGATCCGCCACCGGCTCGCGGCCTGACGGGCGCGCCATGCCGGACACCGCGACGCTTCCCGGCGGCCTCGTCGCCGCGGTTCGGCCCCTCGATCCCGCCGCCGCCTGGATCCCGGCCTGGCGGGCGCTCGGCGCGGAGGCCCATATCCGCAACCCGTTCTACGAGGCCGGCTACGCGCTGGCGGCCCGAAAATCCTTCGGCGCCGGTATCCGTCTGCTGGTCGTCGCCGACCGTCCGCCCGAGGCGCCGGGCGTGCGGTTCCTGGCCGCCTGGCCGTTCCGGGTGTCGTGGCGCCGCTGGGGCGTACCGCTTCCGGTGCTGATGGGCTGGACCCACGGCTACGGCCCCTTCGGCGCCCCGCTCCTCGACGGCGCCGACCCGGAGGCCGCGCTCGCGGGATTGCTCGCCGCGCCGCGGACGCTCGGCCTGCCGCCGCGGTTGTTCCTGCCGAACGCGCCCGCGGATGGTCCGCTCGTCGACCTGCTGGCTGCGCGCGGGACGCGGCAGGCGGCCTACTGGCCGCATGAACGCGGTCTGCTCGACGTGACCGGCCGGTCGATGCCGGCGCGGGCGACGTATCTCGACCACCTCTCCGGCAAGCGCCGGCGCAAGCTGCGCCTCGCCCGGCAGCGCCTGGAGGCCGCGGGTCCCGTCGCGCTCGAGATCCTGGATGCCCCCGCGGCGCTCGACCGCGCCCTGGACGACCACGTCGCCCTGGAGGCGGCGGGCTGGAAGGGCCGGGCCGGCACTGGCCTGGGGCAGCGGCCCGACGAGGTCGCGTTCCTGCGCGCCGCCCTGGCCGATCTCGGGGCCGAGGGGCGCGTGCGCGTCGCCCGGCTGCGCCGGGACGACCGGATCCTCGCTTCCGCGATCCTGCCGCTCACCGGCGCCGAGGCCTGGGTGCTTAAGATCGCCCACGATGAGGCCGACCCGGAGGCCGCCCCCGGGGTGCAGCTCGTCCACCGCCTGACCGAGGCGGTCCTGGCCGGGGAGGACATCGAACGGATCGACTCCTGCGCCCCGCCGGACTTCGCCCTCGGCTCGACCTTCTGGACGGAGCGGCGCCCGATCGCCCACCTCCTGGTCGAGGCCGGGCGCGACCCGCTGTTCCCCCTGGCCCGAACCCTGGAGCGCGCCCGCGAGCGCGTCGCCCGGGCCCGCCTCACCAGCCGAAGCGCGCGATCTGCGTGAGTCGTTTCGCAGCCCCGGGTCATCGTGTGAGGAATAAGGGCTGTCTTCTCGCTCGCCTGAAGCGGCAAATCTCGGCCCGAAACCCTTCCGATCCTATCGGTGAGAGCAACGCTCCGCGCGTCGGTGTTCGAATTTTTCACCTCGGACGCTTACAATGACTGCAAGCACCATCACGATCAGCACAGAAGCCGACGCGGCGGCCAAGATCGTCGAAGATGGGCTGAATGCGTTCAATGCGTTGCACAACGGTCCCGATCCGACGAAACCGTTGTGGTTCATCTGTCGCGACGATCAAGGAACTGTGCTGGGCGGGCTCCAAGGCTTTATCCAGTGGGATTGGTTCGCGATCGCGATGCTGTGGGTGAGGGAAGAACATCGCGGCCGAGGCATTGGAACCCGGCTATTGACCGAGGCCGAACAGGAAGCCCGCAAACGCGGATGTATCAAGTTCCGACTCGGCACGATGACGTTTCAGGCGCCGGAATTTTATAAGAGATTTGGGTATGTCGAGATTGGTCGGATGGACGATTTGCCGCCGGGCCATTCCTATATCTGGATGACGAAAATCTTGCCCGCGTAGACGCGCGATCCCGGCGGCCTGCTTCGCCTCGCTGCCGCAATGCTATCGGGACAGCCTCTTCGCCGGTGCCGCGACCGGCGAGCCGAGAGCGCGCAAAACAGCTTCCGGTTCCCGGGCTACTGCGTTCAGCAACGAGCGGGCCGCGGGGTCGGGTAGCTTCCTGTTCTGCTCCCAGTTCCGCAGGGTCGCTACCGGGATCTGCAGGGCGCGGGCGAATGCCTCCTGCGTCAGGCCCAGCCGCGTGCGCACCTCGGCCGGCGCGAGGACGGGACGCGCCGGCCCGGACGGCATATCGGCGAATCCGTCCTGGGCCTTGTAGCCGCGAATATCTTCGTCGGTGGTGGCCGCGAGCTTCTCGACATCGAGATCCGCCTCGCCGGCCATGAGGTCCTCTAGGCTCCTGCGTGCCATCGTTGCTGTTCCCATTTCTCGGACGGCCAAGCGGTGATGATCCAGCGGTAGGGTCCCGTTGCGTCCTCCCGGTCCGTGTAGACGACCGTCCAGTATCGGCGTTCAACCCGGCCGACTGCGACCATGCGGATCTCACCGTAATCGTCGCGGTCATCCTCCCACTCGACGGTTCGGCCTGCGAAGATCCGGCTCGGAACGCGGAAGCCGTGGCCGCGCTCGGCGCGGACCTCCGCTTCCTTCGCATCCGACCAGTCGAAATCCATGCGCCAATGTACGCCTTGGGCGTAGCTGCTGCAATGCGATCACGCACCCGTCTCTCGGGGCGAGCCCCGCGCCCGCCGTTGAACGCGGCGCGTCCGGACTGTGGTCGGGGCGGATGCGTCGCCTGCTTCTGACAGCCCGGGCCCGCCTCACCAGCCGAAGCGCGCGATCTGCGTGAGTCGGGCCTGCACTGCCGCCTCGTCGCGACCGAGGCGGGCGATCCGCTCGGACAGGGCGTAGCAGGTCGCGCAGAACGGCAGCTGGATCAGCCCTATGCCCTCGCCCCGAGCCCGATTGACCGAGGCGATCAGGCAGGGGACGACCGGCTCGTCCGCGGGCGTTCCGAGGCAATCGGCCCGCGGGCTGCCGAAGACCGGGCGGTTCGGCCAGGTCAGCTGCAGCGTCGTGCCGCCGCGCCGGTCGGGGGCCGGCGCCAGGGTGTAGCTGCGCAGGAACAGCACGCCGGTGAGCAGGACGAGCCCGGGCAGGATCAGGGCGGCGCGCATCGGCCGGTTCAATCGGCCGAGTCGAAGCGGCTGCGAAAGAACACCTCGCGGCCGGCGCCGTCGATCACCCGCACGGCCTGGGCCGGCTCGCCGGAGCGCTGGGGGACCCGGGCCCGGGCGAACAGGCGCAGGGCCCGCTCCTGGGCGGTCTCCAGGCTGCCGACGCGCACGGAGATCCGCGTCTGGACCTCGTCCGCCTCGGGACCGAGGACTTCGATGTGGAAGGTCTCGCGCAACGGCACCTGCCTGAATTCGAGAACGCCCGCCGCCGGACCGGCCCCGGTTCGGCGTTGGCGCGGGGCTGGGGCCCCTGTCGGAGACGACCTTGGAGCCAAGTCCAATTGCAACGCGGTCCAGGGCGGCTCTAAGAGGGGCGCCCCCGACATAGGGGAGATTGTTCGAGGAGTCCCGTGGACCCGCTCAAGGCTGCCGCCGCGACTGCCGTCTGCCTCGTCCTGTTCTGGCTGGCCTTCCGGCTGACCCGCCGCCTCGTCGATATGGCCATCGCGGGGGGCTACGCCGAGGAGCGCCGACGGCTGGCGGACGAGGAGGCTCAGGCCGCTGCCGCGGGCGACGTGCCGCAGGCCTCGGCCATCTGCGCCACCGCGGCGAGCTTGGCGGCGAACAGCGACCAATCGTCGGCCTCCACGATCGGCGCCCAGAGCGCCTCGACCTCCTCGATCAGCATCGTGCAGGGCGCGCCCGCGAAATAGGGATGGTCGAGCCGCGCGCCCGGGGCCGGGGCCAGCGCGTCGAGCGCCGCCCGCACCGGCGCGAAGGCCTCCGACCGGTAATGGCCGGCGCTCGGGCCGGCCTCCGCACGCCCGGCGCTCGCCGGGCCGCCGTACCAGTCGAAGAAGAACCGCTCGAACGGCGCGCGGGTCTCGGCCAGGAACCGCCAGACCGCCGAGACCAACCGGTCGGTCTCGGGCCGCGACGCCTCCGCCAAGCCCAGCCGGCCGAACAGGGCCTTCGCGAAGGCCTCCTGCAGGGCGGGACCGAAACCTGAGAGGGCGCCCTCGAGCCGCGCCTGCGGGGCCAGCGTCAGGAGGCAGTCGGCCAGCCGGGCGAGGTTCCAGAACAGCGCCTCCGGCTGGCGGCCGAAGCTGTAGAGGCCGGTCTCGTCGAAATAGGCGGCGGTGAAGTCCGGGTCATAATGCGGCAGGAACCGCCAGGGGCCGTAATCGAAGCTCTCGCCGGTGACGTTGATGTTGTCGGTGTTGAGCACCCCGTGGACGAAGCCCGCCGCCGCCCATTGCGCGCCGAGCCGGGCGACCCGGGCGACCACGTCCTCCAGGAAGGCGACACCCCGATCCTCCAGGCTGTCGCGCCAGAGCTCGGGCCGGTGGGTCGCGATCGTGTGGTCGAGCAGCCGGGCGATGTTGTCGGGCTCGCCGAGCGCCCGGAAGCGCTGGAAGGTGCCGATCCGGATATGCCCGTGGGAGAGCCGCACCAGCACGCTGGAGCGGGCCGGCGAAGGCTCGTCGCCGCGCACGAGATCCTCGCCGGTCTCGATCAGGCTGAAGCTCTTGGACGTGTCGACGCCCTGCGCTTCCAGCAGAGCCGAGGCCAGAACCTCGCGCACGCCGCCCTTGAGGGTGAGCCGTCCGTCGGCGCCGCGCGACCACGGCGTCGTGCCGCTGCCCTTGGTGCCGAGATCGAGCAGCCGCCCGTCCTTGAGGTCGTGCACCTGCGCGAACAGGAAGCCGCGACCGTCGCCGAGTTCGGGATTGTACGAGCGGAACTGGTGGCCGTGGTAGCGCAGCGCCAGCGGCGTCTCCAAGCTGCCGGACAGCGGCTCGAACCGGCCGAAATGGCCGATCCAGTCCGCCTCCGAGAGGCCGGCGAGGCCGACGCGCGCGGCCCAGGCCTGGTTGCGGTAGCGCAGGATCGTCGCGGGGAAGCGCGCGGCCGTCACGGGATCGTAGAAGGCCGGGCCCAGATCGGCGTGGCGCCGGGAGGGCCTGTAGGGGGCGGGTTCGGTCATGCGGCGCGTCTCCCGGGCTGGCGGCGCGGGTGCTTCCGGCGGCCCGCCCCTATCAAGCCGACGGGGCGCGATCCGGTTCGAACCCGCCGGTCTGCCGCAGGGCTTCGCCGGCGATCATCGCGGCCGCGACCGCGACGTTGAGCGAGCGCAGGCCCGTCCGGATCGGCACCACCACCCGCGCATCGGCGGCCGCGTGGACGGCGTCGGGCACGCCGGCCGATTCACGCCCGACCATGACGCAATCGTCCGGGCGGAACGTGAAATCCGTGTGGGGCCGGGCGCCCGCCGTGGTGGCGAGCACCAGCCGCAGGCGGGCCTCGGCCCGCCAGGCCTCGAAGGCCGAGAACGAGCGGTGCCGGGTGATCGCCACGTGGTCGAGGTAATCGAGGCCCGCGCGGCGCAGGTGCCGGTCCGAGACGTCGAAGCCCGCGGGCTCGACGATCTCGACCGCCAGCCCGAGGCAGGCGGCCATCCGCAGCATGGTGCCGGTGTTCTGGGGGATGTCGGGTTGGTAGAGGACGAGGCGCAGCATGGGGCCAGGCTTGTGATCGGCCGGCGCCCCGCCGTCAAAGCGGCGCGCTCCCGGCCCGGGCTACAGCATGCCGCCCGGCTGGTTGACGTACAGAAGCATCGTCCCGAACAGCGTGAGGACGACGCCGATCGCCCGGTTGAACAGGATCTGGCGGCGCAGGACGAAGGCGCGGACGCCCGGCTTCGAGAGGTACGACGAGACCAGGGCGAACCACGCCAGGTGGGACAGCGAGATGAACAGGCCCCAGGCGATCTGCTGCCGCAACGGCGCGTCCGGGCCCAGCGCCTGGCTGTAGATGCTGATCACGAAGACGGAGGTCTTCGGATTGAGCCCGTTGGTCAGCAGGCCGGTGACGACGCCGCGCGCGCTGAAGGTGGCGGGAGGCCCGGCGGCATCCGGCTCGGCCGCCCGGCGGCGCAGGACCATCGAGACGCCCATGTAGATCAGATAGGCGGCGCCCAGGATCCTGACGATGCCGAAGGCGTTGGGGAGCGTGCGCTCGATCAACGCGATCCCGAGGATCGCGTAGGCGACGTGAAACCAGCACGCGATCGCGATCCCGGTGCTGACCGCGAGGCCCGCCTGGCGGCCGTAGAGGCAGCTGTTGCGCGACACCATGGCGAAATCGGCGCCGGGGCTCAGCACGGCCAGCCAGACGACGGGGACGATCAGAGCGGCCTGCTCCATCGCGAACTCCTCAAGGATCGCGGGCCCGGCCGCGCATCGTCGCCGACGCGGATGGCTGGGGTCTCGCTGTTGCCGGACCGGGATCGCATGTCTTGCGGTCGCTGCGGTCGGCTCATGGAAGCACGGGCGCCGGAGTGAAAAAATCGAGTTGCTCTCACCGGGAAGCGTGAGGAAAACTCACCGCATGGATGCCCCGGACCCCATGCGCTCGCGCCTGCCGCAACTCGGCGCATTGCGGGTGTTCGAATCGGCCGCCCGCCACGGGAGCCTGACCCGGGCCGCGGAGGAGCTTCACGTCACCCACGGCGCCGTCAGCAAGCAGATCAAGAACCTCGAGGCGGATCTCGGCGCGGCGCTGTTCGTCCGCAGAAACCGGGGCGTGTTCCTGACGGAGCGGGGACGCGCGCTGGCCGCCCGGCTGCGGGGCATCTTCGGCGACCTGGAGGATGCGCTCGCCGACTTCCGCGCCGGGGAGCCCCGGCAACCGCTGATCGTGTCCTGCGAGCCGACCCTGTGCCTGAAATTCCTGATCCCGAGCCTCGGCGCGTTTCTGCAGGATACCGGGATCGAGGTGCGGGTGCTGGCGGCCGGGGGACGCATCGATTTCCGGCGGGACCATGTCGATCTCGCCATCCGCCGGAACGACTTCGCGATCGACGGCACGCTGCATGCCCGGGTGATCTGCGACGAGGCGATGGGACCGGTCTGCAGCCCGGAGGCCCTGTCGAGATTCGAGGCGGATCCGGGCCGGTTCCACCTGCCGGCCCTCCATACCCGCAGCCGGCCCGATGCCTGGGCGGCCTGGACGCGCCTGAACCGTCCGGCGATCGCCTGCACCGCGGATATGACCTACGAGCATTTCTACCTGGCGATCGAGGCGGCTCTGGCCGGGCAGGGCGTCGCCCTGGCCTCGATCCACATGGTCGGGCGCGATCTGGCGGCCGGGCGCCTGTGCGGCCCCTGCGGGTTCCGGCCGGACGGCACGCAATACGTCGCCCTCTCGGCCCATCCGATCGACCGGGACGAGCGGGCGAGCCGCTTCGTGGCGTGGCTCTCGGCACGCATGAACGCGACGCTCGCGACGGTGATGCCGCCGAACGCCGAGTCCCAGGTCGCGGACGCGCAGCCGGCAAAGGGGCACGCAATCGGCGCGACGGGATGAAAATCGGCGGAACTTACGCTGCGCCAAAGGCTTAAGGCGGCGCCACCTTCGTTTGCGATCCCTGTCCGAAAGTCCTGACCCGATGCGCACTCCGTTCCTCGCCTCGGCCCTTCTGCTGGCCGGCCTCGCAACCGCCGCGGCGCAGAATGCCAACCCGACCCCGAATGCCGGCGCGCCGGCGACGCCGGTCCCCGGTCAGCCGGCCACCATGGCCGACAACCTGCGCCCGACCTTCGTGGCCCAGACCCCCGACGACATGGTCGCCAGCAAGCTGATCGGGGCCAACGTCACCAACGCGGCCAACGACACGATCGGGCAGATCGCCGACTTCGTCCTGGACCAGAAGGGCAGCGTGAAGGCCTGGATCATCGGCGTCGGCGGCTTCCTGGGGATCGGCTCGAAGTACGTGGCCGTCGACCCGTCGGTGATGAAGCTCGACCGGACCGACGACAAGACGCTCCAGGCCCGCATCGACACGACCAAGGATCAGCTGAAGGCCGCGCCGGAATACATCTATCTCGGCAAGGAGCCGCCGAAGGGCGCCGCGGCCGCCCCGCCCGCCGGAGAGCCCGCCGCCAAGCCCTGACGTTCAAGCCCTGACATCAGGTCCCAGGCGAGCCGGCTTGCCTTCGCGCGCCGTTCCGTGCTGTGCCAGCCGCAGCACGGAGGTCGGAGTCCGAAGAGATGCGCCGCGCCCTGATCCCGCTCCTCGCCTTCTGCCTCGGCCTCGTCGGCCTGACCGGGGCGGCGGTGTTCGCCTTCATGCCGGACCGGGCGCCGGTGGGCGTTCCCGGTGTCGGCGGCCCGTTCACGCTGGTCGATCAGAACGGCCGCACCGTCACCGAGCGGGATTTCACCGGCGCGCCGCACCTCGTGTTCTTCGGCTTCACCCATTGCCCGGACGTGTGCCCGACGACGCTGCAGCAGGTCTCGGACGTGCTCGCCGCCCTCGGGCCGAAGGCCGAGCGCATGCGCGTCGCCTTCGTCACCGTCGACCCGGAGCGCGACGACCCGGCGAGCCTGAAGACCTACCTGTCGAGCTTCGATCCGCGCATCACCGGGCTCACCGGCAGCCCCGAGCAGGTGGTCGCCACCGAGAAGGCGTATCGCGCCTATGCCCGCAAGGTGCCCGGCAAGGACGGCGATTACACGATGGAGCACACCGCGATCGTCTACGTGATGGACGCGCAGAACCGCTTCCTCGGCGCGCTCGACCTCTCGCGCCCGGCCGAGGAGACCGCGGCTCAGCTCGCGAAGAAGATCTGAGACGCCCGGGGGAGACCCTACAGCGTCATCCCGGCATGGAAGCGGTCGGGGGAGAGCGGCAGCAGGAACTGCACGCCGAAGCCGCCCTCGAAGTAGCGGACCAGCCGCCCGGGGGTGCTGCCCACCGTCACGGCCGCCCCGAGGGGCAGCGTCGCCGAGCTGGCGATGGCCACGCCCGACATCGAGATGTCGATCAGCCGGGCCTGGATCTCCCGCCCACTCTCGACCCGCAGGGTCACCGCCGTATGGGTCGGCACGAGACGCTCGTGGGAGCGGCCCTCGGGCAGGCCCAGGATCTCCCGGTTGGCGAGCCAGGTCAGCTGCGAGGCGATCTTGTCCCGCTTGCGCGGCGTCGCGTTGAGCTGGACGGCGAAGCCGCCCGCGCTGTGACGCGCGATGACGCCCTCGATCCGGCCGATATGCTCCAGGTAGAGCACCACGCGCTCGCCGATCTCGCCCACCACCGCGCAGGTCAGCCGGACGCCGCCCGGCGACATGTCCTCGGTCTGGCACGGATATTCCCGGCGGTCGGCCAGCATGTAGCGGCCGAGCACGGCGACCCGCACGCGCTGGTGGCGGCGTTGGTCGGCGGCGTCGCGCCCACGGCTGACCCCGCGGCCCGCTTCCGTTCCAGCGGTGGCCTCGACCGCGATCATACCGGGATGGGCTCCTCGCCGCGATAATCGTCATCGCAGGCTAGACCCGGACTGTTACGAAAGCCTTTTTCCTGCTTCGGCAATATCCGCCGCGGGACGGATTTTTCTGTCGTGCGCGACCATTGGATCAGGGCTGACCTGTTAACGTCGATTTTTATGCCGATCGCCTGCGATATCCGTTCGTAAAAACCCGTGCCGGATGTCCTGAATTCAGGTTTCGGCTCGCGGTGTCAGGCCCGCCCGCCGGCATGCACGAGAAGATGGCCCCGGCGCACCGGACCGGGAAAGCCGGCCGGCCCCCGAAGGGCCGATCGCGCCGGCGGAGCGGCCTCCATCCTGCGGCCGGGCAGGATGCGCAGGGAGGTGGTCTCCGCCTCCACCAGGGGGCGCAGGCCGATCCAATGGGGCGTGCTGTCGAGGCTCAGGGTCCCGAGCGCCCGGACCTGCATGCGCCCGCGATGGCGCAGCGGCAGCAGCAGCAGCTCGAGATCCACCGCCTCGCCGGCCGTGTTCAGGCCGCGCAGGCCCGCCACCACGCCCAGTGTGTCGCTGGCGACGATGTCGACGATGTCGACGATGCGCCAGGGATCGGGCGCCTCCGACCCCCACAGGCTGGCGAAGGTCTCGCCCTTCAGCTCGCGGCCGTAGAGGGCGCAGACCCGCGTGCCGGCGAGCCGGACCGTGGCCGAGCGCGTGGCCATGTCGAGTTCCAGGATCAGGCTGTCGGCCAAGAGATGCCGGATCTCGCCCGGCTCGATCTCGGAGCGCTCGGGCGCGGCGCGCTCGCCGCGCAGGCGCTCCCAATAGGCATGGAGCATGCGGCTCGTGGGATGTTTCATCGGAGTCCCGAATCGATACGCCTGGTGTCCGTCCCCGGATCAACCTGGCACATCCGCGTGGGACGGGCCGGCGATCCGGGGCGATCTGAGGCTCCCGGCGCATACGCCGTGCCGGCCGACGCGGGATTTTTTTGGGATCTCGCTCGGTGTGGGACCCGGTGCCCGGGATGGCTCAGCCGGTGCCGTGGCCCGGCGATGCCCGGTCACTTCGACAGCGCCATGGCCGCTAAACGTCACCTGAAAAGGCTTCAATACGTCGCCGGGACTTGCCCGACCCCCTAGAGCCCCGACATGGTGCCGGGATGGATGCCTCCCCCGAATTCCCGCGCCAGAGCCGCGTGCCCGTGTTCAACATGCCGGGGGTGGTGACGCTCTCGATCGGATTGCTGATGGCGATCCAGGCCTTGCGCGAGTTCGTGCTGCCGGACACCCTCGACATCCGGGTCGTCCTCGACCTCGCCCTGGTGCCCGCCCGCTGGACGGTATGGTTCGATCCCGGGAAGGCCGCCGACGTGATCCAGGCGGCGGCCGGCGCCGGCGACCCCGACATGGAGGCCGCCCGCGAGGCGTTCGCCCGCTACATCACCTCCGAGCACGCGCTGCAGCCCTGGACCCTGGGCACCTACGCCCTGCTGCACGGCTCCTGGATGCATGTGATCTTCAACAGCGTGTGGCTCGCCGCCTTCGGGTCGCCCGTGGCCCGGCGCTGCGGCGCCTGGCGCTATGGCCTGATCGCGCTGGCCGGCACGGTGGCCGGCGGCCTGCTGCACGTGATGGTCGATCCCTTGAGCGCGGGACCGCTGGTGGGCGCCTCGGCGGGGATCTCGGCCCTGATGGCGGCAGCCGCCCGTTTCGTGTTCCAGCCCCCCGCGTCGGGCTATACCGGGCAGCCCTGGCAATTGCCGCCGCACCGGCCGGCCGAGACGATCCCCGAACTCCTGCGCAACCGGACCGCGGTGGCCTTCCTGGCGATCTGGCTCGTGACCAACCTGCTGTTCGGGCTCGTGAGCGTGCCGCTGGTGGGCGAGAACGCCGCCATCGCGTGGGACGCGCATCTCGGCGGCTTCATCGCGGGCTTTCTGCTGTTCCCGTTTCTGGACCGGCGCGAAACCGCCCGGATCTGAGCACCTTGCCAACGCGGCGGTTCGGTCACACACTCGCCATAATGTGAACGAGCCGGGGCCAACCCGGACGACAGCGTAACGAAGGCGCCGCGGCTGACGGCGCACGCACCGCGTCACAGGGAGAGAGCCATGACCGTCGCACGCATCCTCGCCGAGAAGGGCAGCTCCGTCGTCACCGTGAGCCCCGACAAGACCCTCGAGGAGGTGATCCAGATCCTGGCCGAGAAGCGGATCGGTGCCCTCGTGGTCGCGCATGCCGATGGGTCGGTGGCCGGCATCATCTCCGAGCGCGACATCATGCGGGCGCTCGCGCGCCACGGGGGCGCGACCTTCGACGCGCCGGTCTCGGACCACATGACCGCCGACGTCACCACCTGCGGCAAGAGCACCACGATCGAGGAGGTGATGGGCCTCATGACCGAGGGGCGCTTCCGCCACGTCCCGGTCTGCGAGAACGGCCGTCTCGCCGGCCTGATCTCGATCGGCGACGTGGTCGCGCGCCGCATCGCCACCGTCGAGGCGGAGCACCAGGCCCTGCGCGACTACATCACCACGGCCTAGGGGGATTCGCCGGCTGGAGGCGGAGGTCCGGCCGGCGCGCGGCGTCCCTCAGGCCTTCGCGGGGTCAAGGGTGACGTGCCAGAGATCGGTGTCGGCCGCGTCCTTGAGGGTGACGGTCATCTGCTCGGTGGTGCCGTCCACCGCGACATGGCCGAAGAACTGATAGCCGGCGGCCGGCGACAGGTTCACCTGGCCCTTCTCGGGGGCCTTCACGTAGCGCAGCTGCGGGCCGAACGTGTTGTCCAGCGCGTTGGGCCCGAAGGTGCCGGCATGGAGCGGCCCGGAGACGAACTCCCAGAACGGGTCGAAATCCTGGAACTGCGCCTTGTTGGGGTCGTAGTAATGCGCGGCCGTGTAGTGCACGTCCGCGGTCAGCCACACCGTGTTGCGGATCTTGGACTGCTTGATGAAGCGCAGCAGGTCCGCGATCTCCAGCTCGCGCCCGAGCGGCGGTCCGTCGCCCTGCGCCACCGCCTCCGAGCCGAAATCGCGGTCGACGTCGTAGGTCACCACGAGGCCGAGCGGCATGTCGGCGGCGATCACCTTCCAGGTGGCGCGCGACTCGGTGAGCGCCCGCTTCAGCCAGGCGATCTGCTGCGGCCCGAGGAAATACGCGTCGGGACCGTATTCCTTCTGCAGGTTCTCGCCGTTCGGGCCCCGGTAGGAGCGCATGTCGAGCATGAACACGTCGACCAGGGGGCCGTAGGCGATCTTGCGGTAGACCCGACCGGGCTCGGCCGGCTCGAAGCGCATCGGCATGTATTCGTGGAACGCCCGGGCCGCGCGCAGCTGCAGCGCGAGCACGTTCGGGTCGGCGTATTTCTTCTTCAGGTGCTCGGCCCGGGTGAGCGGCTCGCCCGGCCACCAGTTGTTGGTGACCTCGTGGTCGTCCCACTGGGCCAGGATCGGCACCGCGGCGTTCATCGCCAGCACGTTCCGGTCGGTGAGGTTGTACTTGTGGCGCCCGCGGAACTCGGCGAGCGACTCGGCGGGCTTCGACACCTCCTCGGTGACGCGGTTGCGCCAGAGGCTACCGTCCGGGAGCTTCACCTCGGACTGGATCGGCCCGTCGGCGTAGATCGTGTCGCCGGAATGGATGAAGAAGTCCGGCCGGTTCTTCAGGATCGCCGAGTAGATCGTCATGCCGCCCCGGGCCTCGTCGATGCCCCAGCCCTGGCCGACCGTGTCGCCCGACCAGCAGAACGAGACCGAGCGCTTGTCCGCCGGCGCTGTGCGGAACCGGCCGACCTGCGCGGGGCCGACGATGGTCGGCGCGGCGACGTCCTGGAGCCGGACCCGGTAGAACACGTCCTGACCCGGCGGCAGCCCGGTCAGCGCCACCTTCACGGTGCCGTCGCTCTCGGGCAGCGCGTCGGCGAAGACCCCGCCGCGGATCTCGGAGAAGCTCTCGGTGGTCGCCCACTCGATGATCGCCCGGGCCGGCCGGTCGGAGCGGGCCCAGACCACGGCGGAATCGGTGCCGACATCGCCGGATTGGAGGCCGTGGCTGAGGAGCGGCCGGTCGGCGGCCCGGCTCAGGCCGGGACGGGCCAGGCCGGTCGCCATCCCGACGAGGCTGGCCCCCCCGGAGAGAAGGATCTGGCGGCGGCTCGAATACATTGGAAGCCCTCTAGGTCGATGAGGGCCCATCGCAACCGGCTGCGACAACCGCGTGACGATCCTGGCGCGAAACCGGCCGACCGTGCGATGGATCGGGCACCGTCTTTTTCCGAGGGCCGGCAATTGCTTAGCCGGATGGGTCGCTAGGCCCGCGCGGCCGCGCCGTTCACGACGGCACGGATCCGGGGCAGGGCCGCCCGGGCCGCCCGGTAGCCGATCGCGATCCCCTCGTCGGCCTTATGGAAGTCGAACAGGCCGAAACCGGCGACATCCGGCCCGATCGCCACGTCCGGCGGGTCGCGCTCCAGCCGCGCCCGGGAGATCCGGTCCTGGGTGATGTTGAAGGCGCCGAGCACCACCCGGGCGATGCCCGGCACAGGGATCTCCGGCTCCTGGGGCTCGAAGCCGGGCAGGCGCGCGCGGATCAGCTGCAGGAAGCTGCGCCGCGGAGCCGGGGTCGGCACCTCGTGCACCACCGGGCCGCCGGTATCGCCGTTGAGGTTCACGCAGATCACGAGGTCGGCCCCGAGCGTGCGGGCGAGCGCCACCGGCACCGGGTTGACCAGCGTCCCGTCCATCAGCACCCGCCCCTCATGGGTCACGGGCGGGAACAGGCCGGGGATCGCGTAGGAGGCGCGCACCGCCTCGACCGTCGGGCCCTCGGTCAGGCTCACTTCCAGGCCGCTGCCGAACTCGGTGGCGACGCAGCCGAAGCGGATCGGCAGGGTCTCGATTCGGCGCGTGCCGAGATCGGCGAACAGCCGCTGACGCAGGCGGTTGCCGGCGATCAGCCCGGAACCGGGAAAGCGCGGGTCGATCAGCCGGACCACCCGGCGCCGTGTCAGCTCCCGGGCGAAGGATTCCAGGCGGTCGAGGCGGCCGGCGGCGTAGCAGGCGCCGACCACGGCGCCGATCGAGCAGCCCGCCACCACGGTGGGATGGATGCCCCCTTCCTCGAGGGCGCGGATCACCCCGATATGGGCCCAGCCCCGGGCCGAGCCGCCGCCCAGCGCCAGCCCGATGCGGGGGCCGGCGCTGGGCGGGGGGCGGATCGGCTCGACGGTGCCGGGAAGGAAATGGGGGACGGCCGGACACTCTTGCCACTGCAAGGCAAGGGACGAGCTCATGTCCCGGCCGCCTCCAGGGCGACGGCGCCATCCGGCCCGCGGACGACCCGGCGATAGAAGCAGGCGCGGCGGCCGGTATGGCAGCAGCCGCCATCGCCGCCGACCTCGACGCGGATCAGCAGCGCGTCCTGGTCGCAATCGACCCGCATCTCGACGACGCGCTGGATCTGCCCGCTGGTCGCGCCCTTGTGCCAGAGCTCCTGCCGGGACCGCGACCAGTACCAGGCCTCGCCGGTGGCGATGGTCCGGGCCAGCGATTCGGCGTTCATGTAGGCGAGCATCAGCACCCGCCCGTCATGGGCGTCGACCGCGATGCAGGTGACCAGGCCGTCCCGGTCGAAGCGCGGGGTGAAGGTCGTGCCTTCCTCGACCTCGGCCCGGGTGCCGGGGGGATCGAAAGCGATGTCGCTTGCGGTCATGGCGGCAGAAGCGAGTCCGGTAAAGCTGCGTCGAGGCTATTGCGTGTAGGCTGATCGATGAAGACCGCGTGACGGTGGCCGCCCGATCGGGCGATCCGGCCCGCGGTTACTTGGTCCCGCCGCGCACCAGCGTGAGAAAGCGCACCTGCTCGCTGGCGTCGTCCTTGAACACGCCGCGGAACTGGCTGGTGATGGTCGAGACGCCGGCCTTCTGCACGCCGCGCATCGCCATGCAGAGATGCTCGGCCTCGACCATCACGGCGACGCCGCGGGGCTTGAGGATGCTCTCGATCACGTCGGCGATCTGGGCGGTCATCGTCTCCTGCGTCTGGAGGCGGCGCGCGAAGGTGTCGACCACGCGGGCGAGCTTCGAGAGCCCGACGACGCCGCGGGTCGGGTAATAGGCGATATGGGCGAGCCCCATGAACGGCACCATGTGGTGCTCGCAATGAGAGTAGAACGGGATGTCGCGCACCAGCACGATGTCCGAATAGCCCTCGACCTCCTCGAAGACCCGGGCCAGCAGGGCCTCGGCGTCCATCTCGTAGCCGCCGAACAGCTGCCCGAAAGCCTTGGCGACCCGGGCCGGCGTGTCGCGCAGGCCCTCGCGGTTCGGGTCGTCGCCGGCCCAGCGCAGGAGCGTGCGCACGGCGGCCTCGGCCTCGGCGCGGCTCGGTCGGCCGGTCTCGATGCCCTCGGGCACGCGGGTGGCGGAGGCGGGCTCGGGCGCGATCTCGACCGGAGCGGGGCGGCCGTCATCGACCGGGCGGTTGTCGTTGCGCATACCCGTCAGACTCTGTCCCAGATCTCGCCCATCGAGGCCGCCACGGTCCAGACCGTTTCCCTCACCCCGGTAGGACAGTGATTTAAGCGCGGCATCCATGGCATCTCCGGCCCGCGCCACACGGGACTTCATCGTGGTGCTATCAGGCTTGGCATACATCGTCGGATCGCGTCGGGCTGAGAGGGAGATCCCGGGCTCGAAACAGCTTCGAGCCGGCGCCCCGGTTGGACTTGAGCCGTGGGAACTACCTTGGCCGTGGGCGCGACCCTGGTCGACGAGCCGCCTCCTCGCGAAGCGACCGCATGCGGCCTATATCATTGTTCGCGCGGCAACACGCAATGCACGCGTCGCGCGGCAGAATCCCGATGGGCAAAAGCCCGATCGGATGACGCACCCGGCCGAGGCCCCGATGCTCGACGACATCTATAACCGCCGTATCCTCGAACTGGCCGCCGATATCCCGCGGCTGGGACGCCTGGAACGGCCCGACGCCAGCGCCACCGCGCATTCCCGCCTGTGCGGCTCGACGGTGACGGTCGACCTCGTCCTGGGCGAGGACGGCCGCGTGGCCGATTTCGCCCAGGAGGTCCGGGCCTGCGCCCTGGGCCAGGCCTCCTCGTCGCTGATGGGCCGCCACGTGGTCGGCGCCAGCGCGGAGGAGTTGCGCAATGTCCGCGAATCCATGCGGGCGATGCTGAAGGAGAACGGCCCGGCCCCCGGGGGCGCCTGGGCGGATCTCGCGGTCCTGGAGCCGGTGCGGGATTTCAAGGCGCGGCACGCCTCGACCCTGCTGACCTTCGACGCGGTGGTCGACGCCCTCGACCAGATCGCCATCAAGCGTCAGGCGGCCGCGTAGGGCCCGATGGTCCGCCGCGCCGCGCATTGGGCGATTCGCACCTACCAGCTCACCCTGTCGGGCCTGATCGGCCGCCAGTGCCGGCACTGGCCGAGCTGCTCCGAATATACCGACCAGGCGATCGCCCGGCACGGGGTCTGGCCGGGGGCCTGGATGGGCTTCTCGCGGATCTGCCGCTGCGGTCCGTTCGGCACGCACGGCATCGATCTCGTGCCCGACCGCCTTCCGGATGGGGCCGCCTGGTATCGCCCCTGGGCCTATGCCCGCTGGCGCGGCGTCGAGGCCCCGCCATCGCCCTTCCTGTGCGAGTCGGTCCGCGCGGAGGAAGCGCCGGCCGAGCGCCGCCCGGTTGGGGGCAGCGCCGGGTGACGAACCGGAAGACCGATCGTCCAAAAATACGACGTCTCAGACGGGCGCTTGCATCCGGATCGAGGCCGGTTCAGGCGGCCGACGACCGAGGGCTTGCCCGCCGCCGCCTCCGCGATCCGAAGGCGCCGTCCGATCGAACGATGCCTGGCAACCGATCCCGCCCTCTCCGGTTGTCCCTTGAGACAGCCCGGCCCGGCCGCGGCTGACCAGCAATCCAGAGCGTGCGAACCATGTCCACCGAGTTCAGAGGCAAGACGCATATCGACATCTACGACCGGGTGATGCGCGAGGAGTGGGCGCAGCGCTTCGGTGTCAGCGAGGAGCGGCTGCGCAAGGCCGTGACCATGGTGGGAAGCCGCATCACCAGCGTTGCCGCCTATCTCGACAGGCCGGCCTCCTGATGAAAGACGAGGCGCCGGAAACCGGTCCCGACATACGGTCCGCTCCGGAGCCCAGCGCTCCGGAGAGCGGGCCGCGCCCGCCCCCGAACCGGTCCGAGGACAGGGGCGCGCCGGACGCGATCCCGTTCGAGCAGATCCGGGAGCGCGCCTACGAGTTGTGGGAGCGCAATCACCGGCCGGAGGGGTTCGAGATCGAGTTCTGGCTTCTGGCCGAGCGGGAATTGCGCAAGGAGCGCGACCGCAAGAAGGCCGATGCCGCACCGTCGCCCCCGCCGACCGACCCCGAGACACCCTGAGGCCCTCGACGGCTGGCTCGGCCTTTGCGAGACCGGGCGTGTCGATGGCGCGAGGGGCAGGCGGAATGCGGTCGCGATCCGTTTCACACCGGTTCTGTCACCCTGTGCGGCCGAAACGCGCCGCATCCCGGGGCGAGGGGCGTTCGGTTCGGACGAGCGGGGGACCGGCGTGGACCGTATCGCCCTGACCCGCCGGAGCCTTGGCGGGCTCGGCCTCGGCGGCGCCGTGGCTGTGGCCGGGACGCCGTCCCAGGCGCAGCCCAGCGGAGCTGCTCCCGCGTCGGGCACCCATCCCGGGCCGCTCGCCGCGGCCCCGACCTCGCAGGCCGGGCTCGGGCCCCGGCTGACCCTGCACGCGATCGACAACGCCCACGGCACCCCGGGGGCCGGCCTGGTCTGCGACCTGTCGATCCGCGAGGGCGACCTGTACCGGCCGATCAAGACGGTCACCACGACGGCCAATGGTCGCCCGGCCGAACCGCTTCTGGTCGACGACGCGCTGAAGCCCGGCCGCTACGAAGTTCTGCTGCATGTCGGGGCATATTTCGCCGCCCTCGGCGTGGCGCTCCCGAGCCCCAACTTCCTCGACCGCGTGCCGATCCGCTTCCAGATCCGCGATCCGCGCCAGCGCTACCACCTGCCGGTGCTGTTCACGCCCTGGGGCTATTCCTACTACCGCGGCAGCTGAGCCCAACCCTACCGGGACTGCGCATCCATGGCCGGCATCTCGACCCATGTCCTCGACACCGATCGCGGCCGCCCGGCTGCCGGGGTGCGCATCGAGCTCTCGGTGCTGGACGGTGAGAGGTGGCGGCTGGTGCGCAGCGCGGTGACCAACGCGGACGGGCGCACCGATGCGCCGATCCTGCCCGCCGACGAGGCCCGGACCGGCCAGTACGAGCTGGTCTTCCACGTCGGCGACTATTTCCGGCAGCGCCCGGGCACAGCCGAGGCCGACATCTTCATCGACGACCCGGTGGTGCGCTTCGCGATCTTCGACGCCCGGCAGCACTACCACGTGCCGATGCTGTGCGCGCCCGCGAGCTTCACCACCTATCGCGGCAGCTGAGGCCATGCCGGATCTCGCCGCGATCAACCGGATGGAGGCGGAGGCTTTCGTGGCGCTGCTCGGCGGCGTGTTCGAGCACGCGCCCTGGGTGGCGGAGGCCGCCTGGCCGCACCGGCCCTTCGCCAGCGTCGGCGCCCTGCACGACGCGATGATGCAGGCGGTGCGCGCCGCCCCGGCGGAGCGGCGCCGCGCCTTCCTCAACAACCACCCGGAGCTCGCCGGCCCGGAGGCCCGGGCCCGCAGCCTGACGGCGGAATCGACGCGCGAGCAGGGCAGCGCCGGCCTCGACCGCATCACGCCGGAGGAGGCTGCGGCCTTCGACCGCCTGAATGCGGCCTACCGGGCGCGGTTCGGCGTCCCGTTCATCATCGCGGTGCGCGGGCGCAGCCGGGCCGAGATCCTGGCCGCCTTCGAGGTGCGGCTCGCCCGGGACCCGGCCGACGAGGAAGCGACCGCCCTGGAGGAGGTCGCCCTGATCACCCGCATGCGCCTGGACGGGCTGGTCGCGGACTGAGCCTCAGGCTCCGGCCGCCGCCTTGGCCTCGACCAGGGCCGCCTCGAAGCTGGTGAAGGCCGTGGTCGCCTCGTCCCAGGCCTGGGCGCGGATGTGCCGGGCCAGGGACGCGGCGAGGTCGCGGGCCCGGGTCAGGGCCGATTCCACGGCGGCCGGGCGGCTCGGATCGGCCGGGATGCCGACCGGGGGCGTATCGACCGAGCGCATCCCCACGAGGGTCGCCGCCATGGCCCGGCGCCAGGCGGCGCAATCGGCCGGGATGCGCGCGAGCCGCATCGCCGCGTCGTCGCCGGCCTGCCGGTCGAGCAGGGTGCGGCCGAGATCCTCGATCCGGTCGAGCTGGCCCAGCGCATCGCCGATCTCCCGGCGGCCCTTGTCGGTGCCCTCGGCGATCCGGCCGACGCTCCGGGCGATCTCGCCGGTCGCCTGGATCTGCTGGCCCATGATCTCGGAGGCCTCGCGCATCTGGGCCGCCACGGTGGCGACGGCGCCGCTCTCCGCCTCGACCCGGACATTGGCCCGCACCATCGCGGCGGCGCCGGTCTCGACGGCGCCGCGGCTGCGCGTCACCGCGGCCTGCATCGCCGCCATCTCTTCGCGCAATCCGCCGAGCCGGGCGCGGATCTCGTCCGTCGCCTTCGCGGTCTGTGCGGAGAGCATCTTCACCTCTGCCGCAACGACGGCGAAGCCGCGGCCCGCTTCGCCGGCCCGGGCCGCCTCGATCGTGGCGTTGAGCGCCAGCAGATTGGTCTGGGCCGAGATCGCCGCGATGGTCCCGGCCATCTCCTCGATCCGCAGGGCGGCAGCCGAGAAACTGTCGAGCCGGCTGCCGATCTCCTCGGTACCCTGCTCGATCCCGCGCATGCCGTCGCTGGCGCGCTGCAGGTCGTCGACGCAGGTGGCGATGCCGGCGCGGGCGGTCTCGGCGGTCTCGGCGGCCGAGGAGGAGCGGGCCGCGATCTCGCTGGTGCTGGCGGCGAGCTCCTCGCTGGCGGCGGCGATCAGCCGGGCCTGCTCGGCGGTGCCGGAGGCGTCATGCGTCATCCAGCCGATCGAGGTGCCGGCATCGGAGGCCGCCGCCGACAGGCGCGCCAGGAGCGACATCAATTCGCGATCGGGCTCGGGGGCCTTCGGCAGGAGCGCATCCCCGGAGGGCGCGACGGGCGAGGCCGCCTGGGCGTCGGCCGTCGCCGCGGTCCCAGCCAGATCCTGGACCGGGCGCTTGCGGCGCAAACTCAACATGCGAGGGCTCCTGCGAAGGTCGATTCGGGAGCCATATTCGCACGAAACCTTCAACCGAAGATGAAGGATAACCATCCCTTATTGGAATTGGACGCAGGCGTCCGCTCGCCGGTCGGCGCCCCCGGACCGTGATGTCCGGGGGCGCCGTGGGGCCTTATTCGCCGGTGAGGGCGGCCTTGGTCCGGGACCACCAGCCGGCACGCTTGGGGCGGTCCGGATCGCTGGGCTGCGTCAGCACCACGGCGACGGGCTCGCGCGGCGGGGCGGCCTCCGTCGGTGCCGGCTCGGGCTGCGTTTCCGCGGCCTGCGGCTCCGTCGGCTGCGCGGCGGCCTCCTGCGCCGGCGTCGGCGCGACCGGCAGGTCGACGGCGACCTCATCGTGGACGGGGGACGGGGCGGCCTCGACCGCCTCGGCCACGGCCTCGGCGCTCACCGGCTCCTCGGCCGACAGGGCAACCGCATCGGACTCCGTCTCGGCCGAACCCTCGGCGTCGCCACCCTCGCGGGTCCGGCCCTCGGCGCGGCCGCGACCGCCCCGGCGGCCGCGACGACGGCGGCGCGCGCCGTCCTCCTCGGTCCGGGCATTCTCGTCCGGACCGGCGACGGTCTCGTCGGGCTCCGCGCCCTCGGACGCCACGGCCGCGATCGGGGCCTCGGCGGATTCGGGCGCTTCCTCGGTGCCGCGCTCCTCGTCCTGATCGTCCTCGTCCTGACGCTCGCCCTCGGCCTGGCCCTCCTCGGACCGGCCGTCCTGGCGGCCACCGCGCCGGCGGCGCCGACGACGGCGGCGACGGCCGTCGCCCTCATCGCGGGTCCCGTCCTCGCGGGCGCCCTCGTCGCGCGACCCGTCGGCGCGCTCCTCGGACCGGCCCTCCTCGGACTCGCCCTCGGCATCCGCCTCGGCCTCGTCGGTCTCCTCGACCTCTTCCTCGTCATCGAATTCCATGGCGGGCGAGATCGCCTGCGCACGCACGCCCGTCACCGGGCCCTCGGCCCGCTGGGCCGGCTCGCCGCGGTCGAGCTGGAACGCGGTGGTCACCGCCAGCCGCTCGTCGGCCGCGATGGTGATCGTCACGCCGAAGCGCAGCTCCAGCTCGCGCAGGTGCCCGCGCTTCTGGTTGAGGATGTACAAAGCCACCTCGGTGCGGGTGCGCAGGATCAGGTTGTGGGAGGCCGACTTGAGCAGCGCCTCCTCGATGGAGCGCAGGATGTGCAGCGCCACCGAGGCGGTGGCCCGCACGTAGCCCGAGCCGCCGCAATGCACGCAGGGGATCGAGGAGGATTCGAGCACGCCGGTGCGGATGCGCTGGCGGCTCATCTCCATCAGGCCGAAGGGCGAGATCCGGCCGACCTGGATGCGGGCGCGGTCGTTCTTCAGGCACTCGTTGAGCTTCTTCTCGACCGCGCGGTTGTTGCGCTTCTCCTCCATGTCGATGAAGTCGATGACGATCAGGCCCGCGAGGTCGCGCAGGCGCAGCTGGCGGGCGACCTCCTCGGCCGCCTCCAGGTTCGTCCGCAGCGCGGTATCCTCGATGTCGTGCTCCCGGGTCGAGCGGCCGGAGTTCACGTCGATCGAGACCAGCGCCTCGGTCGGGTTGATCACCAGGTAGCCGCCGGATTTCAGCGAGACGTGGGTCGAGAACATCGCGTCGAGCTGCTGCTCGACGCCGTAGCGGGCGAAGATCGGCGTCGGGTCGCGGTAGGGCTTCACGACCTTGGACTGGCCGGGCATCAGCATCCGCATGAAGTCCTTGGCCTCGGCATAGGCCTCCTCGCCGGAGACCAGAACCTCGTCCAGGTCCTTGTTGTACAGGTCGCGGATCGCCCGCTTGATCAGCGAGCCCTCCTCGTAGACCAGGGCCGGGGCCATCGAGGTCAGGGTCAGCTCGCGGACCGATTCCCACAGCCGCATCAGGTACTCGAAGTCACGGGCGATCTCGGGCTTGGAGCGCGAGGCGCCGGCGGTGCGCAGGATCACGCCCATCCCCTCCGGCACCTCCAGATCGGCCACGACCTCCTTGAGGCGCTTGCGGTCGGCCGCCGAGGTGATCTTCCGGGAGATGCCGCCGCCGCGGCCGGTATTGGGCATCAGCACCGAGTAGCGGCCGGCGAGCGACAGGTAGGTGGTGAGCGCCGCGCCCTTCGTGCCGCGCTCTTCCTTGACCACCTGCACCAGGATGATCTGGCGGCGCTTGATCACCTCCTGGATCTTGTAGTGGCGGCGATAATGGCGGGGCCGCTCGGGGATCTCGGCCAGCGCGTCGCCGTTGCCGCCGACCTGGGCGATCCGGGGCTCGGCGTCGGGGTCGTCGGAATCCTCATCCGATTCCTCGTCGGACTCGTCCTCGTCCTCGTCGTCCGAATCGTCTTCGTCCGAGTCTTCTTCGTCCGAGTCGGACTCGTCCTCGTCCTCGTCTTCCAGATCGGCCTCGTCGTCGGCCTCTCCGGTCACGGACCCGCTCCGCACGGAGGACGCCTCAGCGGCGTCCTCGGCGATCGTCTCGGCCGGCGCGTCGGCGACGGTCAGGGCCTCGGCCACGGCGACCACGGCCTCGGGCTCGACCGCCTCGTCGCGGTCGGCCGCCGGCTGCTCGGGCCGGGCCTCGGTCTCAGTCTCGGCCTCGGTCGCCGGCACGGCCTCGACGGCCTGCGCGGGAATGTCCCCGGCGGCTTGCTCGGAGGCGACGGCCTCCTGCACGGCTTCCGGGTTCTCGGCGAGGGTGTCGGGCTGCCCGGCCTGGGCATCCGGGGCCACGTGCCCTTCGGCGTGACCCTCGGTCTGCGCGGTCTCGGCGTCAGGCGCCTGGGCCTCCGAGGCCTCGGCGGCCTGCGGGAAGTCCGAATCCTGCTGGGATTCCAGGACCTGGGCAGCCTCGGAACCAAGCGAGCCCTCGGACACGTCCTCGGCGCTCACCGTCTCGTCGGTGCGGGAGCGGGCCTCGGCGCGGCGACCGCGGGAGCGGCGGGGCGACCGGCGGCGGCGCTCCTCGCGCTCGCGGTGCTCCTCGGCGTCGCGGGCCTCGTCCTCGAGCAGCGCCTGCCGGTCGGCCAGCGGGATCTGGTAATAGTCGGGGTGGATCTCGTTGAAGGCGAGGAAGCCGTGGCGGTTGCCGCCATACTCCACGAAGGCCGCCTGCAGCGACGGCTCCACCCGGGTGACCTTGGCGAGATAGATGTTGCCGCGCAGCTGGCGCCGGTTGGCGGCTTCGAAGTCGAACTCTTCGACCCTAGACCCGTGGACCGTGACGACCCGGGTCTCCTCCGGGTGCATCGCGTCGATCAGCATTTTGTTGGCCATGTCGGACTCTCGGCATGGCGGCCGACGTCGTTCTCCGTGCCCGTGGTCCCGGCGGCGCCTCGCCCGACCTGCTTGTGGCCTGGCATGGAGCCGGCCTCGTCACCGAGGCGGCTGGGTTCGAGGGGAAATTGCCGTCAACCGCCGTTCGGCGCCCTGGGCGCCTGGGGTTGAACTTGGCCGGTAGGGGGAACGGGCCGGTACGACGCATGTCCTGCGCCTCCGGGGCACGCGCAGCGCCATGCTGAGCCGTGCGTCCGTCCATCCTGGTTCCGACCTCGCGAAACAATCTCGGCCGGGTGAGACCGGCCGTGAATTCCTGGATGCGGCGGAGGATCTCCACCGCGTCGTGCGACACCTGTCCGATCGGGAAAGACACCCGCCGCCGCAAGGCGAGCCGAAAAGGCCCACCGCGACGCCGCGTCCGTCTCCGCAAAGGAATTCGGCCGCGTCCGCAAACCGTTACGACGGCCGGCGGGACCGGAGAAGGGTCAGTATCATTACAGACGGCCGCAGGGATTTGGCAAGGGTCAAGCGCGGGACGATGTCACGGTATCGTCACGGCAAGGTCCGCGCCGCTGCCCGGGGCGACCGGCCTGAAGCCTGCCGAAATGCGCCGGGTCCGAATAACCCAGTTGGTATGCAATCTCGCCGATCGGCAGACCGGGCGTTCTGAGCAGCGCCTCGGCGCGGGTGATCAGGACCTGTCCTCGGATCTTCGCGAAGGATGTCCCCTGGGCTTCAAGGCGCCGTTGTAGCGTTCGGCGCGTCAGCCCGAGCCTGTCGCAGAGCCGATCTAGCTTCGGCGGGCCGGAGGGTTCACCGGCGCGGAGCAACTCGGTCAGGCAGGCGGCCCAATCGACGGGATTCGGAATCGGGGCGGCTTCGTCCGGCTCGAGGTCCGAGAGCGGACCTGGATTGATCGCATCCAGAAGGTCGACTGGGAAGATCAGGCCGGCATGAGGTCCCAACGTGATGGGGCAGCCGAGCACAGCCTCGATCGCAAGCCGCCCGGGTAATGCCCCGCCGGTCACGATCGCCCGGGTTGGCTGCCAGCTTGGCCCCATGAAATGGCGCACCACACCGAGAAGATAACCGAGGGCGAGAATTTCATTCTCCTGCCGCCCGATCCCGATCAGTTCGGTCACGGCGTAGCCGTATTGAGCCAACCGGCCCCGCACGGTGAGCCCCGTCCAAGTCGCAGTCTGAAGGAGTTTCGGCGTCAGCGCGTGGGCGCGTTCGATCGCATGGCGGAGTGTCGGGGCTGCTGCGACGCGGAGGCCGAGCGGCCCGAGCCCCTGGAGGCCGCTATCGACCGAGAGCCGCGCCGGAAGCGCATCGTCGCCGATCTCCCGAGCGGCGCAGGTGAGAAGCCGAAACTGATCGCGCAACAGCACGGGCCGATCTGGCTCGTCGATTAGACTCGCGGGCAATGCCGCCCAGCGGAATACCCGCGCAACCGAACCACCACTCGCCTCCACAGCCTGGATCACCGGCCCTATCGATCGCGCCCGCGTGAAACCGACTCCGCTCATCGCGTTGCGACGCCCGCGTCGCTGGCGCGAAATGGCAAGAACGTGCGGTTCGCCGCGCTTATCATCCTGGGAACGCCTGAGGCGACCCATTCGAGGTAAGTGTCATGGACCTTCGCGTGCCGGGCGGGAGATATATCGGGCGGCGGATATCCGTGGTGATCCTGCTTGGGAGCGTCCTCACCTCTGCGAGGCTCGCCCAGGCAGCCGAGCCGGTGTTGGCTGTGTTGCCCATCAAGCTCCTCGACACCTCCGCCGAGCCCACCGACCAACGCGCTGCACATACGGAGCGCCTCGCCTCTTTGGGGTCCGATCTCGCCTCGGCGCTCGGGACGCCGGACTTGTACCGGACGCTTCGCGTTAAGCCGGACGATCTGCGTGCGGCCTGCCCGAGTGAGACGCCGGATTGCCTTCTCGGCTTCGTGCGTGCTGCCGGGGCGAGCCTCGCCTTCGTCGGCGTCGTGCACAAGAGCAGCACGCTGATCATGCAGATGTGGGCGCGGATCGTCGATGCTCGGTCCGGGCGGGTCCTGTTCACGCGTGAACTGAATTTCCGGGGCGACAACGACGAGGCTTGGCGGCGGGCGACGGAATTTCTCGTCGCGCAGATCCGGTCGGATCCCCCGTCGCAGGCTCGGTGACACGCCGAGCCATCCTCACTCCGCCGCCTCCAGCCGCGGCGCGACGCCATCGAGGGCGGCGGGCTTCGGGCCGCCGGTGGCCCAGTCCAGCAGCTCCACCGTGTGCACGATCGGGATGCCGGTGCCCTTCCCGATCTGCGTGGCGCAGCCAATATTGCCGGTGGCGATCACGTCGGGGCGGATGCGCTCGATATTGGCGACCTTGCGGGCGCGCAGCTTCGCCGCGAGCTCGGGCTGCAGGATGTTGTAGGTCCCGGCCGAGCCGCAGCAGATATGGCCCTCCGGCACGTCCTTCACGGTGAAGCCGGCGCGCTTGAGCAGGGTCTTCGGCTCGGTGCGGATGCCCTGGCCGTGCTGCATCGAGCAGGCCGAGTGGTAGGCCACCACAAGGTCGCTCTCCACGGTCGCCGCCAGCTCGAGCTGCGCCACGTACTCGGTCACGTCCTTGGCGAGGCTCGAGACCCGCTGCGCCTTCTCGGCATAGGCCGGGTCCTCGCGGAACATGAAGCCGTAATCCTTGATGGTCGTGCCGCAGCCCGAGGCGGTGACCAGGATCGCGTCGAGGCCTTTGGCGATCTCCGCGTCCCAGGCGTCGATGGCCTGCTTGGCCAGCGCGTGGGAGGAGGCCTCCTTGCCCATGTGGTGGGTCAGCGCCCCGCAGCAGCCCTCCTCGGCATGGACCACCTCGATCCCGTGCCGGTTGAGCAGCCGGATCGCCGCGGCGTTGAAGTCCGGCCGCAGGACGCTCTGGGCGCAGCCGCGCAGCAGGGCGACGCGCCTGGTCGCCGCTCCGCCTTCCGGCGCGAAGCGGCCGGCCCGGTTGGTCGGCTCGCTGCCGGGCAGCCGGGCCGGGGCGAGGTCGAGCATCGCGGCCAGCCGGTTTCCCACCCGGGGCAGCCGCGCCACGATCCCGCGGAACGGCGCGCCGAGCTTGGCGGCGATCAGGGCCAGCCGGAACCGGTTCGGATAGGGCAGGACCTGCGCCAGCAGCGCGCGCAGGAACCGGTCGCCCGCAGGGCGCGCGAAGGTCGTCTCGATATGGGCCCGGGCGTGATCGACGAGGTGCATGTAATGCACCCCCGACGGGCAGGTGGTCATGCAGGACAGGCAGGAGAGGCAGCGGTCGATGTGCTTGACCACCTCCTGCGAGGCCGGCTTGCCGCCCTCCAGCATGTCCTTGATCAGGTAGATCCGCCCGCGCGGGGAATCGAGCTCGTCGCCCAGCAGGAGGTAGGTCGGGCAGGTCGCGGTGCAGAAGCCGCAATGCACGCAGGTCCGCAGGATCTTCTCCGACGCCGCCATGGCGGGATCGGCGAGCTGGGCGAGGTTGAAGTTGGTCTGCACGATGCCTTCCTGCCTGCGCTCCCCGGTCTGGCGGGGAGGGGACCCGTCTCAAACGCCCGCGTACATCCGGCCGGGGTTCAGCACCCCGGCGGGATCGTGCGCCGTCTTGATCCCGGCGGTGATCCGCATCAGCGGGTCCGCCAGGGGCTGGAACACCGGCACGGAAGCCCGCACGGAATCGGGGGCGCGCACCAGCGTCGCGTGGCCGCCCTGGTCGCGCAGAGCGGCGCGCACGAGGGCCGCGCCGGCATCGCCGGCCGATCCGGTGGCGAGCCAGATCAGGCCGCCGCCCCAATCGTAGAACCAGCGGGCCTCGCGCCTGGCCGCGATCGCCGCCACCAGGGCCGGCCCGTGGGTGGGGGCCGTCGAGATCCGCCACAGGGCCGCGTCGCGGGGCTCGGCCAGGGGGCTGGCGTCGCGCACCGCCCGCCACAGGGCGGTGCCGGCCTCGCCCTCAACCAGCTCGGGCGTTCCGAAGCGCTTGAGCAGGCGGCGCAATTCCCCGGTCCGGTAATCGATCGACTCGGAAAACCCTTCGAGGCGCATCAGCGTCCGGGCCTCGGGGGCGCCGATGCCGGCGGGCAGATGCGCCGCGCCGGTGAGCTCGAACGGCGAGCCCAACGCCGCTGCCAGGGCCGCGACCGCGCGGGCATCGTCGAGGCCGGCAAACACCAGGGTGGCGACGCGCTCGCAGGCCGGCAGCACCTTGAAGGTGACCTCGGTGAGCAGGCCGAGGGTGCCGTGCGCCCCGGCCATGAGCTTCACCAGGTCGAGCCCGGTGACGTTCTTCATCACCCGGCCGCCCGACTTGATCGCCTCGCCGCGCCCGTTGACGAAGCGCACGCCGATCAGGCTGTCCCGGGCCGCGCCGGCATTGATCCGGCGGGGGCCGGCATTGTTGGTCGCCGCCACGGCGCCGAGCGTCGGCTCGCCGGTCGTGCCGTAGAGGCCGCGCCAGTCCATCGGCTCGAACGGCAGCATCTGGCCCCGGGAGGCGAGCAGCGCCTCGACCTCGGCGAGCGGCGTGCCGGCCCGGGCGGCCACCACCATCTCGGCCGGCTCGTAGAGCGTCACGCCGGTGAGCTTTTGCGCGGAGAGCGTCGCGCTGTCCTGCGCGGGCCGGCCGAGCCCCGCGGCGGTGCCGCCGCCGGCCAGCCGCAGGCGCTCGCCGCGCCCGGCAGCCGCGCGCACGATGTCTTCCGCCTCCGCCTCGGTGCCGGGCTCGTAGCCGCCCATCGTCTCCGCCCCGGTTCTTTTTGGACTTGTTCCAGACCCGGTTTCGCCGGAACGCGCGGCGGATTCAAGCGGAGGTGGCGTCGCGGGCTTGGCGAAGCGTGGAAGATGAAGACGCGCCGGCCTATCCCGCGGCGATCGTCCGGTTCGGGCGCAGGCGCGCGACGACCTGACGGCGCAGGCCGGCAATGTCGAAGATCCAGACCAGCGCCCCGTAGAGCGCCGCCCCGGCCGGGACCAGAACCGCGAGCGCGGCGGCGGGCGGCAGGTGCCGGAACGGCGCGAGCGCCAGCCCCATCGCTCCGCAGGCGAGGGCCGCCGCGCCGATCTGGCCCCAGGGCAGCACGATCCGCTCGGAGCCGGTGAGCGCCCGCCAGCCGAGCCAGAGCGCGGCGGCGGCGAGCCCCAGCGTCTGGGCCAGGGCGACGCCCATCCCGCCCATCAGCGCGGGCAGCAGCAGCAGGCCGGCGCCGTTGACCGCGAGCCCGACCAGGGCGGCGGCGATCACGGGCAAGGTCCGGCGGCGGATCTGGAAGACCGGGTTGAGGGCGTAGAACATCATCGCCAGGCAGAACAGGCCGGGCATCAGCGCGACGCTGTAGCGCTCGAACGGGCCGCGATAGGCGTCGGGCACCACCAGCCCCTGGAGCGCCGGCAGCACCGCCCAGAACCCGACCGCGCAGGGCGCCAGCAGGGCGAACACCGTGCCGGCATTCTCGGCGACCTGCGCCTCGGCCGCCGCGCGGCCGTGCTGCTCCTCGGCCTGGACGGCGAACTGGAACAGCAGCAGGTCGAGGGCGGTGCCCAGCGTCATCAGCGAGCGCGAGGTGACGTCGGCGGCGAGCGCGAAATAGCCGGCCTCGGCGAAGCCCGCATGGCCGGCGATCGCGCCCCGGTTCACGAAGGCGAGGCACTGATAGGCGGTGTTGGCGGCGATCAGCGGCAGGCCGTAGCGGGCGAAGATGCCCCAGGTCGCGGTGAGCCGCGGCCGCTCGAACGGCATGGCGGGGTCGCGCAGCGGATGCCGCAGCAGGATCACGGCGGCGAGCTGACTGAGGCCGGCTGCCGCCAGCACCCAGGCCGGCTGCGGCAGCCACCAGGCGGCCGCGGCCATCAGGATGAAGGCCAGGACGTTCTTCACCGCCACGAGGCCGAGATACAGCTTGCCGTCGAACCGGGCGCGGGCCAGAGCCGCGTGGTAGTCGAACACCCCGATGCCGAGCGCGGCCAGCCCCGTGCCGCACAGGACCGCCTCGCGCCCGCCCGCCCCGTCGCCGCCGAAGCCGAACGCCCCGCACAGGGCGGCGGCGCCGAGCAGCAGCAGGCCAATGCGCAGATAGGCCCGGTCGAGCCCGTGCCGGATCCAGGGCTCGTCCACGCGCACGCGCCCCGAATAGAACCGCGTCGCCGAGAGCCGCAGCCACTCGAACAGCACCGTGTTCAGCACGACCGCCCCGGTGGTCGCCAAAGCGAACCGGCCGAAATCGGCTGGCCCGAGGAGCTGGGCGATCAGCAGTCCGAGGACGAAGTTGAGCCCCGCATTGATCACGAAGGCGGCGATCACGGCCATGGACGGCGTCTCATGCGCGGCGAGGTCTCGGGGCGGCCTCAGCGATGTAGGGTCGGGGCTGTAAGACTCTCCTAACAGGGCGGGAACAGGGCGGGCCCCGGATCGCACGATCCGGTGACCCGGCGCGGGTCCGTCACGCGGCCCGGACCGTGTCGAGGAAGCGGGCGACCTCGGCATTGAGGTGTTCGGATTGGCGCGACAGCTCGGTCGCCGCGCTCAACACCTGGCTCGCCGCGTTGCCGGTCTCGTCCGCGGCACCCGCGACGCCCGCGATGTTGCGGGTGACCTCGCCGGTCCCGGTCGCCGCCTGCCCGACATTGCGCACGATCTCCTGGGTCGCCGCGCCTTGCTCCTCCACCGCCGCGGCGATCGTGGTCGCCACGTTGTTGATCTCCCGGATGCGCGTGCTGATCGACCCGATGGCCGTCACGGCATCGCCGGTCGAGGTCTGGATCCGGGCGATCTGCCCGGCGATCTCCTCGGTCGCCTTGGCGGTCTGCTCGGCGAGCGCCTTCACCTCGGAAGCGACCACGGCAAAGCCGCGCCCCGCCTCTCCGGCCCGGGCCGCCTCGATCGTGGCGTTGAGCGCCAGCAGGTTGGTCTGCCCGGCGATGTTCGAGATCAGCCCGACGACATCGCCGATCCGGCCGACGGCGCTGCTCAGCTCCTGAACCAGCATGCCCGTCTGGCCGGCCTCGTCGACGGCGACCTGGGCGAGCTTGGCCGATCCGTCGACCTGCCGCCCGATCTCCTGGACCGACGAGCCCAGCTCTTCGGCCGCCGCCGCCACGGTGTTGACGTTGGATGTCGCCTGCTCGGCCGCGGCCGCCACCGTGGTGGACTGGCTGGCGGTCTGGGTCGCGGTGGCCGTCATGGTCTGGGCGGCGGCCTGCAGCTGCGTCGCCGAGGCCGATACGAGGCTGATGATGCCGCCCACCGCCTGCTGGAAGCTTTCCGCCAGCTGGTGCAGGCCGGCCTTGCGCCGCTCCTCGGCCTCCGCACGGACCCGGGCGGTCTCCGCCTCCAGCGCGCGGGAGCGGATCAGGTTGTCCTTGAACACCTGGACGGCCGACGCCATCGCGCCGACCTCGTTCCGGTATCCGCGTGCCGGTATCTCCACGGACGCATCGCCATCCGCCAGGGCCCGCATCGTCGCCGTCATGGTGTGGAGCGGGCGCAGCACGCCGCCGAACAGGGCCAGGAGGCCGAGGGCGACGAACAGGATCGCGGCCAGCAGCGCGGCCGCGTTGCGGATCAGGATGCTACGGGCCTCATCGGCCAGGGTCTCGGCGCGCGCGACCATCTCGTCGAGCGCGGCGTCGACGAGACCGACGATGGACCATTGATTGACGGTATTGCGCTGCCGCAGGTCCTCGAACGTGTAGCGCAGCGGCTTGTGCTGGCTGAGCGCGTCGAACACCGCGATCGCGATGGCCTTGGACTCGCCTTCGAAATTGTCGGCGTTGGCCTTCTGGAAGGCGGCCCGGACCCTGTCCGAGACCTTGGTCGCGGCCTCGGCCGTGCGCGACCAGGCGTTCTGCAACGTGGCGCGCTCTTCCGCTGCGGACACCGTCTCGGCGAGGGACCAGGCTGTCCCGGCAACCAGGGATGCCTGCACCCGCAGCGCGACGTTGCCGCTGGCCACGCGCGTCGCCCACGCCGAGCGCTTGAGGATCAGATACCGCTGCAGGAGCGCGTCGGAATGGGGCATGGCTCCATCCACCGCGTCAGCCGTGGCGGTCAACGCATCGGCCAGCGTTTGGAAGGCGGTCATCACGGCGGGTTGGAGCGTCGGGTCGCGTTGCGCCTTCGGCAGGCGCAGGGCCGCGTCGATGCCGGGGCGCAGGGCGTTCATGGCGTCCTGCGCGGCGTTCAGCCGATCGAGCGTCACGGCGACCGCCGGAACATCCAGGCCGCTCAGGAGACGCTGGCTCTGCTGAAAGTTCGCGATCATCTCCTTCCGGCTGTTCGCGATCGTCGACAGCGTATCGGCAGCCGCAGGCTCCTGACCGCCCAGCGCGAGCGTCGAACCGCGCTCGAGACGCAGCGGCAGGATCGTCTTGAGAAGGGCCCGGCTCGCATGCGCCAGCGTCGCGGCTTCCCGCGATTGCGCGGCCTGCTCCCGCGCATCGATGAGCGTGCGCACAGCGTAGCCCAACGTCATCAGCGCCATGACACCGATCACGAGGCACATCAGTGTTCGGATGGAAAATCGCCCCAACCACCGCATCGACAATCTCCAGTTGAAATGTCTGTTTAAGAAATGATGATCCTTACCAGATATGGCGAAGATCTTATCGGTCAAGCTTTCGATGAGAGTTCGTCATGAATCCGATTTATTTGTGAAGATCAGGATATTGTCCGCAGAATGGAATCATTTAAATCTAGGTCCGGTCGGATTCGACTGGAGATTGGCGCCTGAATTGATGAGACGGCGCATAAAAAAACTTTAAGACGAAGAGGGAGCCGTGCGGTTTCCTGATCCGCGCAGTTCATCTGCGATCGCCTCGACCAATCGCGACCGGCGTGTAGGAGGCGGCCCGTCGCTGCCGCTGCGCCGACATCGGACGACCCGGCGCAGCGTTCGCTCGGTCACCGCTGCTCAGGCGGCCCGGACCGTGTCGAGGAAGCGGGCGACCTCGGCATTGAGATGCTCGGACTGGCGCGACAGCTCGGTGGCCGCACTCAACACCTGACCGGCCGCCCGGCCGGTCTCGTCCGCCGCGCCCGCGACGCCCGCGATGTTGCTGGTCACCTCGCCGGTGCCCGCCGCCGCCTGGCCGACATTGCGCACGATCTCCTGGGTCGCCGCGCCTTGCTCCTCCACCGCCGCCGCGATCGAGGTCGCCACGGTGCTGATCTCCCGGATGCGCGCCGTGATCGCTCCGATCGCCGTCACGGCGCCGCCGGTGGAGGCCTGGATCCCGGCGATCTGGCCGGAAATCTCCTCGGTGGCCCTGGCGGTCTGCTCGGCCAGCGCC
>NZ_AKFK01000084.1:0-54470 GCF_000272495.1 Methylobacterium sp. GXF4 | reverse complement strand
TCGCCCAGGTCGGCACGATCTCCGCCAATGGCGACAAGGAGATCGGCGAGATGATCGCCCACGCCATGCAGAAGGTCGGCAACGAGGGTGTCATCACCGTCGAGGAGGCCAAGACCGCCGAGACCGAGCTCGACGTCGTCGAGGGCATGCAGTTCGACCGCGGCTACCTCTCCCCGTACTTCATCACCAATGCGGAGAAGATGATCGCCGAGCTCGAGGATCCCTACATCCTGATCCACGAGAAGAAGCTGTCCTCGCTCCAGGCGATGCTGCCGGTGCTCGAGGCCGTGGTTCAGACCGGCAAGCCGCTGCTGATCATCGCCGAGGACATCGAGGGCGAGGCGCTTGCCACCCTCGTCGTCAACAAGCTGCGCGGCGGCCTGAAGGTCGCGGCCGTGAAGGCGCCGGGCTTCGGCGATCGCCGCAAGGCGATGCTCGAGGACATCGGGATCCTGACCAAGGGCCAGATGATCGCCGAGGATCTCGGCATCAAGCTCGAGAACGTGACGCTCCCGATGCTCGGCCGCGCCAAGCGCGTCCGCATCGACAAGGAGAACACCACGATCATCGACGGGTCCGGCGAGAAGTCCGACATCGAGAGCCGGATTTCGCAGATCAAGGCGCAGGTCGAGGAGACCACCTCGGATTACGACCGCGAGAAGCTCCAGGAGCGCCTGGCCAAGCTCGCGGGCGGCGTCGCGGTGATCCGCGTCGGCGGTTCGACCGAGGTCGAGGTCAAGGAGAAGAAGGACCGGGTCGACGACGCGCTCCATGCCACCCGCGCGGCGGTCGAGGAAGGCATCGTCCCGGGCGGCGGCACCGCGCTGCTGCGCGCCAAGAAGGCCGCTCAGGGCCTCACCAACGACAACCCCGACGTCCAGGCCGGCATCAAGATCGTGCTGAAGGCGCTGGAAGCCCCGATCCGTCAGATCGCGTCCAACTCGGGCGTCGAGGGCTCGATCGTGGTCGGCAACATCCTGGCCAATGCCTCCGAGACCTACGGCTTCAACGCCCAGACCGAGGAGTATGTCGACATGCTCCAGGCCGGCATCGTCGATCCGGCCAAGGTCGTCCGGGCGGCGCTCCAGGGCGCGGCGTCCATCGCCGGCCTGCTGGTCACCACCGAGGCGATGATCTCCGAGCTGCCGCGCAAGGAAGCCCCGGCCATGCCGGGCGGCGGCGGCATGGGTGGCATGGGCGGCATGGACTTCTAAAGGCCGGCCCAGCCGCAGACAGGACGGTCCGACGCGGCGCCGAAGCCGCGCCGGGCCGTCACCGCGTTTCGACCGGGGCTCGCCGAGCCCGCGACGTCCTCGCGATCGCACCAACCGGGGCGATGCGGGTTGACCTCGCGAACGGGTCGGGAGGTTTCCATGGGCGCGCATCTCGATCCGGATCCGAACGGGCCCGCGACCCGGATGACCGGCGCCGCCCTGCTGGCTCTGGTGACGCTCCTCGCAGGTCCCACCCCGGCCCGGGCCTGGGGCGTCCCCGGATGCACCAACCTGCCCGAATACAACCGCGCCCTCGGCGCGCTTCAGGGCATGACCAGCGCCTGCGACATGAGCGTCGAGCGCGCCCGCCAGGTCATCGCCGAGCATGACGGCGTCCCGGCGGTCGCATCACCGGCTGCGCCGCCGCCCCGGATCAAGGCGAGGCGTCACCCGGGACGGGCCCACCACGGGGGCCCCCGCCACCGTCACGCGGCCGGGCGCTAGAACCGGCTTCCAGGCCGAGGCCGGCGGCTTTAACCTCGGCGCCGCGTCGATGGAGGATGCTCCGTGCGGCTCGATCTCGGTCACAAAGGCGATTGGATCGTCGATCCCCGCGAGCTGGCGCTGCGCCTGGGTGTCAGCGTCGCCGCGCTCAAGCGCCACGAGCGGCTCGGCCAGGTCGAGGCTCGCATCAAACCCGGGTCCGGAGCGGATGCCGACGAGACCCGCGTCACCGTCCGCCTGAACGACAAGGGCTGGCGGGGCACCTTCGACCGCAGCGGGGCGCTCATCGCCGAAGAGCGATGGTGAGGCCGGATCCGCGTGAAGAAATCCGCGGTCTTCGGACCAGGCGTGGTACAGAACCGAAGTGCTTCCGCCGCTTCTACCGTCGAGGACCGAGATGAACACCGTCAGATGGCTTATGGCCAAGGTTATCGGCTTCCTGTTCTCGCAGACGATCGACCACAAGAACCGCAAAGCCGCCGCCGATCGGGAGGGTGGCACCTTCGAGGCCGGTTCCGCCTATCAATCGGCGGGCTTCGAGGGCGATTATCATGCGGCGACCAACCTGCTGAAGCAGCGGATGGACAAGAGCTTTCCCGACAATTTCCACGCCCGGTTGGGCTCGCAGACCAACAGCATGTACGATTACGGCGAGGATCGCGCCGGCGCCGTCGACACGGCCTCGACCGCGATCGCGATGGCGTTGCGCAACGGCGCGACCGTCAGCCAGGCCGCGGAGGCGGGCGCGGCGAGCGTCGGCATCTGAGGGACGGACGCGGCCTCACGCCTTCAGGACGCGGCGGTCACGGGAGGCAGGCATCTGCAGCCGCGCGGATCGGTGACTTTGGCGTCTTTGCAGAGCGCGGAGTCTGTCTGTCCGGGGACGGCGCACGCCTCAACCCGATCGTCCGCACGAGCAGACCTATTCCACCGCGTTGGCGGATCCACGCCATACAGGATGGGACGTGGCGCGGCCGGCATAAGCCCCCATGCGCCATCGTAGCTGTCGCCGAGAAAGGCGGCCGTGCCAATGGGCCGTGCCCGCCGATCCATGACACAGTGTCTATCCGACACCCACCCTCAGGCGCCGAAGCGGTGCTGGGCCTCGAAGGAGGAGGGGGTTGGGTTGGGGGGCACCGATCACGACCGGATGGGCGCCCGCCCTGCTCTGTGATGGGCCGTGCCCGCCGCTCAGATCACCACAGGTGGCGCGGCAGCCGCCGCTTCCAGCGCTCGCCGGCCTTCAGGGTGTCGGCCTGGCGGGACAGGCGTATCGCGCGCGTCGGCATCGCGGCCGGCTGATTCACGGCGGCCCGGGCCGGAGCGGGTGCGCTCGGGGCCGGTGCCGGGCGCGAAACCGCCGGGGCCGGGGTGAAGATGGGCCGTGCCGCCTCGGCCTTCGGCGCACGCTTGGTTGCCGGCTTCGCCGCAACCTTGGCGCGACGCACCCGCGGCAGGCGCTCGATCGACGGGGCCTCGTCCGCCGCCGTGTCCGGCTCGTCCTCGGTGGTGAACATCGGCATGAGGCTCGGCAGCACCCGGCGCGCCGGGGCCTCGGGCGGAGCGGATGCGACCGGGGCGGTGGGGGCGGGCTGCGCCACGGCCGGCTTCTCGGCGGTCTCCGTGGGAAGGTCCCACCAGAGGGTCTGGCTTTCGCGGGGTCGCGTCGTCGTATCGGCCAACGCGACGCGGGAGGGACGGGTATTCTTGACTTCGACCGTGAACGGCCGCGCGCTCCGGCGCTTCATGTGTGCGGAATTCCTGGAAACAACGTGCTGAACGGCTCGACATGTGCCGGCACCATTTGAGCATCATAGAGGACCGAGCCGCGCATTGTCGAGCGCAGAGATCAACAATCCTGTTCGACTAACACAAGCCTTTGTGACGACCTCAAGTGCCACCGCGCCGCGGCATTGTCGAAGTACTGGCTTCGAAGCCTCGGGAGCGCCGCCGCGGCCCGCCCCGCGCAGCAACGCCGCCGGCCGACAGGCGGGAGCGCTCGAACGTCCCGATCGCCCGCCCCCGGCGCCAGCGTCCTCGGGAGCGGCCCCGGTTCACGATCCCGGAGGGCTGGGCGCGAGATCGTGCGGCCGGCCTGTCCGGAGGCCTGTCGATCGGAAACCACCGCTCCGATCGCACGTTTTGGCACGAAGCCCGTGTGCAACGCGCACGGCACAGCCAAGATGAAGGAGCCTCTGATGCGTCATGCTGTCTTTGCTGTTCTTGCGCTCAGCCTCGCGACACCGGCTCTCGCGCAGACCAACACCGGTCCCGCCCCGATCGTCCAGCCCGGGCCGCCCCGTCAGGTCCCGCCCGGCACGCCGGAGGGGACCGTGGTCGTGCCCGGCGGACGGGAGAATAGCGGTCCGGGCAGCACGGCCGTGATCGCCCCGACCGGTACGGGCGCGGCGACGATCACCACCGACACCGCGGCGGGCGGCAACGCCAGCCAGCCGGAGCGCGCCGTTCCCCAGACCGGCGCCGGCGGCGGCGGTGACAATGGCGGCGGCTGAGCGCGCGCGCCGTCATCGAGCGCGGTCCGCTGATCCCGGAGGGGGCCTGCTAGCCGCCCCCGCCGCCGCCCCCGCCCGTCCCCGGGCCGCCGAGATTGCCGTCCTTGTTGGGCGTGTTCCAGTGGATGATGCCGTCGTCGGCGGGGCGCAGCGTCGTGGTCGGCAGACGCGGCACGCCGAATTGCGGGGCCGCGATCGGTCCGCGGCCCTGCGGCCTGTTGGCCCGATGGCGCTGGGCGACGGCCGGGGTGCTGCCGACGATCGCGACCGCAACCAGGAGCCATTTCACCATTGCAGCTCTCATCTTCGTCCCGCCCGGCCTCCCCCGGCGGGACGGCCCGGGGAGGCGCCGGCATGGGGCTCGGCCCGCCGGACGCGCGTGACCCGATGCACCGTGTCAGGAACGGTCTGAGATGCCGAGGGGTTTCCACAAGCCAGGGGTGCATACCGGCGGCCTTGGCGAGGAGAGACCGTGTGTTCAAGATTCCGACTCTGACGGGTGGCCTGTTCGCGGCCAGCCTGTTCCTCGCGCCTGTCCCCGCCTCCGCTGCCCAGATCGGCCTCGGAGCCGTCACCGAGGCCGCCCCGGCCGTGGAACAGGTCCAGTACGGCTACGGCGGTCCCCGCTTCGGGCCCGGCTTCGGCCGCCGCCACGGCTATGGCGGCCCGCGCGGCTATGGCCGGGGTCATGGCTACGGCTATGGGCGCGGCTACGGTCGTGGCTATGGCCGCGGTTACGGCGGCCCGCGGGGCTTCGGCCGGCGCGGCGATTTCTAACGCGTCCGATACGCCTGCATGCTTCGTCAGCCCGCCCGGCCGAGCGCCGCGGCGGGCTTTCTCATGCGCGAGTCCCGCGTCGGGATCGCCCGGCCGGTGCGGGCGCAGGGTCCGCTAACCCAAGTCCGGCATTCTCGCGTCCGAGCCGCGTTGCGTATGGGCTCGACCGCTGGTGAGATTGGACGCTCCCCCGCCCCGTGAGCAGATCGGGGCGGGGCCGAGCGGCCGTGACGTCCGGCGCTCGCGTCGCCGTGACGCCCGTGGTCGTAAAACCGCCGTCCCTTCCTGCCAGAGTTCCTGCATGCGCTTGATCTACGCCGCCCTCCTCGTCTGCTGTGCCACGGCCGCCTCGGCCGGGGAGCCGCTCATGGATGGTCCCGTCGTGGGCGGCGGTTTCGGCATGAGCGGCTCGGACTATTACGGCGACATCCGCAGCCGGATGCCGTTCACCGTCGAGGCCGCGCCCCGGCCGGCGGGCGTCGCCGAGACCGAGCGCGCCCGGGCCGCGCGCATCCGCGCGGTGGCCGCGTCGCGGCGGGCGGATGCGCGATCCGCGGTGCGGCGGCGCTCGCCCCACGGCTGACCCGGCCCCGGGCTTAAGCCCGGCCCGGCGCCGCGACGGGATCTCCGGATAATCGCCGGGCTGCCACGCCGTTCGGCGCGGACGGTCAGGCCCGCGCCCGGGCGCCGTGGAGCCTCTCCTCGGATTCGTCGGGGCAACACAGCATCTCGGCATAGTCGCCGATCGGGCGCGGCTTGCCGAACAGGTAGCCCTGCATCTCCCCGCAGGCCTCGTCCGCCAGGAAGCGCCGCTGCGCGGAGGTCTCCACGCCCTCGGCGACCACGCCCATCCGCAGGCTGCGGCCCAGGCTCAGCACCGCGCGCACGATCACGGCGGCCTGCGGGTCGACCCCGAGCTGCGCCACGAACGAGCGGTCGATCTTCATCTTGTCGAACGGGAAGGCCTGCAGGGTCGCGAGCGACGCGTAGCCGGTACCGAAATCGTCCATGCTGATCCGGACGCCGAACCCCTTCAGGCGCCGCAGGATGCTGATCGCCCGGGCCATGTCGTTGATGATCACGCTCTCGGTCACCTCCAGCTCGAGCCGGTCCGGCGACAGGCCGGTCTGGGCCAGCACGGCGAGCACGGTCTCGGGCAGGTCCGGCTTCTGGAATTGCCGCGGCGACAGGTTCACGGCCACCTTCAGGGACGGCGCCCAGGTCGCGGCCTCGCGGCAGGCCTCGCGCAGGACCCAATCGCCGAGCGTGATGATCAGCCCGGTCTCCTCTGCCAGGGCGACGAACACGCTGGGCGGGATCTCGCCGCGGACCGGATGGGCCCAGCGCACCAGCGCCTCGAACCCCACCAGCACGCCGGACGCGCCGTCGACCTGCGGCTGGTAGTAGAGGTTCAGGGCATTGTCGGCGAGCGCCTGGCGCAGGTCGCTCTCCAGGACCCGGCGCTCCTCCGCCTCCTCGTCCATGTCGGCCGCGAACACCCGGTAGGTGCCCCGGCCCTCCGCCTTGGCCCGGTAGAGGGCGAGGTCGGCGCGCCGGTACAGGCATTCCGCGCTGGCGCCGTGCTCCGGGGCGAGCGCGATGCCCACGCTCAGGCCGACGCCGATCCGCTGGTCGCCGACCTGGAGCGGCGCTCGGAACAGGCCGGTGAGACGCTCGGCGATCCCGGTCGCCTCGTCGCGCCCGCCGTCGAGCAGGACCGCGAACTCGTCGCCGCCCAGGCGCGCCACGACGCCGTCGCCCACCACCGAGCGCAGACGGTCGGCGACGCTGCGCAGCAGGTCGTCGCCGGCCTGATGGCCGAGCGTGTCGTTCACGCCCTTGAAGCCGTCGAGATCGAGATACAGGACGGCGCCGGTGCCGCCCCGGAGCGCGATGTCGGCCAGCCGCCCGTCGAGATATTCGCGGAACAGGCCGCGATTCGGCAGGCCGGTCAGGATGTCGTGGCGGGCGAGCCGCGTCACCTCGGCCTCCGCGGCCTTGCGCTGGGTGATGTCGGTGAAGGTCCGCACGAAGCCGCCATCGGGCAGCGGCACGGTCCGGATCTCGAGCACGAGGCCGTTCGGGCGCACGCGCTCGTGGACATGGGCCTGCTCCAGCCCGCCCCGCTCGATCCAGTCCCGGTACGAGCGGTCGGTCCGGTTGCGCTCGCGGTTCTGCAGCTGATGGCGCAGGACGGATTTGTAGCTGGGGCTGGACCGCATCATCGCGCGGGGCAGATCGAGGAGCACCAGGGCGCGCTCGTTGCAGACCTGAACCAGGCCGCGTCCGTCGACCATGATCAGCCCCTGGTCCATGCTGCCCAGGGTCCTGTCCAGCAACAGCGTCTTCTCGCGCAGGGCGAGGCCCTGGCGGGCGAGGGCGGCGTTGATCGTGCGCAGGTGATCCAGCATCAGCGCGAGCGCCGCGAAGGCCAGGATCACCGCCATCATCACGGCGATGCCGCCCGCCACGGCGCCGCGGGCGAGGCCGAGATCCGGCATGTCCAGGGCCGGATCCGGGATCGCCCGTGCCGCCGCCATGGCCAGGAAGTGCAGCCCCGCGATGGCGGCCGTCAGGATGGTGGCCGCGGCCATCCGGGTCCGCGCGTCGCCGCCGCGGACATGCACCACCAGGGCGGCGCCGGAGAGGCCGCAGCCGATCGCCGTCGCGGCCAGCGCCAGGGCCAGGTCCCAGTCGAACCGTCCGGGCAGGACCACGCCGGCGATGCCGAGGAAATGCATGCAGGCGATGCCGCCGCCCAGGATCAGGCCGGCCAAAGCCCCGACCCACGGCCTGTCCCGGCGCGCGGCGCGCAGGAGCGTGAAGGCGACCAGGGCCGCCGCGACGGCCACGATCAGCGACAAAGCCGTCGTGGCCATCTCGTAGCCGACGACGATGCCGGGATCGTAGCCGAGCATGCCGATGAAATGGGTGCTCCAGATGCCGGCGCCCGCCGAGAAGGCGGCGGCCAGCAGCCAGGTCGGCGCCCAGGCGCCGCCCTTCCGGACGCGCTGCTCCAGCAACAGGGCGACGTAGCAGGAGATCCAGCAGACGCAGGCGGCCAGGGGGAGCACCCACGGCGTGTGCTCCTCGGTTAGGCAGGCCAGAGCACGGTACATCGGACGCCTCGCCGGACGGCAACATCGCGGCACATTAGGCCGGTGATACTAACCAGAAGTTGCATCGCAGAATAAGATTTCGCCTCTGCGGTGCCTGGTCGTTGCGCGACTGCATCCCCGGCGCGCCACGGCGCGTTTCCGGCCCGCGATCAATACAGAGCCGGCGGCGGCACGGTCTTCGCGGGCGCGTCATCGTCCTCGACGCCCGCGCGCGGGCCCGATCACAAGTCACGAGCGTGCGAGCGTAGCGGTTACATGCCGCCAGCGCGCCTCGGCCATGCCGGATCGCCAATGCTCCCAGCGGCGCATCTGGGCTAGGTAAAGCCTCCTCCCAAGACGACCCCTTCGAGCCCGCTCGGCACCAGCTGCGGCGGGCTCTTTTTCGTTAAGCGTTTCGCCATACGCCTCGCTGGTGTCCGCGATCCGACGCTCCGCCCGCCGCCAACGGATATTTTGACGGCAGCCTGTGACCGCACGCATGAACAGATTCCTGGCGACCGTCGCGACCCTGATCGTGTGCGCGACCCCGGCCCTGGCCGAGAGCGATGAGTCCCGCCTGGGTTGCGACGACCCGCGCACGACGGGCTCGTTGCCGGCGGGAGCGCGCGGTTCGACGGCCCTGGGTCTCGCAACCCGCCGGACCGAGATGACGCCGCCCGAGGAGAGCTGGCAGGAGCAGGCCCAGCAGAACGCCGAGCGCCGCCGGCGGGAGCGGGCCGAGGGCTGCCCGATCGATTGACAGCCGGCTACGGAGCCCCATCGTCGGATCGGAGGCGGCGGCACGTTGGGGCGCCCAAGTTCGGAAGATTCGGATCCCGAACGAGATCCGGGAGTGCCTACCACTTAGAGTTGATCCGCCGAGCGATCACCGGCACAGTCGTCAAGGACGGGTCGTGGCCGATGCCCGCCCGGCCCGGGCGATCGGCGACGCTTCTTGCCGGGCACCTCAGAACGAAGGGCTCTCCGACATGCGGCTCCTGGCTTTCGGCGCCTTGATGGCCCTTGCAGTCTCGCCGGAGGCGCTGGCCCAGGATCCCCGGGACGTCCCGGTCGAGCGCGACCTCCAGCGGATGGACCGGATCGACCGGCGCCTGGGCCGCGACGGCATCCGCCGGGTCGATCCGAACGTGACGCCGGACAATCCCGACGGCGTCGTCGGCTTCGACGGGCCGCCCTTCAACGATGGCGATCGCGGCGTCATCGACGACGGCCCCCTGCCGCCCGGCTCGCCGGCCGATCTCGACGACGATTGAGCGAGCCGCCTCGACGTCCGGGCTGATCCGCCGCCCCCGGGCTGACAGGCGCCGCGGGGTGAGGGCGGTGGGTAGGACGGACATCGATCGCGATCCGTCATGCCGCTCGTCGCTGTCACGCCCCGCTGGGGACGACCCGGTCTCCACTTCGGCGCCGCGCGCTCTAGAACAGGCGCCGACGGCACACGCTCTGAGGAGACGGATGGAGATGGCACAGGATACACCGGACGCCGATCGCGTCGCCCGTGTGATCGCCGAGAACGTCTATGCCGCCTTCTGCCGGCGCGCGACGATGCCCGCCCATCCGCTCGAGGAGCAGACGATCCTGGCGCGGCTCGTCGAGGCGATCCGTCCCCAGATCGGCAGGGGCGCGCCGGGCGCGATCGTCGAGGCCGCCAACGCGGCCTTGTCGGCGTGGGAGCAGCGGGATCCCGATATCCGCGGGCCGCGCGTTGTCGCGGTGAACCCGGTCGACGGTGCGGTCACCCTCGGATAGCGGCCCGCCGCCTCGTGGACGAGGGGCCGGTGCGAAGCGGTTTTGGTTGGGGATGTCGGATGCGCAGGATTCGGTCGAAGTCTGGCGCATCGAAGCGCGCGCTGCCCGAGAGCCTGACACAGCATCTCTCCGATCCGAAGATCCACATCCTCAGGACGCCGGACGGCCGACGCAGGCCCTCGCGCGCGACGGGGCGCGCGGCGGAGGCGGGCCGGAAGGTTCTGATCTCGCTCGTGACCCTCGCGGTCCTCGTTCTGGCCGGCGGCCACCTCGTCCATGCTTGGTAGGTGACCCCTGGTAGGTGACCCCTGGTAGGTGACCCCTGGTAGGTGACCCCTGGTCGGTGACCGGCGCCGCCCGCTCGGGCGGGCTTCCGCGTCGCGATCCGGGCGTGCCCGATATCGGGACGGCCCGGCCCGACCGGCTGCGTCGCGGGCCCGTCCGCCAAGGTCTGGCTGAACGGGACCGGCCGCCTATGTCAGGGGCAAGGAGCCGTTCCAACCATGATCATGATCCTCATCTGCTTCCTCGCGCCATGGCTCGCCATGTTCCTGCGCGGGAAGGTTTTCCAGGGCATCCTCTGCATCATCCTGCACCTGACGATCATCGGCTGGATCCCGGCGACGATCTGGGCCCTGGTCGTCACGCGCAAGGAAGCCGCCTGACACGATCGACCGCCACGCAAGAGGAGGCCCCCATGCCGCCCAAGCTTACGAAGACGATCATCGGGGCGATCATCGCGGTCGCCCTCGCGGCTGCCGTGTCCTACGGCGTCATCAGCCAGCAGACCGCCGACCAGATCCAGACCAAGGCGAACCAGTCCCTGCAGACCGACCAGACCGCACCCGCCCCGGCGCCGCAACAGACCCAGCCACTCCCCCAGGATCCGACCCCGCAGGCACCGGGCGAGCCGAAGCCGGCACCCCAGGCGCCCGCCTCCCGTCCGTAGCGTCCGTCGAGGGGGCGCCAGCCGCCCCAAAGGCCGGGCCATTGTCGCGCCGCGCCGTGGCCTTCCCGGGTCAGGTGGCGCGCCGTCCCGGAAGCCGATCGGTGCGGCACCCGGTGGCAGCACGCCTCACTGGAGCGATCCGGGGCCGGGCGACATGGAGCGTCCGGCCTCGAGCAGGGCGCGGATCTTGGCGGTCGCGTGCGCCAGGATGTCGGGGCGCGCATCGTGGTAGGCGGTCTCCGCGACGAAGCTCTGGAGCGCCTCCTCGATCCTGTCCTCGATCTCGTCCATCACCGTCAGGCCGGGTGGCCCCTCCCGACGCAGATAAGCGTCCGCGAGGGCCAGGTAGGCCGCGCTGGCGAGTAGAAAGGCGACGCCGTTGGCTTCCTGCGCCAGTTCGGAGCCCGGCTCGGGACTGCCGACTTGGTCCTCCGGGAATTCATCGATCATCACATCACGCCCTGCACGTCGCCCGTGCCTGAGCATGTCTCACTTATTGCGGCGCACCCAGCTGCAAAGACTGCGTATCAGCTGGGCCATTCGAACAGTAATACTACTTTTGAGGTAATAATTCTGCGGCGATGCGCCCCCGGGTTGTGCTTGCGACGCGATCGGATCGGTGCCCCGCCCGCGCGGTCGCGACGAGCGGGGCATCGAGCCGAAGCGTTCACCGCCGCGCCGGAAGCCGGCTCAGTGCCGGCGCGGGCTGGCCCTAGACGATGCCGCTGCCGTCGTAGGGCCACGGCCGGTCGAGATGGGCCGCGACCGCGGCCGGCTCATCGCCGACCGCATGCACGGCCGCGGTCACGTCCTCGACCGGCACCTGGAGGCGCCGGGCCCAGTAGGCGGCCGAACTCGGATCCTCGACATTCACGCGCTTGGGCTCTTGGGACAGATCGGACATGGGAACCTCCGGCGGGAGAACCGTCCGGGAGCCCGGCCGGTTCAGAGGCGATGTCGGGCACCGCCGCGCGACGCCCGATGCCGGCTACCAGCCGCCGTAGAAGCGACGCGGGCCGTCGTAGCCCCCGGGGCCGCGCTCGTAGCCGCCGCCATATCCGTATCCGTAACCCGGGCGGCCGCCATAGGGGCCGCGGGGACCGCCATAGCCCCAGCCGCGGTCGTTGGGCCGGCAATGGCCCCACGGATTCGGGTGAAAGCCCGGGCCGCAGCCGCCGGCCACCCGCTCGATCAGCCCGGTGCCGCCGAGGGGGCCGTAGCCGAACGGAGCCGCGTTCGCCGCCGTGGCGGTGCCGAGCCCCGCGGCGAGGATCGCGGCCATCCCGAGCGTCTTGAAGCGCATCATGACACCAACTCCTGAAACCGTCGGCCCGCGCTGGCCGGACCGGATGCCAGGAGGATGCGACCCCGGCCCTGAACCCCCTCCGGCTCGGCCGTTCATCAACCTGATGGTGAACGTGACGCGGCACGATCGCGGTGTGGTTTCGGGCAGCCCATGAAAAAGCGGCGGGGCTCGCACCCCGCCGCAGGTCGATTAGATCGGTCCGCGCGACAGCCCGGGCCGTTCGGCTACAGGCCCAGCAGCATGCTGGCCGAACCGAACAGGGTCATCAGGAGGCCGCCGACGAAGACGCCGATCATCGCGTAGGAGAGGGCCTTGAGGGCCATGGGCACGCGTCGCCTGCCGGATCAGCAGCGATAGCCGCCGGTGGTCTGACCGTATTGTTTCACCGGGCGGGTCTGCTGGTCGGCATTGCCCTCCGCCGCCGAGCTCATCGGGCAGCGGTCGTAGATGGGCGCGTCGTGGACGCCGAGCCCCAGCGCTCCGGTGGTCTCGACGTCATAGGGTGCGAGGCCGGTCCAGCGCGCACCATCTGAGGCCATGGCCGACGAGATCGGAGCGACGCCAAGGACAAAAGCGGTGACGGCGGCAGCGATACGGGTCTTCATGGATAAAACTGAGCTCCTACAAACTACAAGCCGGTCAATCCGGCCGGTTTCTTCTTGTACGAGACCAAGATGGGGTCTCCGCCGCCATCGCGCCGTGCCGCCCCGCACGCGGCGGGACGGATTAAAGCCGGGCGGCATTTGCGTACCTCTGCGCAGGCTTCCCATGCTCCTGCGGGTGGACTGGGCCGATTGCGGGGATCGGCTTAAATCGAGGCCACGAAGCTGGGGCTTCAGCTGCGCCAGAGGCGGCTCTTTCGAGCTTCGTGTATCGAAACAGGGTCGCAGAGCGCCGTGGCCCTCCCGCTGACACAGTCCGCGCTCTATCGGTGCAGTATGAGGCCCGTCCTGCTCCGTCGCCGGTGCGGACAGGGCCGCTTTCGGTGTCCCCGTGCGACACAGCCCGCACGCGCAGCTTGCAAGCCGCGCGCCCGCCATCCCAGACAAAGGGAGTGCCGCTCAGCGAAAGCAGTTGGGAATGAAGGCCGATTTTGGCGGCCTACAGCCAGTTGGCGGAGACGGAGGGATTCGAACCCTCGATACCCCTTTCGGGGTATGCTCATTTAGCAAACGAGTGCCTTCAGCCGCTCGGCCACGTCTCCGGCGCTCTGGCTCTAGAAGGTCGGATCGGGCGGGTCAACCCGATCCGGGCCCGTCGTTGTGCGGCGGCGGCGTTCGTAGTGCTTGGCGATGCGCAGATGCCGCGACATGGCGTAGTTCATGGCCGTCAGGAAGCCGTAGGTGCCGCGCAGGAGGTGGCGCCGGCCGAGATAGGCCTTGAGGAAATTGCCCGGCAGCTCGACGAAGACCCGCCAGGTCGGAATCACCACGCCCCGGGCCTCGAGGTCGTCGGCCTGCTGGTCGGAATAGCGGTTGAGCTTGTCCAGCTGGTCGCCCAGGGAGCGCACCGAGAAATGGTGAATCACCCCCCGGAGACGGCCGGGCTTCACCCCGGGCTCCAGGGCGACCCGGTCGTGGACCGGGGAGGGAACGTAGCGGCCGCGGTCCTTGCGGTAGAGCCGCACCGGCGTGAGCGTGTAGGCCCAGGGATGGGGCCGGCCCTCGCCGGGAAACACCTCGGCGATGCCGATCCGCCAGGCTGGCCGGCTCGGCTCGCCGGCGGCGAACAGGGCGCGGATCTCGGCGGCGAGCGCGGTTGGGACGACCTCGTCGGCGTCGAGGTTCAGGAGCCAGACGTGCCGGCACTGCTCCTCGGCGAAGCGCTTCTGCGGGCCGTAGCCCGGCCAGGGATTGTGGATCACCCGGGCGCCGAGGGAGGCCGCGAGCGCCTGGGTACCGTCCGTGGAGCCGGAATCGACCACCACGAGGTCGTCGGTCAGGTCGCGCACCGCCCGGATCGTCGCGCCGATCCGATCGGCCTCGTTCCGGGCGATGATGAAGATCGACAGGGTCAGCGGCGCCACGTCGCTCGCCGGGGCGTCCATCGCCGCGTCGGTCACGCCAGCCAGTCCGGCACCCGGTCGAGGGCGATGAGATCCGCGACACCCACCCGCGGGCGCACCACGGCCGCCCGGTCGCCCCGCACCAGCACCTCCGGCACCAGGGGGCGGGTGTTGTAGGTGCAGGCCTGGACCGCCCCGTAGGCGCCCGCGCTCATCACGGCGATCAGGTCGCCGGCCTTCACCGCCGGCATCTCGCGGTTGAGGGCGAGGTAGTCGCCGCTCTCGCAGACCGGGCCGACCACGTCGGCGACCATCCGGGGCGTGTCCGGCCCCGGTTCGGCCACCGGGCGCAGGCCGTGATAGGCCTCGTACAGGGTCGGGCGGATCAGGTCGTTCATCGCGGCGTCGACGATCACGAAGGTGCGGCCCTCCGAATGCTTCACGTACAGCACCCGGGTCACCAGGATTCCGGCATTGCCGCAGATCATCCGGCCGATCTCGAAGACCGGGCGCAGGCCGAGCGGCGCGAAATGCGGCCGCAGGGTCGCGGCCAGGGCGGCGGGGTCGGGCGGCGGGGCGTTGTCGTCCCGGTACGGGATGCCGAGGCCGCCGCCGAAATCGATGTGCTGCAGGGGATGGCCCGCGGCCAGGAGCTGCCGGGCGAGGTCGGCGAGGAGCCGGGCGGCGCTGGCGAAGGGCGCCAGGTCAGTGATCTGGCTGCCGATATGCATGTCGACGCCGTGGACCGCGATCCCCGGCAGGGCGGCGGCCGCGGCGTAGACCTCCGGGGCCCGGGTGATCGGGATGCCGAACTTGTTCTCGTACTTGCCCGTGGAGATCTTGGCGTGGGTGCCGGCATCCACGTCCGGGTTCACCCGCACCGAGACCGGTGCCGTCAGGCCGAGACCGGTCGCCGTCTCGGAGAGCTGGGCCAGTTCCGGCTCGCTCTCGACGTTGAAGCAGAAGATGCCGGCCCGGAGCGCGGCGACCATCTCGTCCCGGGTCTTGCCGACGCCGGAGAAGACGATCTTGGCGGGATCGACCCCGGCGGCGAGCGCCCGGTGCAGCTCGCCGCCCGAGACGATGTCCATGCCGGCGCCCTGGGCCGCCAGCGTCCGCAGCACGGCCTGATTCGCGTTCGCCTTCATGGCGAAGCAGACCAGCGCGTCGTCGCCCGCGAATGCCTCGGCGAACACCCGGTAGTGCCGCTCCAGGGTGGCGGTGCTGTAGCAGTAGAACGGCGTGCCGACCTCCGCGGCGAGGCCCGTCAGGTCGACGTCCTCGGCCTGCAGGCGGCCGTCGCGATAGTGGAAATGGTGCATCTCGGCCGTGTCTCTCCTGCGCGCCGGAGCGCGGGTGTTTCCCGTGAAACATCCCGGCCGCCCGCTGTCGGGCGCCCATCGCGGAGGGGCGCGGAACGGCGCAGGCGCGGAGCGATGCCCCGGCCTCCGCCGTCTACAGCAGCGGATCGAGAATGAAAGGCTCCTTGGGGATCCGATAGCCGCGCTTGGCGCCGCGGCTGGTCTCGACCGGGGCGCCCGTGCCGCCCGGGGGAATCGCCGCGATGGCGACTTCGTCGCCGGCCTGCACGCCGGCGGGCGTCGGCTCGGCGGCGCCGCCGCCCAGCCCGACGGAGACCGGCAGGGTCCGGCGGCCGTTGACCGAGTCGGTCGATGTCTGCGCGGCCGGGGCCGAGGTCTGAGGCGGCTCGAGGGAGCCGCGGCGTCCGCAGGCGGAGACCGCGACGGCGACGAGGCCGGACGCGGCCAGGAGCTTCAGGGCGGGAGACGACAACATCGCGCGAGGGTCCGGCGGGCTCGGCGCCGGCGCTCGAGGCCGGCGGGGAGCCTCACCTTAGCGGTTGCCGGGCGCGTGCGCGAGCGCGCAGCCGCCACACGCCTCCCGGCCTCGCTTCACCAGGTCCGGCCGCGAGGCTGCGCGCCTCAGCCGCGCTGCTCGCGGGTGCCCTGCGCGCCCTGCTTGCCCTTGCCGGGGGCGTCCTGCTGCTGCTGCGCCTCGTAGGCGTCGATCGCCCGACGGCAATTCTCGCTGAGCTTCTTCCAGTTCTTCTGGAAGCAGGCGTCGGTGGCCGGATCGTCGGGGGCGAGGTTGCCGCAATAGGTCAGGTAGTCGCCGGTGCAGTACTTCTTCAGGGTCTCGTTGCCGCGCTTCGACTGCTGCGCCGCAGCCGGGAGCGTCAGGGCGGCGGCCGCCGCGACGGCGAGAAGGATTGGCTTCAGGCGCATGGGGATACGTACCATCTCTCGGAGTCAGGAATGTCGGGATAAGTCCCGGTTGCGATGATGCCTTTGCATGGTCGAAACAAGGCAACCGACGAACGTTTCTCGGTGAGGATCCGTCCTGGCAGCCCGGTCAGACGCGCTCGGGTTGCGGAGCCGGGAATGCCGCCCGGGGCATCCGGTCCTGGCCGGTCAGGGCGTCGGCCACCTCGGTGATCCGCCGGCGCAGGTCGGCGTTCTCGCGCTCGACGCCGCCCTGGCGATCCGCCAGGTTCTGGGCCAGGGCCTCCTCGGCGGCCTTCAGGCTGGCGCGCAGATCGTCGCGCTCGGCCGCCAGAGCGGTGGAATCCTCACCCTGAGGCCGGTCGGCGCCGCGGCCCTGCCGAATCGCCAAAAGGCTGTCGAGCAGGTCGGCATGCGCCTCCTCGAGGGCGCGCAACGTGGCGAAGCTCGCGGTGCCGTCCTCGCGGGCGCTGCTCAGTTCCGCTTCGAGCTCACGGGTCTTGGCCTGGGCCTGCGCGATCTCGGCATCCCGCGCGGCGACGTCGCGGGCCAGGGCCGCCGCCCGCATCGCACCGGCGCCGATCGCGGCGAGGTCGGCGTGGCGCTTGGCCTGCACGGTCTCGACCCGACGCTCCAGACGGCGCTGCTGCACGGCGAATTGCGCGCGCAGGAAATCCCGCTCCGCGGCGATCTCGGCCGGCGACAGCGGCAGCCGTGCCTCCGCACGCCGCCGCGCCAGGCGCGCCGCGCGCGCGTTCAGCGCCGGGAGCAGCAGGAGGCCGCACAGGCTCGCCGCCAGGAAGCCCAGCGCGAAGATCATCACCGTTTCGATCACGAGGGAGCAGCCCGCGCATGCGGCCGGAAAGCCCGGCCCAGTGTCAGTCTAACCCAGGTCGGTCGCCAGGGCGAAATCAAGCTACGCTCATCAATCAGAACGGGTTCCAGGTCGCCTCGCGGGTGAACTTGAGATAGCCGACATTGATGCCGAGCCGTGCGCCGACGCCGCTGCGGATCGGCACCACGATGATGCGGTCGCTCACCACCGCGGTCATGCCGAAGCCGCCGACCAGATAGGCCGAGCCGTCGACCCCGCCGAAGCGCCGGAACAGCTCGCGCACGTTCGGCAGGTTGTAGACCAGCATCATGGTGCGCGCGCCGTCGCCGCCGACGTCGAAGCCGAGCGACGGCCCCTGCCAATAGACGCGCCGCTGGCCGGCATTGCGGGTGTAGAGCGTGCCCTCGCCGTAGCGGACGCCGGCCACCACCGCGCCTCCGCCCTCCTGCCCGAGGATGTAGCCGTTCGGCTCGCCCCAGCGCCGCCCCGCCTCCTCGACGGTGAGCGCCAGGCCGCGCGAGACCGAGCCGAAGAAGCGGTGGCCCGATTCGACGATCTCGCCGGGGCGGAATGTCTCGGGTGTGTCCGTGTCCTCGCCGCGCGCCAGCGCAGCCCCGACCCCGGCGAGGCCCGCCAGCGGCGTGCCGAGCGCCAGGCCGAGGCCCGCGCGGAGCAGGTGGCGGCGGTGGGTGCCGCGCTCGTCTCGTGCCGTCATCGTTGCCTCCTCACCCGGTTCGACGACCGCATCGGATCCGGGCCGATGCCGTCGGTCTTTGACTCCGCATCGTCTTTTTCCGAAAGCCGGTGTCCTGCTTTCGGGACGATGCTCTTACGGTTCCGCGGTGGATCCCTGCCGCCGCGCCAAAGGGCCGGCCTCGGCCGCACCTGCGACCGGGATCGGCCTGAGGACGGAGCCGCCATCCGGGACGGCGCGGACCGCTATGTCGGACCAGCTTCTGAGGGAAACCGCAAGATGTGGTTAACGCGCCCTGACGCCGCCCCGGCCTCGACGCAGGCGCGGCGTGGCAGGACCCGGCGCCATCTCGCGCCGCGATCGCGCCTGCGCGCTGTCATGGCTCCCGCCTTGGCGCTCGCCGCGATCCTGATGGCGGCCGGCATGCCGGCGGCCGAGCCGGGCGTGACCACGATCGAGCTGCTGGCGCTGAAGGGCTTCGACCCGGTCAGCTACTTCCTGAAGGAGGGCCCGCGGGCCGGCGCCGCGCGGTTCGAGCTGTCCTGGGGCGGCCGGGTCTGGCGCTTCGCCAGCGGCGCCGACCGCGCCGCCTTTCAGGGCAACCCGGAGGTCTATGCCCCGCGGCTCGGCGGCTTCGACGCCGCCGGGATCCTGGACGGCCGCCTGGTCGATGCCGACCCCCTGGTCTTCGCGGTGATCGACGAGCGCCTCTACCTGTTCCGGGATGCCGCGCGGCGCGCCCGGTTCCTGGCGGACCCCGAGCTGGTCCGGCAGGCGGAGGCGGCCTGGCCCGGCTTGCAGGACCAGCTGGATGTGCCGTTCAGCGATGCGCCGCGGTGAGAGGCTGCTCCGGCGCGCCGCCGGCTCCGCCGGGGGCGGGCAGGGCGAGGCCGGCGGCCAGCTCCGGATCGCCCAGGGCCGCGAACGGCCCGTTGCGGTAGCCGGCGCGGTAGCGCCCGTACAGGATCGGGCCGCCGCCCGGGATCACGACGCAGCCCCCGGCCGCGGCCAAAATATGGTCGCCGGCCGCCGTGTCCCATTCCATGGTCGGTCCGCAGCGGATGTAGACATCCGCCTCGCCGGCGGCGATCAATCCGAACTTGAGCGCCGAGCCGGATCGGCGGGTTTCTGACACGGGCAGGGCGGCGAGGCAGAGGGCGGTCTCGGGGTCGCCGTGCCGCCGGCTGCCCAGGGCCACGAGGCCGCTCGACGGCGCCGGGCGAACCCGCACCGGCCGGCCCGCGCCCGGGTGCCCCTCGATCACGGAAGCCTCGACGGTGGCATCGCCCGCCCACCAGGCCCGGCCCAGGCCCGGGGCCACGAGCGCGGCCGCCACCGGCCGGTCGCCCGCCACCAGGGCGATGTTGACCGAGTAATCCGGCGTCCCGGCCAGGAAGTCGCGGGTGCCGTCCAGGGGATCGACCAGGAAGAAGTGCTGCGACGGCCGCGCCGCCAGTTCGTCGGCTGCGGCGCTCTCCTCGGCGATGACGGCAATGCCGGGAAACCGCGCGGCGAGCGCGGCGACGATCAGCGCCTCGGCCTCGATATCGGCGGCGCTCGACGGCGAGCCGTCCGCTTTGAGGGCGTGCGGGCAGGGACCGCGATGATAGCGGCGCAGCACCTCTCCGGCGGCGCAGGCGATCTCGGCGAGCGCCGCGGCGATCCGCTCGCGCTCAGGCCCCGAAAACATCGCCGCGCTTATCATGTCGCCTCCCATACCCGCCTGCATGCCCGAGCGGGTCGGGCTTGTCGACATGTCGGGCCGGGGACCGGTTCCGTTGCGGGGTCTCGATCGCGGACGGCCTGCCGAGTGGATCCGGGTCCGACGCCCGCTACCGCGTCGATGCCCCGATCACCGTCCGCTTGATCCGGGCGAGCAGCGCGCAGGTCCGGCGGCGGTGGCGATGCAGTTCGGCCGCGAGGCTGCGGGCATCCGGCAGGCCCACCGCCTTGGCGATCTGCCGAGCCGCGCTGTCCGAGGGGGTGGAGCCGGGATCGGCCATCACCAGCCGCTGCCACTGGTAGACCGCGTCGAGGAACGCGTAGGTCTCGGCCAGGGGCTCGGCGATGGCAGAGGCCAGGATACCGCGCTCTCCGGCCAGCCGGAGCACCGCCTCGCCGGAGAGGCCGGGGCCGTCGGTCTGGATCTGGGGGGCGCTCAGCACGATGGATTGGGCCAGGAAGTCGAGGTCGAACAGCCCGCCGGGGGCGAGCTTGAGGTCGTAGGGACCGGCATGGCCGCGCTCCTCGGCGACGAGCCTGCGCATCTCTCCGGCCGAGGCGCAGACCTGCGCGGGATCGCGCGGCTGCCCGACGGTCTCGGCGATCGCCGCCCTGACCGCCGCCCCGAGCGCGGGATCGCCCGCCACCACCCGGGCCCGGGTGAGGGCCATGTGCTCCCAGGGCTCGGCGGCCTCGCGCTGATAGGTGACGAAGCCGTTGAGCTGCACGGCGGGCGGGCTGTGGCTGCCGTAGGGCCGCAGGCGCAGATCGACCGCGTAGAGCCGTCCGCGGCGCGTCGCGGTGGTGAGCGCCGCGTAGAGGCGCTGCGCCAGGCGGTTATAGGCCACGACCGCGTCGAGCGGGCGCGGGCCGTCGGTCATCCGGTCGTCCGGATCGAAATCGTACAGGAAGACCAGATCGAGGTCGGAAACCGCGCTGAGCTGGCGGGATCCGAGCCGCCCGAGGGCCAGGACGCAGCACCGGCCCTTGGGCACGGCGCCGTGGTCCTGGGCGAACCGCCGCTCCTCCGCTTCGAGGTTCAGCGCGACCGTGGCCTCCGCGAGGGCCGAATAGGCCTCCCCGGCCTGACGCGGCGTGATCAGGCCGGACAGGAGGCGCGCGCCGGTGACGAAAGCCATCTGCCGGGTGGCGTCCCGGCAGCGGTCCAGAAACTCCTCGTGGCTCGCCGGCTGCCCGACCAGCGCCCGGTACTGGTCGCGCACCTGATCGGGGCCCGGCGCCGGCGCCACGAAATCGGGGTCGAGCAACGTGTCGAGGACGTGGGGGCTGAGGCTGACCGTGTCGGCGAGATGGGGCGAGGTCCCCAGGATGTCGGCGAACAGGAGGCGCAGGCGCTCGTGCGAACGCAGGATGGCCAGGAGCTCCGCCACCGCGGGCATCCGAGCGAAGGCTCGGTCGAGAGTGAGCAAGGCCGCGTCCGGATCGGCGGTCCCGCCGAGCGCCCGCAGGAGGCTCGGCAGCAGCTCGGCCAGGATCTCCCGCGCCCGGCCGGTCTGGAGCGCCGGACGGCGGCCGACATGCCAGCCCTGCACGGTCTCCCAGGCGAGCCGGGGATCGCGGAACCCGAACGTTGCCAGGGCCTCCAGGGTGGCGGGGTCGGGCTCGCTCTCGCCGAAGACGAGGCTGTCCTCCGGGGCGCCGTCCCCCGGCGCGGTCTCGAACAGCAGGGCATAGTGCGCCTGGACGCGGCCGGCATGGTGCAGCAGCGCCGTCTCGAAATCCCCCCGCGTGTCGAACCCCGCGAACCGCGCCAGCGCGTCGAGCGCCGCATCCCCGGTCGGCAGCCGCTGGGTCTGCTCGTCGCGGATCATCTGGATCCGGTGCTCGAGGGTGCGCAGGAACCCGTAGGCCGCCGTGAGCTCGTCGCGCGCCTGGGCGTCGATCCAGCCCTCCTCGACGAGACGCCCGAGCATCTCGACGGTCCGGCGCCCCCGCAAGGCGGGCTTGCGGCCGCCGAACACGAGCTGCTGGGTCTGGACGAAGAACTCGATCTCCCGGATGCCGCCGCGGCCGATCTTGATGTCGTGGCCGGCCACCGTGATCGTGTCGTGGCCGCGGACCATGTGGATCTGTCGCTTCATCGCGTGGATCTCGGCGATGGCGGCGAAGTCGAAGTGCCGGCGCCAGATGAACGGCGCGAGATCGGCCAGGAACGCGGCGCCGGCCGGGATGTCACCGGCGATCGGCCGGGCCTTGATGAAGGCGGCGCGCTCCCAGTTCTGGCCCAGCGTCTGGTAGTAGTCGAAGGCGAAGCCGGTGGAGAGCGCCACCGCCGTGGAGCCCGGATCCGGGCGCAGCCGGTAGTCGATGCGGTGGACGTAGCCGTCGGCGGTGCGCTCGGACAGGAGCTTCACCAGGCCCTGCGCCAGCTTGACGAAGAACGCCTTGGGATCCCCGCCGGTGGCGGCCGCGGCGCGCTCCGCCTCGTAGAAGACGATGAGGTCGATGTCGCTGGAATAGTTCAGCTCGGCCCCGCCATGCTTGCCGAGCGCCAGGACGACCAGCCCGGAGCCGACCTGCGGGGCCTCCGGGTCCTGCGCTCGGAACCGTCCGGCCGCCATCCCCTGCCGGAGCAGCGCGTCGGTGGCCGCGCTCACCGACGCGTCGGCGAAGGCGGACAAGGCCTGGACGACCGCGTCGAGATCCCAGCAGCCGCCGAGATCGGCCAGCGCCACCAGGAGGGCATGCTCCTCGCGGTTGCGGCGGAGCCGGCGGGCGACCTCCGCGAGGTCGGGATTCTCGCCGCAGGCGCCCCCGACGGCGCGCTGCCGCGCGATGATCGCCCGGCTGGCGACCTCCGGCGGCTGTCCCATCAGCGCGACGAGGCGCTCCGGCGCGCGGGTGACGGCCTGCCAGAGGAACGGCGAATGGTCGGCCAGCCCGAGCAGCAGGGTGCGGCAGGCCGGGGTGAGGAAACCGGCCGGGAAGGCCGGCTCGATCTCGGCGAGGCGCGCGCCGGCCGCGTCGGGGTCGGCGGGTTGCAAGCTGGGCCGCAGGCTCTCGGACAATGGGGGTTCGGGCTGCATGGGGTGCCGCCTCAGCGTGGTTGGCTGCGTGGGGATGCCGGGGGCCGGCCGGCGGCCGCGCCGGGAGGCGCCGGGGCTTTAGGGGCCGTGGTTCGGCCGGCGGTCTCGCGTGTCACGCCGATTCCTCCCTGGCTCGAGCCGGGCCCGAACGGGCGCGACCCCGGGACTGCTCGCGGTCCGCATCGTGGCCGATCCGCGTTGGCCGGCACCGTACCCGATCCCGGCGCGGCCGGCACCGGTGCCGGCCGGTAACGCTTTTCAAAGCCGAACGTGGCGTCTATCCGTGCGGACCGGTCCATTGCCCCCGGCCCGACCGGCGGGCCGCGCGGGATGTTTCGCGGGGACTCGACCGCCATGTCGGGCGGCCAAGGATCGGCGGCTCCAAAGCGACGGGCCGGCCCGCAGATTGTTCGACCTCCAGATCCGCCCGCCCGGAGCGCACCATGTCCTCCCCGAACGCACCCCGCCTGAATCTCGACGGCCTCGACCTCGCCGCCCTGCTCTGCTCCCGCGTCTGCCACGACGTGATCAGCCCCGTCGGCGCGATCGTGAACGGGCTGGAGGTGCTGGAGGACGACGATGACGAGTCGATGCGCACCTTCGCCCTCGAACTAATCGGCAAGAGTGCCCGCCAGGCCTCGGCCCGGCTGAAATTCGCCCGCATCGCCTTCGGTGCGGCCGGATCGGCCGGCGCCTCGATCGACCTCGCCGACGCCGAGAGCGTGGCCAAGGGCATGTTCAGCGACGAGAAGACCAAGCTCGCCTGGAGCGCGCCGCAGGCCCTGTTCCCCAAGAACAAGGTGAAGCTGCTCCTGAACCTCGTGATGATCGCCACCTCGGCGATCCCGCGGGGCGGTCTGATCGACGTCACCGTCTCGGGCGACGGCGAGGCGCCGACCCTCGTGCTCACCGCCAAGGGCTCGCATGCCCGCATCCCGCCCCATGTCGAGGAGCTGATGGCCGGCAGCCCGGAGAGCGGCACCGTCGACGCCCACGGCATCCTGCCGTTCTATGCCGGCCTCGTGGCGCGGGCCGCCGCCATGGATGTGCGATTCGCCATCGAAGGTGATGAAGTGACGATCACGGCCTCGCCGACAGTGATCGCGGCACCCACGGAGGCTGGTGACGAAGCTTCCGATACCGCGCTGGCGTAAAAAACTGGAAAAGCATGGGGTGGGGAGGGGATCGAAACGCTTCCCTAACCCGGCTTGAGTAAGTACGTTGCGCGAGAGCCTCTCCGTGTAACGAGTATCGCCTATGGACGACCTGCTTCGTGAGTTCCTGACCGAGAGCGGGGAGCACCTCGACACGGTCGATGCTGAACTGGTTCGGTTCGAACAGGATCCGAATAACCAGACGATTCTGCGGAACATCTTTCGCCTCGTCCATACGATCAAAGGAACCTGCGGGTTTCTCGGCCTGCCGCGCCTCGAAGCCTTGGCGCATGCCGCCGAGACCTTGATGGGCCGCTTCCGGGACGGCCTGCCGGCCACCTCCGAATCGGTCACGGTGATTCTCTCGACCCTGGACCGGCTCAAGGCGATCCTGGCCGATCTCGAGGCCACCGGCACCGAGCCGGCGGGCTCCGACGACGATCTCATCTCCGAGCTGGATCGCCTGGCGTCGGCCGAGCCTGAGCCCCAGGCCGCGCCCGCCCCGGCGCCCGAGCCGGTGCTGCCGGACCCGGTCTCGCGCGAATTGAAGCCCGGCGAGGTGACCCTCGACGAGCTGGAGGCGGCCTTCCTGGCGGCCCCGGGCCCCGGCGAGGCTGACTTCGCGGCGCCGGTTTCGGCCCCCGTCGAGGCGCCGAAGGCCGAGGCTCCCAAGGTTGAGGCCCCCAAGGCCGAAGCCCCCAAGCCGGCGGCGCCCAAGGCCGTGGAGCCCAAGCCGGCGGCCCCGAAGGCCGAGCCGGCCGAGGCCGAGTCCGCCAGGGCCGAGCCCGCGGGCGACACCGAGGCGGTGGTGGCCACGGAGACCACGGCGGCCGGGAGCAAGATCCAGACGATCCGCGTGAACGTGGATACGCTCGAGCACCTGATGACCATGGTCTCGGAGCTGGTGCTGACCCGCAACCAGCTCCTCGAGATCGCCCGCCGGCACGAGGATTCGAGCTACAAGGTCCCGCTCCAGCGCCTGTCCCACGTCACGGCCGAGCTGCAGGAAGGCGTCATGAAGACGCGCATGCAGCCGATCGGCAGCGCCTGGCAGAAGTTGCCGCGCGTCGTGCGCGACCTCTCGGCCGAACTCGGCAAGCAGATCGACCTCGTGATGGTCGGCGCCGAGACCGAGCTCGACCGGCAGGTCCTTGAGGTGATCAAGGACCCGCTGACCCACATGGTCCGCAACTCGGCCGATCACGGCCTCGAATCGACCGCCGGGCGCATCGCGGCGGGCAAGCCGGCCCGCGGCACGATCCGTCTCGCCGCCTATCACGAGGGCGGCACGATCACGATCGAGATCGCCGACGACGGCAAGGGTCTCGACCTCGCGGCGATCCGCAAGAAGGCGGTGGAGCGCGGGCTGGCGGCCCAGGCCGATGTCGAGCGGATGACCGACGCGCAGGTCGCCAAGTTCATCTTCGACGCCGGGTTCTCGACCGCGGCGGCGGTCACGTCGGTGTCGGGCCGTGGCGTCGGCATGGACGTGGTCAAGACCAACATCGAGACCATCGGCGGCATCATCGACATCGCCACCACGGCGGGCCGCGGCACCACCTTCACCATCAAGATCCCGCTGACGCTGGCGATCGTGGCCGCCCTGATCGTGCGCGCCGGCGAGCATCGCTTCGCCCTGCCGCAGGTGGCCGTGCTCGAGCTGGTCCGGGTCGATGCCGGGGCCCAGCGGGTCGAGCGCATCAACGGCTCGCCGGTGCTGCGCCTGCGCGAGCGGCTGCTGCCGATCGTCTCGCTCACCGGCCTGCTCGGGCAGTCGGGCGGCCAGGGCGACGAGACGGCCCAGGCGGGCTTCGTGGTCGTGGCCCAGGTCGGGCGCGAGCGCTTCGGCATCCTGGTCGACGAGGTCTTCCACACGGAGGAAATCGTCGTGAAGCCGATGTCGGCCAAGCTCCGGCACATCCCGATGTTTGCCGGCAACACGATCCTCGGCGACGGCGCCGTGGTGCTGATCATCGATCCCAACGGCGTGGCCCGGCAGGTCGCCCAGGGGGTCCAGGGCAGCAGCGGCCACGCGGATTCCGACGCCGAGGCGGAGGCATCCGAGATGGGCGATACCAAGACCACCCTGCTGGTGTTCAAGGGCGGCCAGGGCAGCTTCAAGGCGGTGCCGCTCTCCCTGGTCACGCGCCTCGAGGAGATCGAGTGCGACAAGGTCGAGTGGCTCGGCGGCCGCCCGCTGATCCAGTACCGCGGCCGGCTGATGCCGCTGGTCCCGGCCGATCCGGCGATCACGATCCGCTCGGAAGGCACGCAGGCCCTGGTGGTGTTCTCCGACGGCGAGCGGGCAATGGGCCTCGTGGTCGACGAGATCGTCGACATCGTCGAGGAGCGCCTGGACATCGAGATCGCGGCCGACCGTTCGGACCTGATCGGCTCGGCGGTGCTGCGCGGCCGCGCCACCGACATCATCAACATCGCCCACTTCCTGCCGCTCGCCTACGACGACTGGGCCCGCGGCCCGAAGCGGGCGGAGCAGGTCTCGACCCTGCTGCTGGTCGACGACTCGGCCTTCTTCCGCGACATGCTGAGCCCGGTGCTGAAGGCCGCGGGCTACCAGGTGGTCACGGCGGCGAGCACCGATGCCGCCCTGTCGATCCTCCAGTCGGATCCGCGGATCGAGGTCGTGGTCACCGACCTGGAAATGCCCGGCCGCAGCGGCTTCGATCTCGTCGCCGCCATGCGCAGCGGCGAGCCGCGGGTCGCCGGCCTGCCGGTGATCGGCCTCACCGGGACGGTGGGCGCCGATGCGGTGGAGCGGGCCCGGTCCCTGGCGATCACCGACCTCGTGGCCAAATTCGACCGCAGCGGTCTGATCGCGGCCCTGGCCGAGATCAACCCCACCGCCGTCTCCCAAGCCGCCTGATCCCGGCTCAGCCCGCCATACGACGATCGAATCCGGAGAGTTCTGATGCAGGCTGCCAATGCCAACGGCGCCGAGACCGGCCCAACCGACGACTACGTCACCGTCTTCGTGGGCGACACCCTGTTCGGCCTGGCGATCGAGCGGGTCCACGACGTGTTCGTCCCCTCGGGCGTGACGCCGGTGCCCCTGGCGCCGTCCGAGATCGTCGGCCTGCTCAACCTGCGCGGACGCGTGGTCACCGCCGTGTGCCTGCGCCGGCGCCTGGGCATGCCCGACGCCGAGACCCAGGACGACAAGGCCAATCCCAAGATGGCGATCGGCCTCGAGCAGGGCGGCGAGACCTTCGCGCTGGTGGTCGACGGCGTCGGCGAGGTGCTGAAGCTCGGTACCGACAGCCGCGAGGCGGTTCCGATCAACCTGGATCCGCGCTGGCGCAACCTCGCCACCTGCGTCCACCGCCTCGACGGTCGCCTCCTGGTGATCCTCGATGTGGACGCGCTCCTCGGCTTCAGCGCTGCCGGCGCGAAGGCGGCGTAAGGAGAGGAGGGATGAAAGCGCCACACGAGACGACCTGCCTGGTGGTCGACGATTCCGCGGTGATCCGGAAGGTCGCGCGGCGGATCATCGAGGCCCTGGGCATGAATGTGAGCGAGGCGGAGGACGGCAGCGCCGCCCTCGAAGTCTGCGCCGCCAGCATGCCGGACGCGATCCTGCTCGATTGGAACATGCCGAACATGGACGGCTACACCTTCCTCCAGGCGCTCAGGCGGAGCGAGGGGGGGACGACGCCGAAGGTCCTGTTCTGCACCACCGAGAATGATGTCGGGGCGATCGCCCGGGCCCTCCGGGCCGGGGCCGACGAATACATCATGAAGCCCTTCGACCGCGATATCCTCGCGGCCAAGCTCGAACAGGTCGGCCTCGTCGCCGACGCCGCCTGACTTCGACGCCGACATCATCCAAGACCCAGTACCCGAGGCAATCATCATGGCCCTGAGCCCCGCGGTCGTCCCACTCCGCAGTCCGCCTGCGCAATCCACGACCTCCGCCGCGGCTCCGATCCGGGTGCTGATCGCCGATGATTCCGCCGTCGTGCGCGGCCTCGTCGCCCGCTGGATCACCGAGGCCGGGTTCGAGGTCGCCGGCACCGCCTCCAACGGCCGCATCGCCCTGGAGATGATGGCCAAGCACGATCCGGACGTCGTGCTGCTCGACATCGAGATGCCGGAGCTCGACGGCACGACGGCGCTGCCGCGCATGCTCGCGATGAGCCCGAATCTCCAAGTCGTGATGATGTCGACGCTGACCACGCGGAACGCCGACATCTCCCTGAAATGCCTCGCGCTCGGGGCCGTGGACTACCTCGCCAAGCCCGAGAGCAACCGCGGCGTCACCACCTCGGAGACCTTCCGGGTCGAGCTGATCGAGCGGGTACGGGTGTTCGGCGCCGCCCGGGCTCGCGCCCGGCGTCCGGCCGGCGCCCCGGGGACCGCACCGGCCCCCGCCCACGCGGCCCCCGCGCTGGCGCCCGCCGCGCCGGCACCGCGGCCGCCCACCCCGTTCACCCTCCGGCCGAAGGTCCGCAACCGGACCCAGCCCCGTGCCCTGCTGATCGGCTCCTCGACCGGCGGGCCCCGCGCGGTGGGCGAGATGCTGGAGGGGATCGGCGCCGCCGCCCTGCGCCGCGTGCCGGTGCTGATCGTGCAGCACATGCCGCCGATCTTCACCGCCGTGTTCGCCGAGCACCTCTCCACCCGCACCGGGCTGCGCGCCGCCGAGGGCAAGGCCGACGAGCGCCTGGAGGCGGGCCGGATCTACGTGGCGCCGGGCGGGCGCCATATGGGGCTGGTGGCCGGGTCCAACGGGCCAACGATCCGCCTCACCGACGGGCCGCCGGTGAATTTCTGCCGCCCCGCCGTGGACGTGCTGTTCAAGGACGCGGCCGTGGTGTTCGGCGCCGCCACCGCGACGGTGATCCTCACCGGCATGGGCTCGGACGGCACCAACGGCGCCCGCGCGCTCACCGATGCGGGCGGCCCGGTCCTCGCCCAGGACGAGGCGACCAGCACCGTCTGGGGCATGCCCGGCAGCGTCGCCCGGGCCGGCCTCGCCGAGGCCGTGCTGCCACTCCCCGAACTCGCGACGGCGCTGCGCGCCCTGATCACGGGGCAGCCGTCATGACCGAGCTCGAGTTCGAATACCTGCGCACCTTCCTCAAGCAGCGCTCCGGCCTCGCGCTGACCGCGGAGAAGCGCTACCTCGTCGAGAGCCGGCTGACCCCGGTCTGCCGCCGCTTCAATCTCGCCGCCCTGGGCGACCTGATCGGCGCGCTCAAGCTCGGCCAGGACGGGGCGATCGAGCGCGCCGTGGTCGAGGCGATGACCACGAACGAGACCTTCTTCTTCCGCGACCGCATCCCGTTCGACCTGTTCCGCGACACGATCCTGCCGGAGGCCCTGGCGCGCAACGCCAGCAAGCGCCGGCTGCGGATCTGGTGCGCGGCGGCGTCCACCGGCCAGGAGCCCTATTCCCTGGCCATGCTGCTGCAGGAGGCCGGGCCCAAGCTCGCCGGGTGGCAGGTCGAGATCGTGGCCACCGACCTGTCCACCGAGGTGATCGAGAAGGCCAAGCTCGGCCTCTACAGCCACTTCGAGGTGCAGCGCGGCCTGCCGGTGCAGTGGCTGATCAAGTACTTCACCCAGATCGGCGAGCAGTGGCAGATCGCCCAGAGCCTGCGCTCCATGGTGGATTACCGTCAGCTCAACCTGCTGCACAGCTTCACGTCCCTCGGTCAGTTCGACGTGATCTACTGCCGCAACGTGCTGATCTACTTCGACGCGCCGACCAAGTCGGACGTGCTGGCCCGGCTCGCCGCCCAGCTCGCGCCGGGGGGCGCCCTCCTGCTCGGGGCGGCCGAGACGGTGATCGGCCTGACCGACCGGCTCAGCCCGAACCCGAAGCAGCGCGGCCTCTACGGCCATGCCGAACCGGTGGGCCGTACCCCCGAGATGGCCGCACCCATGCGTGTCGCCGCCGGCGTCTGAGCACCCAGCCCGCTGCCGGTCCGAGCCGCGTTCGGACCGGCAGCCGTTCCCCATCCCGATCGACGCCCCATCGCCGGGCGCATCGCCCGCCTGCGCGCGCCGGGGTCGACCGTGGCCGAGTGAGACGGCATCACGGACCTGACGGGACCGGCGGATGGCCGGACGGCCAGGAGACACGGCATGGCGGCAGGACACGGGGCGGGATTGCCCAAGGTCGCGTTCATCGGCACCGGCGGGACGATCTCGTCCCTCGGGCGCGATGCGCTCGACATCCTCGACTACACCGCCACCGACCGCCGGCTGGAAGCGGGCGCGATCCTGGGCGCGGTCCCGGAGCTGTCCGCGGTCGCCACCGTGGTCCCGGTGCCGTTCCGGGCGGTCCCGAGCCCGGCGATCGGGTTCGCCGAGTGGCGCGACCTCGTCCTGCTGTGCGAGCGGACCGCCGCCGCGCATCCGGATCTCGCCGGCATCGTCATCGGGCACGGCACCGCCACCCTGGAGGAGACCGCCTACGCGCTCAGCCTCACGCTGACGGTGGACCTGCCGGTGGTTCTCGTCGGCTCGCAGCGGCCGATGAGCGCCCTGTCTACCGATGCGAAGCTCAATCTCGTGGCGGCGATCCGCACCGCCGCCGCGCCGGCCTCCCGCGGCCGGGGCGTGCTGGTGGTGCTCAACGACGAGATCCAGGCCGCCCGCGAGGTGACCAAGACCTCGGTGGCCCGGCTGCAGACCTTCCGCACCCCGGATTTCGGCGTGCTCGGCCAGGTCGACGGCGACAGCGTCCGGTACTACCGCCGCTCCGAGCGGGCCCACGCGCCCGGCACCCCGTTCGATATCCGGACGCTGCCCGCCCTGCCGCGGGTCGACGTGTGCTACGGCTACGCCGATGCCGACGGCACCGCGGTGCGGGCGTTCCGGCAGGCGGGGGCGCGCGGCCTGGTCGCGGCCGGGCTCGCCCCGGGCATGATGCCGCCGGCCGAGGCCGACGCCTTGGAGGAGGCCGCGGCAGCGGGCATCCCGGTGGTGATGTCGACGCGGGCCGGCAGCGGGGTCGTGCCGCTGACCACGCGCCTGCGCACCCGCGGCATCCTCAGTGCCGACAACCTGACCCCGCAGAAGGCCCGGATCCTGCTCGCCCTGGCTCTGACCGTCACGACGGAGCCCGAGGCGGTCGCGCGCCTCTTCGCGACCTACTGACCCCGATGCCCTTGATCGATCCCGCCCGGTCCCTCCTCCTCGTCATCGACATCCAGGTCCGGCTGATGCCGGCCATCGCGGATGGCGCCGGAGTGATCGCCAACACGGACCGCCTGATCGCGGCGGCCAAGCTGCTGGACGTGCCTGTCCTGTTCACCGAGCAGAATGCCGGCGGGCTCGGGCCGACCGTGCCGGAGCTCGCCCCGGAACCCGGGGCGGCCTTCGCGAAGATGAGCTTCGGCGCCGCCCAGGCGCCGGGCTTCCTCGACCGGATCGGGGACCGCGACCTCGTGGTGGCGGGCTGCGAGGCGCATATCTGCGTGCTGCAGACGGTGCTCGGGCTCCGGGAGGCCGGGCGGCGCGCCAGCGTGGTGGCGGATGCGGTCGGCTCGCGCCGGCCCGAGAGCCGCGCCGCCGGCCTCGCCCGGATGGCGGCCCATGGGGCCGAGATCGTCACCACCGAGATGGTGGTGTTCGAGTGGCTCGGCACCGCCCGGCACCCGCGCTTCCGCGAGGCGGTCAAGCTGATCAAGTGACCTTGCTCAGCCGCCGTCGAGGGCCGCCCGGGTGCGGGCATCGGTGCCGATATCGTCCGGCCCCTCAAGACCCAGGACCTCGATCAGCCGCAGGCGGGCGCGGCTGACCCGGCTCTTGATCGTGCCGACCGCGACGCCGCAGATCGCGGCCGCCTCCTCGTAGGTGAAGCTCTGGGCCCCGACCAGAACCAGCGCCTCCCGCTGGGCATGGGGCAGGCGGTTCAGGGCGGACTGGAACTGCGCCATCTCCATCCGGACTTCCTGTTCCGGCAAGGAGGTCAGCTTGCCGGCGAGCACGCCGTCGGCATCCTCCACCTCGCGCTTGCGCTTGCGCTGCTCCGAGTAGAACAGGTTGCGCAGGATCGTGAACAGCCAGGCCGTGAGGTTGGTCCCCCGCCGGAAGCTGCCGGCATTGACCCAGGCGCGCACCAGCGTGTCCTGCACGAGGTCGTCCGAGCGGTCGAGGTCGTAGGTCAGCGAGAACGCGAAGGCGCGCAGCGCCGGGATCGCCCCGAGCAGGAGATCGCGCATCTCGGCATCGACGCCCTGGGGCGGTGGCGGCCCGGAATTGCTGCCGGCGGGAGCGGCTTGGGTCATCATCATCATCGCGGAGCCTCCGTGTCGGAGCATGCGGCGAGGTCGTCGATCAGCGTCCGGAGCCGCTCCGGGATCGGCAGGGCCAGAACATCGGCGTAGTGCAGGCGCAGGCCGCGCCCGATCCGGGCCCGGGCCGCGTCGTTGATCGGCCGGCGCCCGTGCGCCGGCCCTGCGGCCGCGCCATCGGGCACGGGGGCATCGCCGCCCGCCAGCGCCAGCCCGTCCCCGGCCGCGTCTCCGGCGGCGCGCGTCACCGTCCGCCCGTCCTTGCCCTGGCTCATGATAGCGCCCCGACCATCGGCGACGCGGCCCGAGGGGCCGGCGCCCCGCCGCCCGGTCTCGCGACCCGCCCGACGGAGACGCGATTCATCGCCTTCCGGCGGCGCTGGTAGGCGCGACGGATTTAATCGGTTCTGAATTTCACATTCATCAAATCTTAATGTCGGTATTCGTCAGCTCGACGGTAATTTTTTGACGGTTATTTCAGATACAAACCAGAAATACTTATCTGAGCTTGGCCGTAAGCCAGGATCGCGCGCGGGGGCTGAACGAAGGCTGAGCGCAAAGACCCGAAGGCCCGATCCGCGCAGGCCGCGGACCGGTCCACGCGCGCTTGGTCGGGGCGGAGCCCGTCGGATTGCCGACGCTGGGGCTGCGCGACCGATCCTGGCCGCCGAAGGCTCGACGGGTATTCGGATGATGGCGCCGTTGGAGAGGATCCGACTCGTCGGACCGCTCAGCTGAAACATTGATCGATCGATATCACGCGTTGCGAAAGACGCGCCGCTGTCCGGCAGGTTCGGGGGCGGGCCCAAGTCGAGGGGCTGGATTCGATCAGCGCCCGACGACGCTCCGGATCGTGAAGCTGGATTGGATCCGGGACACGCCCGGCAGCTTCGACAGCACGGATCGGTGGAGCCGCTCGTATTCCCCGGCATCGGCCACCCGGATCCTCAGCAGGTAATCCGAACTGCCGGTCATGAGGTAGCAATCCTGGATGTCCGGGCAGCGGCGGACGGCGGCCTCGAACCGGTTCAGGTAATCCTCCGTCTGCCGCTCCAGCTCGATCTGGGTCATCACGACGAGGCCCGAGGCGGCCGATGCGTCGAGCAGGACGGTGTAACCCCGGATCGTCCCGTCCCGCTCCAGCATCCGCAACCTGCGCAGGCAGGCGGAGGCGGATAGGCCGACGCGCTTGGCCAGGGCCGCGTTGGGCATCCGGGCATCCTCGCGCAGGGCGTGGATGATGGCCGTGTCGATCGCATCCTGTGGCATGGCGCAACGATCTGTCGTCCGGTCGCAAATCCTGTCGTTGCATGGCATCGCTTTCGCAGACCATGCAACACGTTCGCAGCATCGTGCGCGGGTTTCGATGTTCGATACATCTCGGCCCGGGACCGCGCGACGCGGGTCCCGCGGACCCCGCCGAGCATTCCGCGATCGCGGCGGCTCGGGCGGCGGGTGAGCGCCGAATGCGGATGTTCGGCGCCGAGGAGAGCGGACATGCGGGTCTTGGTCCTGGGAAGCGGCGTGGTCGGCGTGTCCTCTGCCTATTATCTGGCCAAGGCCGGCCATGAGGTCACGGTGATCGACCGGCAGCCCGCCTCGGGCCTGGAGACCAGCTTCGCCAATGCCGGGCAGGTCTCGCCCGGCTATTCCGCCCCCTGGGCCGCGCCGGGCATTCCGGTCAAGGCGATGAAGTGGCTGATGATGCGCCACCGCCCCCTGGTCCTGTGGCCCTCCGTCGAGCCCCGCCTCTACGGCTGGCTCGCCCGCATGCTGGCGAACTGCACGGAGGAGGCCTACACCCGCAACAAGGGGCGGATGGTGAGGCTCGCGGAATACAGCCGCGACGTCCTGCGCGACCTGCGCGTCGAGACCGGCATCGCCTACGACCACCGCGAACGCGGCACGCTGCAGCTGTTCCGCACCCGCAAGCAGCTCGATCACGTCGGCGACGACACCAAGGTCCTGGACGCCTACGGCGTCGCCTATCAGGTCCTGGACCCGGCGGGCTGCGTCGCCGCCGAGCCGGCGCTCGGCCGGGTGAAGGACAAGATCGTGGGCGGGCTGCGTCTCACCGGGGACGAGACCGGGGATGCCCACCTGTTCACGCAGAGGCTCGCCGCCATCTGCGAGGGGCTCGGCGTCACGTTCCGCTACAACGTGACGGTGACGGGGCTCCAGGCTTCGGGCGGCCGCGTGACCGGCGTCGCCTGCGGGTCCGAGGTGCTGCACGCCGACGCCTATGTGGCGGCGATGGGCAGCTTCACCCCGGCGCTCCTGCGACCGCTCGGGCTGAACCTGCCGATCTACCCGGTCAAGGGCTACTCCCTGACGCTCCCCGTGACGGATCCGGAGGCGGCTCCCGTGTCCACGGTGATGGACGAGACCTTCAAGGTCGGCCTGACCCGGCTCGGCGACCGCATACGGGTCGGCGGCACCGCCGAGCTCGCCGGCTTCAGCCAGGCCCTGCGCCCGCCCCGTCGCGCGACCCTGGAGCGCTGCGTCCACGACCTGTTTCCGGCCGGGGGCGACCTCGGCCGGGCGACCTTCTGGACCGGCCTGCGCCCGATGACGCCGGACGGGACGCCCATCGTCGGGGCGACCCGGTACGACAACCTGTATACCAATACCGGCCACGGTACCCTCGGCTGGACCATGGCCTGCGGGTCGGGCCGGCTCCTCGCGGACCTGATGTCCGGGCGGGCGCCCGACATCGCCCACGACGACCTCGCCGTCAGCCGTTACGCGGCCTGAGGCCCGGTGGATGCGCGCGTGCGGGATCGGGAGGCGACGGGGGTGCAGGCGTTCGACGAGGGCGGGAATCCGCATGCCGGGGCGATTCTGACGGTCGACCTCGACGCCATCGCGGCCAATTACCGGCTCCTGTCCCGGCGCCTCGGGACGGCGGAATGCGCCGCGGTGCTGAAGGCGGACGCGTATGGCCTGGGCGCCGCGCGCGTCGCCCCCGTCCTGTCCGCGGCCGGCTGCCGGACCTTCTTCGTGGCCCATCTCGACGAAGGGATCGCGCTGCGGCGGCACGTGCCCCGGGAGGCCGCCGTGTGGGTCCTGCACGGTGCCCCGCGCGACGCTGAGGCCGAATGCCTGGCGCACGGGCTGGTCCCGGTCATCAACACGCCGGGCCAGCTCGCGCGCTGGTCCGCGCTGGCCCGGGCGCGCGCCTGCAAGCTACCGGGGCTGTTGCAGGTCGATTCCGGTATGAGCCGCTTCGGCCTGTCTCCCGCCGAGCTCGCGGCCGTCGCGGATCGGGCGGGCGAGCACGATGCCGTGGACTGGCGTCTGGTCATGAGCCACTTGGCCTGCGCGGACGCCCCCGACAGCGACGTGAACCCGGCGCAACGGTCCCGATTCGAGGATGCGCGGCGCCGGCTCCCGCCCATGCCGGCCAGCCTCGCCGCCTCCTCCGGGATCTTCCTGGGGGCGGATTACCATTACGATGTGGCGCGGCCGGGCGCGGCCCTGTTCGGGGTGGCGCCCGTTGCGGGGCGTCCCAACCCGCTGAAGCCCGTGGTCAAGCTGGAGGCCCGCGTCCTGCAGGTGCGCGACGTGCCGGCCGGGACGGCGGTCGGATACGGCTACACCGCACGGACCGCGCTGGCGTCGCGCCTCGCGACCGTGGCAATCGGCTATGCGGACGGGTTCCTTAGGAGCGCCAGCGGGCGCGGCGCGGCCTGGGCGGGCGGGGTCGCGCTGCCCATTCTCGGCCGGGTGTCGATGGACAGCATCGTGGTGGACGCCTCGGCGCTCCCGGCCGGGGCGCTGGCCGAGGACGACGCGGTCGAGATCATCGGCCCGCACCGCTCCCTGGACGCGGTCGCGGCCGATGCCGGCACCATCGGCTACGAGGTGCTGACCGGCCTGGGCGATCGGTTCGACCGCCGGTACCTCCACGGGGCGGACGCCGCCGCCCCGACGTGAGGGACGGGCGGCGGGCCTCGCCCATAGGCCACCGGCCGCGCCGGACAGGAGAAGGTCGTTGGGCAGAAGCCGTGGTTCGGGCCTGTCGATGCCTGCGCATGCCTTGATATGCGGGGGACCAAAGCGCACGCTTGCCCGGCGATGAACGATCGAGCGCTGCGATACTTCCTGGCCGTCGTCCGGACCGGCTCCGTCCGAGGCGCCGCGGAAGCGCTCAACGTCGCGGCCTCCGCGGTCAGTCGCCACATCAGCGAGATGGAGGCCGAGTGCGGCGAGAATCTCCTGGAGCGGCTGCCGCGCGGCGTCGTGCCGACGGAGGCCGGGCGCATCGTCGCCCAGCACGCCCAGCGCCAGGCCGACGAGGCCGCCCTCCTCGAGGACAACCTCAAACGGCTGCGCGGCGTCCAGCAGGGAACGATCCGGCTCACCTGCGGTGCAGGCTTCCTGGTCGACCTGCTCGATAACGGCCTGGCCAACTTCGTCACCGCCTATCCCGGGATCTCGTTCCAGGTCTCCCTCGGGACCACGGACAGCGTGCTGTCGGCGGTCGCCCAGGGCGATACGGATATCGGCCTCGCCTACAACCCGCCGGCCCATCCGGACGTGCGCGGCGTCGTGTCGGCGCGGCAGCCGCTGCTGGCCGTCCTCCCGAAGGATCATCCCCTCGCCGGCTCCTCGACCCCCGTGGGCCTGCGCACCTTCGCCTCCGAGCCGGTCGTCCTGCTTCCCTCCGACCACGGCGTGCGCCAGCTCCTGGGGCGCGTCGAGGCCGATGGCGGCTTCCGGCTCGTCGCGCGCCTGGAGACCGCGTCTTTCGAGATGCACAGGCGCTTCGTGACGGCGGGATTGGGCGTCGCGTTCCTGCCGCGTTTCGCCGTCGCGGCCGAATTGCAGACCGATGCCGTCACCGTTCTCCCGCTGCTCGACCCGGTCCTCTCCGAGGCGAGCGCGCACCTCGTCGTGCGCTCGGGACGGCGGTTGCCGGAAGCGATGGGCCGGCTGCTGGGCTGGCTCACCGAACACCTCGTCGCCTTCCAGCCGCAGCGCTGAGTGTTGCTTTAACAAGAACGATTTGTTCGAAAAGCAATTCTTGTAGCGACCGCATCGGCGATCGATACCATTTCCTAAACGGGAGGTATCGCGATGAATATTGAGACGGTCGGCGTCGTCGGGCTCGGCAATATGGGCCTCGGCATGGCGGCGACCTTGGCCCGGAAGGGCTTCAAGGTCATCGGCTACGACATCAGCGACGCCCGGCGCGCCGCCATCGAGGCGGCCGGCATCTCGTTCGTCCCGGACCTGACCGACGTCCTGCGTCGCGCGGATGCCCTGGTCTTCTCGCTGCCCCTAGCCCGCGATGTCGAGGCCGTGGTCACGGCGGAGGGCGGGTTGCTGTCCCGGACCGACCGGAAGGTCGTCGTCGTCGATACCTCCACCTCGGATCCCGGCACCACCCGGCGGCTGGCCGCCCGCCTCGAACAGGCCGGTCATGCCCTGCTCGACGCGCCGGTCAGCGGAGGCCCCTCGGGGGCCGCCGAAGGCACGTTGACGATGATGGTCGGCGGCTCGGAGGCCGACTACGCCCTGGCCGAGCCGGTCCTGTCGGCGATGTCGGCCCGCGCCCCGCATGTCGGGCCGTCCGGCGCCGGCAACATCGTCAAGCTCGTGAACAACCTCCTCGTCGCCGCCCACCTCGTGACCACGGGCGAGGCGATGCGCTTGTCGGAGGCGGCCGGCCTGTCGGCCGAGGAGGCGATCAAGGTCGTCAACACCGCCACGGGGCGCAGCGCGATCAGCGAGGTGATGTTTCCCCGCTGGATCCTGTCGAACAGCTTCGACAGCGGCTTCGCCGCGGGGCTGATGCGCAAGGACGTGCGCCTCGCCATGGAGCTGGCCGCCGAGAGCGGCGCCGACCTGCCGCTGTCCGCCCATGTCGCGCAGATCTGGGCGACCACCCGCGAGGCCATCCCGGACGCCGCGGACTTCACCCGCATGGCCGACTACCGCACCACGAACGGAGCGAAGTGATGTCCACCACCGTGCCAGGCGATGCGGCGCAGCGCATCTCGGAACTCCTGTCCGCCCTGTCCCTCGGCGGCCCCATCGGCAGCGTCGTGTCCGGCGAGGTCCATGCGGGAACGGGTGAAACCCTCGATCTCGTGAACCCGGCGGACGGTCGGGTGGTGGCGCGCTTCGCCGATGCCGGCGCGTCCGTCGTGGATGCCGCCATGGCGGCGGCCCGGCCCGCCCAGCGGAGCTGGTGGGGCATGACGGCGGCGGCCCGTGGCCGGGCGATGTGGGCGGTGGCCGCCCTGGTCCGGCAGAACGCCGAGGCGCTGGCCGAGCTGGAGACCCTGTCGGCCGGCAAGCCGATCCGCGACACGCGCGGCGAGGTCGGCAAGGTCGCGGAGATGTTCGAATACTATGCCGGCTGGTGCGACAAGCTGCACGGCGAGGTCATCCCGGTCCCGACCTCGCACCTGAATTACACCCGCGCCGAACCGTTCGGCACCGTGGTGCAGATCACCCCGTGGAACGCCCCGATCTTCACCGCCGGCTGGCAGATCGCCCCGGCCATCTGTGCCGGCAACGCGGTGGTGCTGAAGCCCTCCGAGCTGACGCCGCTGACCTCCCTGGCCCTCGGGATGCTGTGCGACCGGGCCGAGGGGATCCCGCGCGGCCTCGTCTCGGTGCTGGCGGGCGCGGGCCCGACCACCGGGGCGGCGGCCGTGGCCCATCCCAACACGCGGCTCGTGGTGTTCGTCGGCTCTGCGGAGGCCGGCGCGCAGATCGCGGCCGCGGCGGCGCGCAACATCGTGCCGAGCGTGCTCGAGCTCGGCGGCAAGTCGGCCAACATCGTGTTCGCGGATGCCGATCTCGACCGGGCCCTGGTGGGCGCGCAGGCGGCGATCTTCGGCGGTGCCGGGCAGAGCTGCGTCGCCGGCTCGCGCCTCCTCGTCCACCGGTCGGTGCACGCGAATTTCGTCGAGCGGCTGTCCTACGCCGCGGCCCGCATCCCGGTGGGCGCGCCCACCGACCCGACGACCCAGATCGGGCCGATCAACAACCGCCGGCAATTGGAGAAGATCGCCGCGATGGTGGGCCAGGCCGCGGATGCCGGCGCCCGCATCGCCGCGGGCGGCGGCTGCCCGGCCGACCTGCGGGACACCGGCGGCTTCTACTTCGGTCCGACCGTGGTCGACGACGTGGCGCCCGATGCGGCGATCGCCCGGGACGAGGTGTTCGGCCCGGTGCTGACCGTCCTCCCGTTCGAGACCGAGGAGGAGGCGGTCGCGATCGCCAACGCCACGCCGTTCGGCCTCGCCGGCGCGGTGTGGACGAACGATGTCGGCCGCGCCCACCGGGTCGCCGCCGCCGTCCGGGCCGGGACGTTCTGGGTCAACGGCTACAAGACGATCAACGTCGCCTCGCCCTTCGGCGGCTTCGGCCGCTCCGGCTTCGGCCGGTCCTCCGGGCGCGAGGCGCTGATGGCCTACACCCAGACCAAGAGCGTGTGGGTCGAGACCGCCGCCCAGCCCGGCGTGGCCTTCGGCTACGTCGGCTGACGTCGAAAGCGGCCGCCAAGACGCTGCCGCCGCATCGACGCTTCCGTCGCCCCGCGGGCCCCTCACGAGGTCCGCGGGAGCCGACGGCGGCGCAAGAACAACGATCACGAACAACAATCAAGAACAACAATCAAAACCAGACGCGCCGCGACCCGTCGCAGGGAGGACAACAGCCATGGCACAGGAAGCAATCCATCGCGGGCCGATCCCATTCGAGGCCGCCCCGACCGAGAGACCGAGCCGCGCCCGGCTGTTCCTCATCGCGCTGGTCATCGTCGTCATCGCCGAGGCCATCGGCAACATCAACATCCCCGTCGGGACCGGAAAGATCGTCCTGCTGCCCCTGCTCTGGGCCCTCCTGCTCGGCGGAGCCCTCGGCCTGGCGAGCCCCCGGCTTCCGGCCCTCCTGCGCCTCAAGTCCTCGACGCAATCGGCCGCGGCCGCCTTCCTGCAGCCGGCCCTCCTCATCTTCATCGCGAAGCTCGGCCTGCTGGTCGGCGGCTCGCTGCCGAAGATCTTCGCGTCGGGATGGTCGCTCGTGTTCCAGGAGTTCGGCCACTTCTTCGGCACCATGGTGTTCGGCCTTCCGGTCGCGCTCCTGCTCGGCATCAAGCGGGAGGCCATCGGCGCGACCTTCTCGGTCGGCCGGGAGCCGAGCCTGGCCATCATCGGCGAGCGCTACGGGATGGATTCCCCCGAGGGGCGCGGCGTGCTCGCGGAATACCTCACCGGTACGGTGTTCGGGGCGGTCTTCATCGCCGTCCTCGCCGGTCTCGTCGCCAGCCTGAACATCTTCAATCCGCTCGCCCTCGCCATGGGGGCGGGCGTCGGGTCCGGCAGCATGATGGCCGCCGCGTCGGGGGCCATCGCGGCGCAGCAGACGCCCGAGGTGGCCAAGGATGTCGCCACCTTCGCGGCGGCGAGCAACCTGATCACCACGACGATCGGAACCTACTTCACGCTGTTTCTGTCACTGCCCTTCACGATCTGGGCCTACGGCAAGCTCGAACCGATCCTCGGGCGCAACCGGCCCGACACCGTCCAGGCGCCTTCGGCCGCCGCATTGGCCCCGGCGCATGAGGAAACAGCGATCGGGTTCGCCGAGATGCTGGTGGCGTGGGTGCTGATCGGCGCCTACGGGCTCATCGGCAATTATCTGACCTACGGCGTGATCCCCGATGCCGCGGTCGTGGGCGGGATGGCGATCATCATCGGGGTCGTGATCCTCGGCTGGGGCCTCTACGTGCTCTCGGCACGGAAGCTTCCGGCGGTGATCTGGGTCTCCCTGATCGGCATGGCGCTGACCTATCCGGCGATGCCCTACGCGGCCGAGATCGCCGCCATGACCGGCAAGATCAACTTCCTCGCCCTGGCCACCCCGATCCTGACATTCGCCGGCCTGTCCATAGCCAAGGACATCCCCGCCTTCCGGCAATTGGGCTGGCGCATCGTCGTAGTCTCGTTCATGGCGAATGCCGGTACATTCCTGGGCGCGACCCTGATCGCGCAGTTCTGGATGCACGTCCCGGTGACGTGAGACGCGGATCGACCGACGCGCAGGGATGGCCGGGATCGGACCTGTGACGGCCAGGGAGCGGACGGCATGAGCATAGACGCGGACATCCTCGGTCGCATGGTCGCCTGGCGGCAGGATCTGCACGCCCATCCGGAGCTGGCCTTCGCGGAGGTGCGCACCGGGGACCTCGTCGCGCGCGAGCTCGCCGCCTGCGGCTTCGAGGTCCATCGGGGCCTGGGCCGGACGGGCGTCGTCGGGACGCTGCGCCGGGGCGAGGGCACGGCCGTCGGCCTGCGCGCCGACATGGACGCGCTGCCCATCCAGGAGGCGACCGGCCTGCCCCACGCCTCCAGGACCCCGGGCGTGATGCATGCCTGCGGACACGACGGGCATGTCGCGATGCTGCTCGGCGCCGCCAGCCAGCTCGCGCGCGCCGAGACCCTGCGCGGCACGATCCACGTCATCTTCCAGCCGGCCGAGGAATGCGAGGGCGGCGGCCGGGCGATGGTGGAGGACGGCCTGTTCCGGCTGTTCCCCTGCGACACGGTCTGGGGCCTGCATAACTGGCCGGGCTTGCCGCTCGGCGCCTTCGCGACCTGCCCAGGCCCGATCATGGCCTCGCTCGACACGTTCGAGATCCGCGTGCGCGGCTCGGGCACGCACGCCGCCATGCCGGAGCGGGGCATCGACACGCTGGTGATCGCCTCCGAGACGGTCCTGGCCCTGCAGACCATCGTCAGCCGCCGGCTCGCCCCGCTCGATCCCGCGGTGGTGAGCATCACCCAGATCCACGGCGGCGACGCCTGGAACGTGATCCCGGACCTCGCCACGATCCGGGGGACCGTCCGCTGCCTGTCCGAGAGCGTCCGCGGCACGGTCGCGGCTCTGATCACGGAGATCGCCACGGGCATCGCCCGCACGCATGGCGGCGGCGCCGAAATCGACTACCACACCGGATATCCCGCGACGGTCAACGCCCCGGACGCCGTACCGCTCGCCCTCGCCGCCGCGGCGCGCGTGCCGACCATCCCGGCCCGGCACGGAACCGTCGCGCCGTCGATGGCCTCGGAGGACTTCGCCTACATGCTGCAAGCCTGCCGCGGGGCGTATGTCTGGCTGGGCACCGACGGCGCCGAGCCCGGCCGCCCGCTTCACAATCCCGGCTACGACTTCAACGACGACGCCCTGCCCATCGGCGCCGCGTACTGGGTCGCCTTGGCGACCAGCATTCTCGAAGCGAAGCGGGCGTAGGATCGCCGAGCTCTCAGCTTTAAACGCCCGCTCCGGAGAGGTTGCCCTGCGGGTTCGGATGCCTGGGACGGGCCAGGCTGCCGATGTCGGGCGGCTGCCCGAAGGGGCGCGAACCGCGCTTCTACGTCCGCTGCGATGCGCGCATGGGCAGCTTTCGCTTGTGCCGGATCGGGGGGCAAACTCACCGTGATCGCGTCACGGCCCCAGCCCGGCGGCTTCGTGGAGGAGACGCCGGGATCATCGCGGATGCGGCGGATGTCGGCGGCGGTATTGGAGGTTCGCAGTGCTTGCGCGAGTGGACGGACCATGTGTAGCAGCCCTGTGTAGCGATGGGCCGCTTAATCCGAAGACCAATCCGTAACGTGTTGGGACCGCTGTGGAATTTTGGTGCCGGTGGAGAGGATCGAACTCCCGACCTTCGGTTTACAAAACCGCTGCACTACCGCTGTGCTACACCGGCCCGCGACACGCTTGCTACCAGTCGCGGTGCCGCCGCTCAAGCCGAGCCGGGCCAGGATCCGGGATCCGTTGCGCGAAATGCGCTAGCGCCCCGAGTTGCGGACCAGGGCCTTGAGGCGCTGGTCCGCCCGGTCGATGCGCTCGGCGATGCCGCGGCGGATGCATTTGTCCACTGAGTCGCCGGCGTAGAAGCCGGTCGTCTTGTCCTGGTGCCGGCAGGCCTGGATCGGCGGCCAGGCGACCACCGCCGCCACGACCAGAAGCACGATCAGGCTGTCGACGACGAGCCAGCCCTTCCAGCCCAGGCGGAAGCCGCGCCTGCCGAGGTCGCGGGGACGGCGGCGCCGGCTCTGCGGCTCGGTGCCGAGCCGTGCCATGCGGGCGCGGAACTGGGCCTCCTCGAGCGCGTCGGGCAGGCTGCCGGGGGAGGATGAGGAGAGGGGGCGGGTGGACATGGTCGGCTCGCAAGGGTCGGTGCGGAGCGGCAGGCGGCGGGCGACGCGCCCGGTGGCCTCAATCGATCAGCCGCTTCAGGAGGGCGAAGTTGTCCTGCATCGAGAGGACGCTGCCGATCATCTCGCTGCGCGCGCAGGCGCCCGCGCCGACGAGGCCGAGCCAGCTCGCGGCGGCGGGGCGCGCGCTGCAATCGGCGAAGCTGCCGTAGAGGAGCATCGCCACGGGCAGCGCGAAGACCGCGAGCTTCACGAGCCCGATTCCGCGTCCGAACAGGCTCCTGCGGGGCCGCCGCGGCGCATCCCAATCGTCGTCCCAATCCGCGTCGGCGGCGTCCCTGTCTCGACGGTCCATCGCGGTATCGGTCCCGGCTGATCGGAATTCGCCGGACGAAACTGCCACGCTTTCGTGAAGCGCAGCCTAAAGCGGATGTTTAAAGGCCCCTGAAGCGGTAATCGGGCCGGCCCAACTCTCGGGGCCGCCTCAGGCGGCGAGCGCCCGCCGCACGGTGGCGCGCAGGTCCGCGAGCGAGAACGGCTTCGTCAGCACGTCGGTGACGATCGCGTCGAGCCCGCGGGCGCGCTCCCGCTGGTCGGCGAAGCCGGTCATCAGCAGGATGGTCAGGTCCGGGAAGTCGCGCTTGGCGGCCAGCGCCAGCGCGATGCCGTCCATGAGCGGCATGCGGATATCGGTCAGCATCAGGTCGAACCCGCCATCGGCCTCGTTAAGGCGGTCGAGCCCGTCGCTGCCGTCATTGGCGGTCACGACGGCGTGGCCGTCGATCTCCAGCCCCCGCTTGAGGAAGCCGCGGACGGTCTCTTCGTCATCCACGAGGAGGATGCGCGCCATGGGGTCCCGTAAACGTTCCTGATCCCGGGCCTGAATCCGAGGACGTCCCGCCACGATGAGACTTCAGGCCTGCTTATGGATAACAGATCACGAACGGAACCGTTGCGCTGTCAAGGCATCGCACGGGAAAACAATCGCATCCGCGGGCGCCGCGGCGAAAATGCCGCGCTGCCCGCAGGCGCGTCACGCCTCGTCGAACAGGTCCGGGTCGCCGCTGCCGAAATCGACCACGCCCACGAAGGGCAGTTGGCGGAAGGCGTGGGCCGCATCCATCCCGTAGCCGACCACGAACACGTCCGGGCAGGTGAAGCCGACGAAATCGGCGTCGATCGTCACGGCGCGCTTGCCCGGCTTCTCCAGCAGCACCGCGGTGAGCACCCGCTTGGCGCCCCGGGCCATGAGCAGGTCCTTGGCGAACACCACGGTCCGGCCGGATTCCAGGATGTCGTCCACCAAGAGCACGTCCCGCCCGCGGACCTCGCTCTGCACGTCGCGCAGGATCTCGACCTGGCCGGTGGAGACCGTGCCGGTGCGGTAGCTCGACAGGTGCACGAACTCGACCTGCGGCGACAGCCCGACCCGGTGCAGCGCCCGGAGCAGGTCGGCCGCGAACATGAAGCTGCCCTTGAGCACGGCGACGACCAGGAGGTTCTCCGGGTTCGCCGACAGGATCTCCTGGGCCAGCTCGGTGTTGCGCTTGGCGATCGCCGCCTCGTCGAAGAGAGTGCGGACGCGCCGCTCGGGGATGCTCATCTGACGTGTCCCGGGAGCTTGTTCTTCTTGCGGGACGGGCTCGCCGCCGCGATCGAAGGTCGGTCTTAGCGTCCGAAGGCCGCCGGGGAAACTCCGGATCGCGGGAGGCGCGTCGCCGGCCCGTCAGCCGTTGTCGCCCCGGATCGCCGCGATCACCGCATCCGCGACCGCTTGGGTCGTGGCCGTGCCGCCGAGATCGGGGGTGTGCAGGGCGGGGTCGGCGGTGACCCGCTCGACCGCGCGCATCAGCCGGTCGGCGGCGGGCTTCTCGCCCAGATGCTCCAGCATCTGGCAGGCGGTCCAGAAGGTGCCGACCGGGTTGGCGATGCCCTTGCCGGCGATGTCGAAGGCCGAGCCGTGGATCGGCTCGAACATCGAGGGAAACCGGCGCTCCGGGTTGATGTTTGCGGTGGGCGCGATGCCGAGCGACCCGGCCAGGGCCGCCGCGAGGTCCGACAGGATGTCGGCGTGCAGGTTGGTCGCCACGATCGTGTCGAGGCTCTGGGGCTTCATGGTCATGCGCATGGTCATGGCGTCGACCAGCATCTTGTCCCAGGCCACGTCCGGGAAATCCCGCGCCACCTCGGCGGCGATCTCGTCCCACATCACCATGGCGTGGCGCTGGGCGTTCGACTTGGTCACCACGGTGAGCCGCTTGCGCGGGCGCGAGCGCGCCAGCTCGAACGCGTAGCGGATGATGCGCGTGACGCCCGAGCGGGTCATCATCGACACGTCGGTGGCGACCTCGTTGTCGTGGCCCTGATGGACCCGGCCGCCGACGCCGGCATATTCGCCCTCGGAATTCTCGCGGACGATCACCCAGTCGAGCTCCGGCCCGGTGACGTGCCGCAGGGGGCTGGTGATGCCGGGCAAGATCCGGGTCGGCCGGACATTGGCGTATTGGTCGAAGGGCTGGCAGATCGCGAGCCGCAGGCCCCACAGGGTGATGTGGTCGGGCACGTCCGGGGCGCCGACCGCGCCGAAGAAGATCGCGTCGTGGTCCTTGATCTGAGCCAGCCCGTCGGCGGGCATCATCACGCCGTGGACCTTGTAGTAATCCGAGCCCCAGTCGAACCGGTCGAAGGCGAAGCGGAAGCCGCCCGCGCGCTCGGCGAGGGCGTCGAGCACGGCGATGCCGGCGGCGATGACCTCCTGGCCGATCCCGTCTCCCGGGATGGCGGCGATGCGATACGGCTTCATGGCGTGTCCTCCGGTGCGCGCTTTGCCCGCCAAGATAGCGGGACCGGCCGGAATGCACCCGCGCTCGGCGAAAAATCGCGCTTGCGCGGTCGCGGGGTCGGATGCCGGGCCGGCTTTCGATGGGGCCGCGCGGCGCCCGGCCGGTGCGGCGGCCGGCGATGTGCGCAACGCCACGCCTTCGGCCGTCGCGGCGCGGCAGGTTCTTGATCCAGCGGGGCCGCGGACCGACCCTGCCGGCGACGAATCACAGGAGGCAGGAGTGGACGGGTTTCGCCCCAGCAGGCGCGGGATCTTGGCGGGCGGCGGAGCGGCCCTCGCCGCCGGGATGCTCCCGCGCCCCGCCCGTGCCGGCCAGCGGACGATCCTGAACGATGCCAGCGGGCTCAACCCGACGCCGGTGATGCGCCACGTCACGCCCCGGACGGGCGCGACGGAGGCCCTGATCGAGACGCTGCGTGCCGAGCTCCGCGACGCGGCAGCGTCCGGCCGCCCGGTGGCGGTGGGGGCCGCGCGCCATTCCATGGGCGGCCAGAGCCTCGCGCGCGACGGCACGGCCGTGACCCTGGAGGGCGGCCCGATCGAGGCGGACAGTGCCGCACGGACCTACCGGGTCGGGGCGGGCGCGCGCTGGTCCGAGGTGATCCGCCAACTCGACCGGATCGGGTTCTCGCCCGCGGTAATGCAGTCGAACAACGATTTCGCGGTCGGCTCGACCTTCAGCGTCAACGCCCATGGCTGGCCGACCCCGCGCGGGCCGTTCGGCTCGACCGTGCGCGAGATCCGCCTGCTTCTGGCCGACGGCACGCTGGTGACCTGCTCGCGCACCGAGAACCCGGACCTGTTCGGCCTCGCCATGGGCGGTTACGGGCTGGTCGGGATCGTGGTCGATCTCGTGGTCGAGATGGTCCCGAACGTCCTCCTGGCGCCGACCGTCACGGTGATGCCGGCCTCGCGCTTCGCCGAGGCTTTCGTCGCCACGGTGGAGCAGGCCCCGACGGTGCGCATGGCCTACGGGCGCCTGTCGGTGGCCCGGGCCGGCTTCTTCGACGAGGCGATCCTGACGCACTACACCGAGGTCGCCCATCCGCCGGCGACGCTCCCGGTCGCCGCCTCGAAGGGAGCGTTCACCTCGGTCTCGCGCGAGATCTACCGCGCCCAGGTCGGGAACGATTTCGGCAAGCGCGCCCGGTGGATCGCGGAGACCCGGCTCAGCCCGGCGCTCGATTCCGGCATCGCCACGCGGAACAGCCTGATGAACGAGCCCGTGGCGAACCTCGCCGCGCACGACCGCGGCCGCACCGACATCCTGCACGAGTATTTCGTCGCCCCCGACCGGTTCGGCGCGTTCCTCGACGCCTGCCGCGAGACCATCCCGGATTCCGGCTGCGACTGCCTCAACGTCACCCTGCGCTACGTGGCGGCCGACCCGGATTCCCGGCTCGCCTACGCGCCCGTGCCCCGGATCGCCGCGGTGATGTCGTTCACCCAGGGCTTCACCGCCGGCGAGGAGGCGGCGATGATGCGCATGACCGAGGCGCTGATCGAGCGGGTCGTGGCGATCGGCGGGGCCTATTACCTGCCCTATCGCCTGCATGCCCGGCGCGACCAGATGGCTCGCGCCTATCCGGCCCTCGACAGCTTCATCGCGGATAAGCGGCGGCACGATCCGGGGCTGCTGTTCCGGAACGCCCTCTGGTCGACCTACATGGCCTAGGGCTGCGAGCGGACGCATCGGGTCCGGTTCTCTCGGACGGCGATAGGAACCGGGGAGCGGCCCGGCGGGGTAAGGTTCGGTCTACGGCAGTGCAGGATTCCACCTTCTGATCGCTTCGTCTGCACAATGTTTTCAGATCACGCCGGCCGCCGCGGAAGGCCTGCGGTTTTCGGGGGCGATGCCTTGTCGATCGCATCCGGAAAAGCCGGATTGGGGCCGAATGCAGGGCTTGGAAATTCCCAGGGCTCGGAGATTCCCATGAGAGCGGATGTCGATCGTCTGGCCGCCTTCGCCTTCGCGGCGGTCCTGCTGTTTGCCGCAGCGACGAATTACGTGCCGGCCTTCAAGGATGCCGACGGGCGCGTCTTCGGGTTGTTCTATCTCGACGTCTACAAGGATGCGCTGCACGTCGCCTCGGGCCTCTGGGCGCTCGCCGCCGGGCTGTGGTCGCGCTCCGCGGCCGTGACCTTCCTGCGCGCCTTCGGGGCGATCTACCTGCTGGACGGGATCGTGGGCGTTCTCACCGGATCGAGCTTCCTCGACCTCTCGCTGTTCTTGAAGGGCTTCCAGGACAGCCCCCTGCTCTCGAACGGGCCGCATCTCGGCCTCGGTCTCGCTGGCGTGGCGCTCGGCTGGCGGCCGCGGCGCGGTCCGGCCAATATTCCCGCGTGAGGAAGCCAGCATGCGCCGCCTGAAGCGTGTCGCCGTGTGGGCCGCCATCGGACTGGCCGGGCTCGCCCTCGCCTGCGCGATCCCTGTCGCGACGATCGAGGGGACCTGCGCGGTGTCCCCCGACCCCTCCTGGCAGGGCGGATCGCGCTTCGGGCTCGCCCCCGAGGGGTACAAGCGCGCGGCCGGCGACAGCTACCTCACCTTCCCCGAATGGAACATCGTCCACGCCTACGCGGACCTCGCCGGGGTCACGCAATCCGCCTCCGAATCCGCCTTCGACTACCTCTCCGCGATCTCGGGCTTCTGGACGAGCCTGTGCGGGACGACGCGGGCTGCCTCGCGGACCGGCGACGTCACTGCGGGGCAGAAGGCGACGAACTACATCATCGGCGTGAGCTTCACCGCCGAGATGGCGATCCAGGGGGCCTACGAGCGCAGCCTCGGGGCGCTCACGGCGTGGTGGCGCGGCCCCGAGCCCACGGCCGAGGATCGCTTCAACACCCGGCTGCTCGCCGAATACGCGGTGTTCCTGCGCCAGACGCCCTGGTTCCGCTACCCCTTCGGCGCGGAGCTCGCGCGGCTCTGGCGCGAGGTGCCCTTCGAGCCCTCGATCCGCGCGTTGGAGCGCCGCGCCGCGCTCTCCCTGCAATACGGGGTGAAATGGGCCTACGCGCAGGCGATCGGCTGGCTCGCCGGGATCGACCCGGCCGTGCTCACGATCCGCAGCGTGGTCGACGGGCTCGACGCCGGGGATGTCGCCGCCGACCCGCGCATCACGCCGCTCGGACCCGTCCCGACCGGGGACGGCGTCCCGGCCGTCCTGATCGAGACGCCGCGCTACCGCGCCTTCACCGAGATCCTGCGGGGCCTGGGCGCGCGCAACCGCACCGTCCTGGAGATCGCCGGCAACCGGCGTATCCTGACGACCATTCTCCTACCCGCGGGCACGGAGATCGCGATCGCAGGCGCTGCCCCGCTCTTCGCGATGCCCATCCAGTCCCAGCCCGGCTGGCGGCGGGTCGGGCTCGACACCGAGGTGACGAGCCTCGTGAACCAGATCCGCTTCGTGGAGGCGCGCGGTGGCCGTTTCGAGCACGCCTACGATTACTGAGGGCCGACCCGCCCGTCTGGTCCTGGCGATCGGCGCGGCTCTGGCCGGCTGGGTCGGGGTGGGCGCCGTCGCCGCCCTGGCGGTCCAGCCCGAGAGCGTGGTCGCGCTCGGCGATCCTGCCCGCCTCGCCGATGCGGATGGCGGCGCCCTCGTCTCGATCGGACGCGCGTACCTCGTCACCCGGCCGGTCGCCCCCGGGGCGGTCCGGCGGCTCTACGCCGGAGGCGCCTGGCTCGTCCTGCCCGCCCCCGGCACCGGCTGCCTCGGCGCCGGCCGCAACGCCTCCGCGAGCGGCCGCTGACCCCATCCGGGCCGATGCTTCGGACCGGGCTGGGAAAACGCAAAGGGGCCGGCGATCCGCCAATCCCTTGCGCTGTCGTTCTGAATGGATGGTACCACCGCCCCGGCTCGAACGGGGGACCCCCAGATCCACAATCTGGTGCTCTAACCAACTGAGCTACGGCGGCACTGGCGGGCGGTGTATCGCGGGCCGCGGCAGTTTTCAAGACGATCTGTGCAGGCTGATGCGGTGCCGGTGGACGCAGGGCGGATTCGCCCCCTAAGTGCACCCACGGAACCGCGCGTCGGCCAGGGCGGATCGGGGGGGTAGGGGCGAGCGTGAGCGCGCGAGAGCCAGCGCCAGTCACGACCGGGAGCCGGGATCGCGGCCGGGCCTCCGGGACGGGCCCCGCGGATAGACCGGTTCGGCCGGGCCATCGCCCCCGCGGGCGCTGGGCCCGATCCCGGATTGTCCTGGCGCCGGGGCGGCTGCGCAGCCTCGTCCGGCGCAGCGAGGGCGGGCTCGTCCTGCTGGCGACCCTGGTGGGCTGCGTCAGCGGGCTGGCGGTCTCGGCCATGACCTGGATGACGCAGGCCCTGCGCGAGACGCTCTACCACCTGCCGGCGGGGACCCGGCTCAGCGCCGCCGACGCGGTCGCGCCGCCTCTCCTGCTGATCGGTCCATGTCTCGGCGGCGTGCTGCTCGGGCTTCTGATCGTCGTGGCGAATTACCTCCGCGGCCCGCGCAAGCGCCCCGCCATCGACCCGATCGAGGCCAACGCGCTCCATGGCGGCCGGATGTCCCTGCGGGACAGCCTGTACCTCGCCCTGCAGAACGTGATCTCGAACGGATCGGGTGCCTCCGTGGGGTTGGAAGCCGGCTACACGCAGCTCGCCTCCGGCCTCGCCTCGCGGCTCGGCATCGCCTTCGAGGTGCGTCGGGGCGACCTGCGGACCCTGGTCGGGTGCGGGGCGGCCGGCGCCATCGCGGCGGGGTTCGGAGCGCCGCTCGCCGGGGCGTTCTACGCCTTCGAGCTGATCATCGGCACCTACTCGATCGCCACCCTGGCGCCCGTGGTCGTCGCGGCGCTCTGCGGCAACCTCGTCTCCCGGTCCCTGATCGCCACCCAGCCGCTGGTCGAGCTCGGCGACATGCAGGCGGTCACGACCTCGCACATCACCAGCCTGGAAATCCTGCCGAGCCTCGCCCTCGGGCTGGTCTGCGCGCTGCTCGGCATCGTGATCATGCGCGGCGTGACACTGGTCGAGCAGCTGGTCCAGGCGTCCGGCCTGCCGCGGGCGGCCGGGCCCGCCTTCGGAGGCCTGTGCGTCGGCGCGCTGGCGCTGCTGGCGACGCCGCAGGTGCTCTCGGGTGGGCACGGCGCCCTGCACATGCACTTCTCCGCCGAGGGCCAGGGCCACGGGGTGGCGGTGCTCGCCGGCTTGTTCGCCGCCAAGGCGACGGCCACCGCGATCTCGATCGGGTCCGGGTTTCGCGGCGGCCTGTTCTTCGCCTCGCTGTTCCTCGGGGCGATCGCCGGCAAGCTGTTCGCCGCCCTGGCGCCGGATCTCCTGCCCGCGATGGCCGGCTTCGGCCTCACCCCGCTGGCCTACGCGGTGATCGGCATGAGCGCCCTCGCCGTGGCGATCATCGGCGGTCCGCTGACCATGACGTTCCTGGCGCTGGAGATCACCGGCAGCCTGCCGATCACCGGGCTCGTGCTGGCGGCGGTGATCGCCTCCTCGCTGACCGTACGCAAGATCTTCGGCTATTCCTTCGCCACTTGGCGCTTCCACCTGCGGGGCGAAAGCATCCGCAGCCCCCACGATGTCGGCTGGATCCGCTCGCTGACCGTGGGCCGGCTGATGCGCCGGGACGTCGCCACCGTGGCTTTGGACACGCCGCTGCCGACCTTCCTGCGCGCCCATCCGCTCGGCTCGCCCTCCCGGGTGATCGCCGTGGATGGACAGGGCCGCTATGCCGGCATCGTGAACGTCCCCGAGGCGCATGCCGCCGCCCAGGACGCCGAGGCCGGCGCGGCGCCGGTTCTGGCCGACCTCCTGCACCACACCGACCTGTTCCTGACGCCGGAGATGAACGCCAAGGACGCGGCCGCCACCTTCGACCGCAGCGAGAGCGAGGCGCTCGCGGTGGTCCAGAGCGCCGACAGCCGCCAGGTCCTGGGCCTGCTCACCGAGAGCCACACGCTCAAGCGCTACAGCGAGGAGCTGGACCGGCAGCGCCGGGCCATGGCGGGGGAATCTGCGTGATTGTCAGGCCGGGGTGTTGACCGCAGGAGCGCGTGCAACACCCTGGCACCGTGCAACCCAGGGCCGGTACGCGGCCCCCGACGCGACACCCGTGAGGATCCATGGCCGGTCAAGACAGCAGCCCCCAGCGCCGCTACCGCATCGCGGTGATCCCGGGCGACGGCATCGGCAAGGAGGTGGTGCCCGAGGGCGTGCGGGTGCTCGAGCAGGCGGCCAAGCGGCACGGCTTCGCGCTCCAGCTCGACTGGTTCGATTTCGCGAGCTGCGATTACTACGAGCAGCACGGACGGATGATGCCGGAGGACTGGAAGCCGCAGATCGAAACGCACGACGCGATCTATTTCGGCGCCGTCGGCATGCCGGAGCGCGTGCCCGACCACATCTCCCTGTGGGGCTCGCTGATCCTGTTCCGGCGGGAATTCGACCAATACGCCAACCTGCGCCCGGTGCGGCTGATGCCCGGGGTGAAGTGCCCGCTCGCCGACCGCAAGCCCGGCGATATCGACTTCTGGGTGGTCCGGGAGAACACCGAGGGCGAGTACTCGAATGCCGGCGGCCGCATGTTCGCCGGCACCGACCGGGAATTCGCCCTGCAGGAGACGATCATGACCCGCCACGGGGTCGACCGGATCCTGAAATTCGCCTTCGATCTCGCCCAGACCCGGCCGAAGAAGCACCTGACCTCGGCCACGAAATCGAACGGCATCTCGATCACGATGCCGTACTGGGACGAGCGCGTGAAGGCTGTGGCCGAGTCCTATCCGGAGGTGCGGTGGGACCAGTACCACATCGACATCCTGACCGCGCATTTCGTGCTCAACCCGGACCGGTTCGACGTGGTCGTGGCGTCGAACCTGTTCGGCGACATCCTGTCGGATCTGGGCCCCGCCTGCACGGGCACGATCGGCATCGCGCCGTCCGGCAACATCAACCCGGAGCGGCTGCACCCGTCGGTGTTCGAGCCGGTCCATGGCTCGGCTCCCGACATCGCCGGCCAGGGCATCGCCAACCCGATCGGCCAGATCTGGTCGGGCGCGATGATGCTGGAGCATCTCGGCGAGCACGAGGCCGCCCGGGAGATCGTCAGCGGGATCGAGCGGGTCCTGTCCGAGCGGACGCTGCGCACGCGCGACCTCGGCGGCAATGCCGACACGCAGGCCTGCGGGAAGGCCGTGGCGGAGGCTCTGGGCTGAGGATCAGCCGAGAGTCTTGAGGGCCTTCAAGCTCTCGATCTGCTTCTCCTGCGCCGCCGCTTCGCGCAGGAACGGCGCGAGGTAGGCGTCGAGATGGCCGTCGCCGGGCAAATGTATCTCCTTAGTCAGGGCTATCAGGAAGGCGGCCTTGTCGGCTTCCTGCCACGCGATGGAGATACCGGCTCGGTTCGCCAGGACCGTGTGCACGACCATGATGGTGCGCCCGTTCCCGTCCAGGAACGGATGGGCATGCGCCAGCGAGCCCAGCACCGCGCCGGGCTTTGCCCGCATGAAGGCGGAGTCGTTGCCCTGTTCAAGGGCGTGTTCGGCGGCTCCGCGGATATCCCGCGGGAAGGCGAACATCCGGTCGTAGCCGCCACGGCTGATGTGGGCACCGGGCGCGGTCTCCGAGCGGTCACACCCGGCCCAGGGATAAACGGGGCTGAACAGGGTCTCGTGCGTGCGGAGGATGTCGGCGTAGGTCAGTGGAACGCGATCCGAGAGCTCGGCGATGGCCTTGCCGACTTTCGTCAGAAATGCCCTGTGCTCCAGCTGCTTGACGCGAGCGATGTCTTTCAGGCCCGCAACGTTGCGGAGGTAGCCGCGTTCCGCGAAGTCGCCGAAGACATCGAACATCACATGTCGGGGCCGTCCCGCTCGGCGAGGTAACGGGCGTGAAGCTTGGTGTTCTCGATCTCAGGCATGACTTCGGCGCGGCCCAGCGCGACGAGGAGCCACTCGGTCTCGTCCAATTGGATGTCGTCGCCTGCCACGCGGGAGACCGTCTCGGCCCAGTCGTCGAGTTCCCCCCGCTCGTACCGGATGGCGTGCTGGCGGGCGAGGTCGTGGATCTTGTCCCTGGCCATCATCGGGGCGGCATTGGCCTGGTGACGGACGGCAACCTGTGCAGTCATGGCGAGGTCCTTCCCCAGAACCATAGCGCATTCTGCACGCGTCCGCACCAAGCCGGGTTCAGCGGCTGGGTTCGTCCCCCCGCGCTCCCCCACCGCAGGATGAAGGACTTGGGTTGGACCGCCGTCGCGTTCAAAAAATCAGCGCGGGCGGCGGCGGACGCTCACGACGTTGCTCGCCTGCTCGACCTGGCCGGAGGCGGCCGGCAGGGTGTCGAGGGCGGTCTTGACGATGGTGGCG
>NZ_AKFK01000083.1:0-89159 GCF_000272495.1 Methylobacterium sp. GXF4 | reverse complement strand
GGCGCTCGCCTGGGAGGACAAGCTCAGTACGCGCAATCGGGTCTGAACGCCGCTAAAGCGTGCTAATACAGGCCACAAGACATGAATCCTGACAGAGGCCGGCTGAATGCGCGTTGCAATCGTACATTATTGGCTTGTGGGCATGCGCGGCGGCGAGAAAGTCGTTGAGGCGCTCTGCAAGATGTATCCGGAGGCCGATATCTTCACCCATGCCTATGCGCCGGATTCGATATCGCCGACCATAAAAGCCCATCGCATCCAGACGTCCTTCATCGGCCGGCTTCCGTTTTCGGCGACGCGCTACAAGTCCTATCTGCCGCTCATGCCCATGGCCCTCGAGCAGCTCGACCTGCGCGGGTACGATCTCGTGATCAGCAGCGAATCCGGGCCGGCGAAGGGGATCATCCCGCCCTCGAACTCGACCCATATCTGCTATTGCCACTCGCCGATGCGGTACGTCTGGAACATGTTCCACGATTACCGCGAGCGGACGGGGTTCCTGAACCGGCTGCTGATGCCGCCGGCCGCGCATTACATCCGGAACTGGGACGCCATCTCGGCGAGCCGCGTCCATGAATTCGTGGCGAATTCCGCCACCGTGGCGCGCCGGATCGAGACCTATTACCGGCGCAGCGCCACCGTCATCTATCCCCCGGTCGATACCGATGCGTTCGGCGCCGTTCCCGAGCAGGAGATCGGCGATTACCATCTGATGGTCGGCGAGCTGGTGCGCTACAAGCGGCCGGAACTGGCCATCGAGGCGTTCAACCGCCTGCAGAAACCCCTGGTCGTGATCGGGGGCGGGGAAATGCTGCGGGAGTTGCGCGCCATGGCCGGTCCGCATGTCACGATGCTCGGCCCCCAACCCTTCGCGGTGCTGAAACACCATTACGCCCGGTGTCAGGCGCTGATATTCCCCGGCGAGGAGGATTTCGGGATCGTGCCGGTGGAGGCCATGGCGAGCGGCCGGCCGGTGATCGCCTACGGGAAGGGCGGCGCGACGGAGACGGTACAGGAGGGACTGACCGGGACGTTCTTCCACGAGCAATCGGTGGAGGCGTTGATCGACGCGATCGAGCGGTGCAAGGCGATCGCACCGAAACCCGCCGACCTGATCAGCCGGGCCTCCGAGTTCAGTGTCGAGCGTTTCACCGGCGCGATGACGCAGTTCATCGACGGTGTCCTCAACCGTGAGGATCACGGCGACCGTCCCGCGATGGCCGGTGGACAGCTGGATCTGTTACATTGAGTTTTAGCTGAGCGCCTTGTTTTAAAGCGAAAAGACCTTCGTTCGAAAGATTGATCTTGATGCCTGAGCCTATCGATACGGTCTATCCGATCATCCTGTGCGGCGGCACGGGGACGCGTCTGTGGCCGGCCTCGCGCGAGAGCATGCCCAAGCAATTCGCCCGCCTGGTCGATCCGCGGACCTCGACCTTCCAGGCGAGCCTCGAGCGCGTCGCGGAAGCGGGCGTGTTCGCCAAGCCCACCGTGATCGCCTCGGCCGAGGCCCGGTTCATCGTCGCCGAGCAATGCGGCCAGCTCGGGATCGCCGCCGACATCCTGCTCGAGCCGCAAGGGCGCGACAGCGCCGCCGCCGTGGCGGTGGCCGCGCTCCACGCCGCCGCGATCGATCCGCAGGCCGTGGTGCTGATCATGGCCGCCGACCACGTCGTGCCCGACACCAAGGCGTTCGTGGATGCCGTCAAGGCCGCCGCCGTGGGCGCGCGCGCCGGCTACACCATGACGCTGGGCATCGAGCCGACCCGCCCGGCCTCCGATTACGGCTATATCCGCCGCGGCGCCCCGATCCCCGAAGCCCCCGGCGCCGCCCGGGTGGAAAAGTTCGTCGAGAAGCCGGACCGGGCCGGCGCCGAGGCGCTGATCGCCGACGGCGCCCTGTGGAACTCGGGCTACTTCCTGTTCCGCGCCGACCTGATGCTGGCCGAGCTCGAAGCCTTCGTGCCGGACGTCCTCGACGCCGCCCGGTCCGCGCTGGACGCCGCCGTGACCGACCTCGACTTCGTCCGGCTCGACGGCGCCGCCTTCGCCAAGGCGCCCAAGATCTCGATCGACTACGCGGTGATGGAGCGCACCGCGCGCGCCGGCGTGCTGCCGGTGTCGTTCCCGTGGTCGGATGTCGGCACCTGGGACGCGGTCTGGCAGGTGCTGGACCACGATGCCGAGGGCAACGCGGTGCGCGGCCGGGTGTCTCTGGTCGAGACGAAGAACAGCCTGGTGCACAGCCAGGGCGGCGGCCTGACCGCGGTGGTCGGGCTGGAGGACGTGGTCGTGGTCTCGACTCCCGACGCGGTGCTGGTGGCGTCCAAGGCGCGCTCGGGCGAGGTCAAGCAGCTGGTCAACGCGCTGCGGGCGTCGGGCGAGCCGGAGGCGGACGCGCATCTGCGGATGTACCGGCCGTGGGGCTGGTACCAGCGGATCGACATCGGCGAGCGCTTCCAGGTGAAGCGGATCCAGGTGGTGCCGGGCGGGCGCCTGTCCTTGCAGAAGCACTATCACCGGGCCGAGCACTGGGTGGTGGTGCGCGGCACCGCGGAGGTGACCGTGGATGACCGGGTGGTTCTGGTCCACGAGAACGAGGCGGTGTACCTGCCGATCGGCTCGATGCACCGGCTGAACAACCCGGGCAAGATCCCGCTGGAGCTGATCGAGGTCCAGGTCGGCTCCTACACCGGCGAGGACGACATCATCCGCGTCGAGGATATCTACGGACGTTGAGCCGCCCGGACGGCGCCTGCGACGCGATCGCCCCCGGCCGAGGCGGAACCTTGCGGCCTGCCCGGCGACTAACCCCCTGAGCGTGAACGCGCCGGCCCCCGTGGCCGGTCGCGGGGATCGCGGATGTGGGGAAGACCGATGAAGCACAAGCCGCTCAGCGAGCAGGTCGTGGTGATCACCGGCGCGTCGTCCGGCATCGGCCTCGCGACCGCCCGGATGGCGGCCGAGCGCGGGGCCCGGGTCGTGCTGGCCGCCCGCAGCGGCGAAGCCCTGGCCCGGATCCAGGCCGAGATCGAGGGCGTAGGCGGCAAGGCGCTCCACGTCGTGGCCGATGTCGGCAACCGTGCCGACGTCCAGGCGGTCGCCGACCAGTCGATCGCGACGTTCGGCGGCTTCGACACCTGGGTCAACGTCGCGGGGGCCTCGATCTACGGACGCCTGCGCGAGATCAGCGACGAAGACCATCACCGCCTGATCCAGACCAATCTCTGGGGCACGATCTACGGGTCGCTGGTCGCCGTCGAGCACCTGCACAAGCAGGGCGGCGCGCTGATCAATGTCGGCAGCATCGCCTCCGACCTCGCCTTCCCGTTCCAGGGCATGTACGCGGCCTCGAAACACGCGGTGAAAGGCTTCACCGACGCCCTGCGCATGGAGCTGATGGTCGAGGATGCGCCGATCTCGGTGACGCTGGTCAAGCCGGCCTCGATCGACACGCCCCTGCCCCAGCGGGCCCGCAACTACATGGATCGCGAGCCGAGCCTGCCGCCGCCGATCTACCCGCCCGAGGAGGTCGCCAACGCGATCCTGCACGCGGCCGTGCACCCGCAGCGCGACATCTTCGTCGGCGGCGCCGGCAAGGCCTTCGTAGCCGGCAAGGAATTCGCCCCGGGCGCCTACGATTACATGGGTCCGGCGATCATCGCGATGCAGAAGCGCGGCATCCCGCCCCGCGACCCGACCGGAGCCCTGCATGCGCCGGTCTCCGCCGGCGCCACCCGCGGCGACCCGCCGGTCTACGTGATGCGCACCAGCGCCTACACGCGCGCGAGCCTTCATCCACTCGCCACGGCGGCCGGGCTGGTGGGCGTTGGGACCGTGGCGGCCCTGGCGCTGCTCGGGACCGCTCCCGGCCGCAGGAAGCGTCTGTAATTGCCGGTCGCTGCGCATTCCCTCCCGGGGCCGGCCCGGCCGACCTCCGGGGAGCAGGCCGATCCCCGCATCGTCCCGCGCCGGTTCGTCGAGCTGCCGGACGAGCGGACAATCGCCTATGCGGAGACGGGTTCCGGCCCCGACCTCGTGGCGATCCACGGCACGCTGATGTGCCTGGAGGATCAGTGGCTCGGGCCGGTTCCGGCTCTGGCCGAGCATTTCCGGGTCGTCGCCGTCGACCGCCCGGGCCACGGGTTCAGCCTGCGGCCGCGGGGGCGCGGAGCCGATATCTGGGATCAGGCCACGCAGATCCGGGCAGCGGTCCGGGAGCTCGGCCTGGAACGGCCGGTCATCCTCGGCCACTCCTTCGGGGCGGCGATCGCCCTGGCCTACGGGATGCTCTACCCGGACGAGATCGCCGGGATCGTTTCCCTGGCACCGGTCTGCTTCCCGGAACTCCGCCTCGAGCACCTGCTGTTCGGGCCGCGGGCTTTGCCCCTCGGGGGCGATCTTCTGACCCGGATCCTGCACGCGTCGAGCGATCCGGCCCTGCTGCCGCTGCTCTGGAACGCGATGTTCCTGCCCCAGGCGATGCCGCAGCAGTTCCGCCAGAACTTCCCGTTCGAGCTCGCCGGCCGGGCCGCCCAGATCACCGCCGAGGGCGAGGATGCCGGCTGGCTCTGGCCGGCGCTGACCCGCAGCGCGCTGCGCTATCCGAGCCTCCGGGTGCCCACCCGCATCCTGTGCGGCGGCGCCGACATCGTGGTGAATTCCTACCTGCACGGCGTCGTCGCCGCCCGGTTGATCCCGGGCGCGAGTCTCGAGATGGTGCCGGGCGCCGGACACATGTTCCCGCATTCGCATCCCGAGGTCGTCGTGCGGGCGGCTCTGTCGCTCAGGAATTAGGTGTCCGAGCACGGGCCGAGCAGCCAGCGCTCGTCGATATCGGTGGCGTTGCGGTCGGCCAACAGTTGGGTCTCGTCGCCCTCGGCGAAGATCACGACGTCGCCCGGCCCGACATCGCGGGTCGCGTAGAAATCCCAGCGGCGGTGGATCACCCGCGGGCCGCCGAAGATCCGGTAGGCGTTCCAGTAGCGGTCGTCCCGGAAGCCGACGTAATGGACCGACGGTGCGGACGGCCCCTCACCCAAGCCAGAGGACCTTGCGCGCCTCGGCGAGCAGGACGGCGTGCTGCACGGCGGCCGGCGCCTCGTTCGGGATCGCGCTGCCGGCCTCGGCGATCAGCCGCCGGAACTTCTTGCGGTCGAGGCCGCGCCAGCTCTGGCTCGCGAGCACCGCCGCCAGCACGGTCTGGACCGCCTCCGTCCGGTAATGCGCCTCGGCCAGCGCGAGCCGGGTGACGTCGGCCTGGGACGGGCGGTCGACTGGGGCCGCCCTCTCGCGCGGCAGGCCGGACTCGGAGGCATCCTCGGGCATCAGGTTGATGTCCCAGCTGACATTCTCCCGAACGACCCGGGCCGGCGACCCATACGCCAACGCATTGGCCGGGATCACGCCGCTGACGATCGACTGGGCCCCGATGATCGAGCCGTCGCCGATATGCGCGCCCTTGAACACGCTGACATTGCGGCCGAGCCAGACCCGGTGGCCGACATGGATCGGTCGCGACGGGTTGATCCGGCGGCCGGATTCGAGGTCGATGATCGAATGAGCGTCGCTCACCCAGAAGTTGACGCCCTCCGAGATCAGGCAATTGTGCCCGATCGTGATCGGCTTCGTCTCGTGGACGAAGATCTGGCCCTCGTTGGCGAAAGCGCTGTGATGGCCGATCAGCAGCTTCGAATGCGGGCACACGTAGATCTGCAGCGAGGCCAGACGCACGCCGTGCCCGATATGCACGGTGGAGCTGGGGCCGCAGGTGAGCGACATCCGCTCGAACGCGTTGGCACCATCCCCGATCAGGACATGACTGCCATCGCCGTTGATGGTGATCGTCCCGTCCGAAGTGTCCAAAAAATCATGCGCGATCTGGATCTTGTTATTGCCGTTGTTCAGCAGGCGCACAGGCACACGACATCTCCGGTGATCACTCTCGCCCCGGATATAGTGCCGGCGCGAAGCGGATCGACCGCGGTTGGTGAATCTGGCGGGAGACCGGGCCTCGCCCTGCCGGCGCGTGTCCGCTCGGCGTAAGCCGGGAACGGCGCCGCGCCGGTCTCCTTAGCCCGGATCAAGCCTAAGGCAGGGGCGCAAAAAGCGGATGATCTGCTGAGCAGGCCGCCCTTTCGAGGATCCCGGAACCGACCTGTATCGCCCTGGTGGGCGGTGAGGGACTCGAACCCCCGACCCTCTCCGTGTAAAAGAGACGCTCTACCAACTGAGCTAACCGCCCGGCGGTCGACCGTTACGGCATGGGGTCGGTGCGATGCAAGGGGGCGCCCCCGGGAGCGGCGAGGCGGCGCGCCAGTGCAGGCGTAAGGCCGGTGCTTTCGATGGGAACCGGGCGCGGTGGCGGCATGGGTGGCGCCCCCGTGGCGGCCAGGACGGCCCTTGTGCCGGCCTCGACCGAGCAGATCAGTGGACACGGGACCTGCCCGGCGATGCGTGGGGCGAGGCCCGCCAGGCCGGCCCCGCCGAGGATCACCGTTTCTGCGCCCGCCGCGTGGCTATCCCGACAGGCCTGGGCCAGGGCGCCCAGAGCGCGATCCGGATCCGCGGCGATCTCGCCGCCGCTCGGGGCGATCGTGGTGATCGCTGCAAGCCTGTCGGCCAGGCCGATCGTGCCGACGAACTCGCTCAGCATGGGGCCCCAGGCCGCCCCGCCGGTGACGATCCCGAATCGCCCAGTGGCGGCGGCCTCGTGACAGGCCGCCTCGGCCATCCCGATCACCGGGACCGGGGATAGCTCCCGCAGGGCGAACAGGCCCGGATCCCCGAAGCAGGCCAGGTAGACCGCATCGCACCCGTCCCCGTGCTCGGCCAGGGCGTCGAGAGCGGCGTGAGTCGCGATGGCCGCAGCCGCGCGGCACGCGATGTAGCGGGCGCCGAAGCGGCCGGTCACCGCCCGCAACGCGACCCGCTCGCCGATCTGGCGGCGGACATGACCGGCAACGAGGTCGGTCACGGCCTGGCTGGTGTTGGGGTTGATCAGCAGGATGCGCATGGCGGGCTCGTCCCACGAAAAAGCCCCCGGAGCGGGCTCCGGGGGCTTGTCTCATCGGATCACGGAGCGGGTCAGTGGGCGATGAACGCCGCGCCGTCCTCTTCCGTCCGGGCAGGCTTGGCCACGGGCAGCGGCTCCTCCCACTCGATGGCGACCGGCGCACGCACCAGGGCCTTCTCCAGCACCTGATCCATCCGGGAGACCGGGATGATCTCCAGCCCGTTCTTCACGCTGTCGGGCACCTCGGCGATGTCCTTGGCGTTCTCCTCGGGGATCAGCACGATCTTGATGCCGCCGCGAAGTGCGGCCAGCAGCTTCTCCTTCAGGCCGCCGATCGGCAGGACCCGACCGCGGAGCGTGACCTCACCGGTCATCGCGATATCGCGGCGGACGGCGATGCCGGTCAGCGTCGAGACGATGGCGGTCGCCATGGCGATGCCGGCGGACGGGCCGTCCTTCGGAGTCGCCCCCTCCGGAACGTGGACGTGGATGTCGCGACGCTCGAACAGCGGCGGCTCGATCCCGAAGTCGATCGCCCGCGAGCGCACGTAGGATGCGGCCGCCGAGATCGACTCCTTCATCACGTCCTTCAGGTTGCCCGTGACGGTCATCTTGCCCTTGCCGGGCATCATGACACCCTCGATCGTCAGCAACTCGCCGCCGACCTCGGTCCAGGCCAGACCCGTGACCACGCCGACCTGATCGTCCGCGTCGATCTCGCCGTAGCGGAACTTCGGCGGGCCGAGGAAGACCGGAAGGGTCTCCACGTTCACCGCGACCGACTTGGTCTTGGTGATCAGGATCTCCTTCACCGCCTTGCGGATCAGGTTGGACAGCTCGCGCTCCAGGTTGCGGACGCCGGCTTCCCGCGTGTAGCGGCGGACCAGCATCATCAAGCCATCGTCGTCGATCGACCACTCATGGGTCCCGAGACCGTGCTTCTTCAGGGCGTTCGGGATCAGGTGCTTGCGCGCGATCTCGACCTTCTCCTCCTCGGTGTACCCGGCGATGCGGATCACCTCCATCCGGTCCATGAGCGGGCCGGGGATGTTGAGGGTGTTGGCCGTGGTCACGAACATCACGTTCGAGAGATCGTAATCCACCTCCAGGTAGTGGTCGTTGAAGGTGCTGTTCTGCTCAGGGTCGAGCACCTCGAGGAGCGCCGCCGACGGATCGCCGCGGAAATCCATGCCCATCTTGTCGATCTCGTCGAGCAGGATGAGCGGGTTCGAGGTCTTGGCCTTGCGCATCGACTGGACGATCTTGCCGGGCATCGAGCCGATATAGGTCCGGCGGTGACCGCGGATCTCGGCCTCGTCACGCACGCCGCCGAGGGACATGCGCACGAACTCGCGACCCGTCGCCTTGGCGATGGACTTGCCGAGCGAGGTCTTGCCGACGCCGGGGGGACCGACGAGGCACAGGATCGGGCCGGTGAGCTTGTTCGCCCGCTGCTGCACGGCGAGGTACTCGACGATCCGCTCCTTCACCTTGTCCAGGCCGAAATGGTCGTTGTCCAGCAGGACCTGGGCGCCGAGCAGATCCTTCTTGATCTTCGAGCGCTTGCCCCACGGGATGCCGAGCATCCAGTCCAGATAGTTGCGCACCACCGTCGCCTCGGCGGACATCGGCGACATCTGCCGGAGCTTCTTCAGCTCGGCGGTGGCCTTGTCGCGGGCTTCCTTGGTGAACTTGGTCTTCTCGATCTTCTCCTCGAGCTCGGCCAGCTCGTCGCGGCCGTCCTCGGAGTCGCCCAGCTCCTTCTGGATCGCCTTCATCTGCTCGTTGAGGTAGTACTCGCGCTGGGTCTTCTCCATCTGCCGCTTGACGCGGGTCCGGATGCGCTTCTCCACCTGGAGCACGGAGATCTCGCTCTCCATCAGCGACAGCACGCGCTCGAGGCGCTGCGCCACCGTGGGGGTCTCGAGGATGCCCTGCTTGTCGGAGATCTTGACGAGGAGGTGCGAGCCGATCGTGTCGGCGAGCTTCGAGGGCTCGTCGATCTGGGTCACGGCCGAGACGACCTCCGGGGAGATCTTCTTGTTCAGCTTGACGTAGTTCTCGAACTCCGAGAGCACCGAGCGCGCGAGCGCCTCGGCCTCGACGCGGTCGCCGAGCTCGTCGTGCAGGGCCTCGGCGGTGGCCTCGTAATACTCGTCGGAGCGGGTGAAGCCCGTCACCTTGGCGCGACCAATACCCTCGACCAGAACCTTCACGGTGCCGTCGGGCAGCTTCAGCAGCTGCAGCACGGAGGCCAGCGTCCCGATCTTGTAGATGGCGTCGGTCGCCGGATCGTCGTCACCCGCATTGATCTGGGTGGCGAGCAGGATGTGGCGATCGGTGCGCACGGCCTCTTCGAGGGCGCGGATCGACTTCTCGCGGCCGACGAACAGGGGCACGATCATGTGCGGGAAGACGACGATGTCGCGCAGGGGCAGAACGGCATAGGAGCCCGTCGAACCCGGGACGACCGGCTGGCGCGATTTCGACTGTGTCATGGGGGACTTCCTCTCAGGGACGCCCGGCTTCGGTTCCCCCGGAGATGGGGCGAACCGACTGCCAGGGGCCGACCGGGCCGCGAGGGTCGGGATGGTCGTGAACTTTGCGGCTGGCGACGCGGACCGTTCCTCGAAGGAGCGAGCGGCCACCGCGATGAGCCTGAGGTGGCTGCGGGGGGCAGCGTTTTCAAGATGTTCCCCGCAGCGCGCCCGGCCGGAGCCGGGCGCTTAACGCAACCCTACCAAGCGCTTACGCGCTCACGCTGGCGGGCGCTTCCTTGTTGCGGTCGCCGTGGATGTAGAGCGGGCGCGACTTGCCCTCGACCACCTCGGGACCGATCACGACCTGCTCCACGGATTCGAGACCCGGCAGATCGTACATCGTGTCGAGCAGGATCGTCTCCAGGATGGAGCGCAGGCCGCGGGCGCCGGTCTTGCGCTCGATCGCCTTGCGGGCGACGAGCGAGAGCGCATCGTCCTGGAACGTCAGGTCGACATTCTCCATCTCGAACAGCCGCTGGTACTGTTTGACCAGGGCGTTCTTCGGCTCTTGGAGAATCTTCTTGAGCGCGGCCTCGTCGAGATCCTCGAGGGTCGCCAGGACCGGCAGACGGCCGACGAACTCGGGGATGAGGCCGAACTTCAGCAGATCCTCGGGCTCCACCGAGCGGAAGATCTCGCCGGTGCGGCGGTCGTCCGGGGCCTGCACGCTCGCGCCGAAGCCGATCGAGGTCCCCTTGCCGCGCTGGGAGATGATCCGCTCCAGGCCCGCGAAGGCGCCGCCGCAGATGAACAGGATGTTGGTGGTGTCGACTTGCAGGAATTCCTGCTGCGGGTGCTTGCGGCCGCCCTGCGGCGGCACGGAGGCGACCGTGCCCTCCATGATCTTCAGGAGCGCCTGCTGCACGCCCTCGCCCGACACGTCGCGGGTGATCGACGGGTTGTCGGACTTGCGCGAGATCTTGTCGATCTCGTCGATGTAGACGATGCCGCGCTGGGCGCGCTCAACGTTGTAGTCAGAGGCCTGGAGCAGCTTGAGGATGATGTTTTCCACATCCTCGCCGACATAGCCCGCCTCGGTCAGGGTCGTGGCGTCGGCCATGGTGAACGGCACGTCCAGGATGCGGGCCAGCGTCTGCGCGAGCAGCGTCTTGCCCGAGCCGGTCGGCCCGATCAGCATGATGTTGGACTTGGCCAACTCGACGTCGTTGTGCTTCGTCGCGTGCGCGAGCCGCTTGTAGTGATTGTGCACCGCGACCGAGAGGACCTTCTTGGCGAAGTCCTGGCCGATGACGTAATCGTCGAGGACGCGCCGGATCTCCTTCGGGGTCGGGACCCCGTCGCGGCTCTTCACCAGCGAGGATTTCGACTCCTCGCGGATGATGTCCATGCACAGCTCGACGCACTCGTCGCAGATGAACACGGTCGGGCCGGCGATCAGCTTGCGGACCTCGTGCTGGCTCTTGCCGCAGAACGAGCAATACAGCGTGCTCTTGGAGTCGTTGCCGCCAGTCTTGCTCATATCGGTCTCCGATTCGTCGCGTACGCAGCCGGCTAAGGGCGCACGCGCATCGCTTCAACGTAAGGGGGCCCGTTTAAAGAAACAGTATGCTGCGCGCCTTTGACCGATGGGCCCTGTCATCGGATGCAAACACGCTGCCGCGGCGGGATCAAGGCCACGCCGCGGCGGTCAGGCGACGCAACCGTCAGGCGGCTGCGGGCTCGGGACGCTTCTGGATGACCTCGTCGATGAGGCCGAACTCCTTGGCCGCATCCGCAGTCATGAAATTGTCGCGCTCCAGCGCATTCTCAATGGCCGCATAATCACGGCCGGTATGCTTCACGTAGATCTCGTTCAGGCGCCGCTTCAGCGCCTCGATCTCGCGGGCATGGATGAGGATGTCGGTGGCCTGGCCCTGGAAGCCGCCGGACGGCTGGTGGACCATGATCCGGGCGTTCGGCAGGGCGAAGCGGTGGCCGGGCTCACCGGCGGTGAGCAGCAGGGAGCCCATCGAGGCGGCCTGGCCGACGCAGAGCGTGGTGACCGGGCAGCGGATGAACTGCATCGTGTCGTAGATCGACAGGCCCGAGGTCACGACGCCGCCGGGGGAATTGATATAGAAGGAAATTTCCTTCTTCGGATTCTCGGCCTCGAGGAACAGCAGCTGCGCCACGATCAGCGACGCGCCGTAATCCTCAACGGGACCGGTGAGGAAGATGATGCGTTCGCGCAGGAGGCGGGAGTAGATGTCGAAGGCGCGCTCGCCGCGGCTCGACTGCTCGACGACCATCGGCACGAGTGCGTTGTTATAGACGTCGATCGGATCTCTCATCTCGTCCTGCCCAGAGTGAGGCCCGGGGCTGCCGCGAATCACGGCAGCCCGGGCATGTCAGCGAACACCGGCGATGCTTAACCATCGCCTAACCCTATGCCCGCCGTCCTGGGACAGTGCGGGGCTCAGTCGGCCTTTGCCTCGGTCTTGGCCTCGGCCTTATCTGCCGGCTTCTCGCCGGTCGTGTCGTCGTCATCCTCATCGGCGAAAAGCGTCTCTTTCGAGACCGGCTCCTCAACGAGTTTGACCTGACCGAGGACGTGGTCAACCACCTTCTCCTCGAACAGCGGCGCCCGAAGCTCGGCGAGCGCCTGCGGGTTCTTACGGTAGAAGTCCCACACCTGCTGCTCCTGGCCCGGGAACTGCCGGACCCGGGCGATGAGGGCCTGGTTCACCTCCTCGTCGGAAACCTTGATATCGGCGCTCTCGCCGACCTGCGCAAGCACGAGACCGAGACGGACGCGACGCTCCGCGATCTTCCGGTAGTCGGCCTGGGCCTTCTCCTCGGTGGTGTCCTCGTCCTCGAACGATTTGCCGCGGGCCTTCAGGTCCTGCTCCACCTGCGCCCAGACGCTGGCGAATTCCTGCGCGACGAGGGTCGGCGGCAGCTCGAAGGCGTACTTGCCGTCCAGCGCGTCCAGGAGCTCCTTCTTGAGCTTGCGGCGCGACGCTGCCTCGAAATCGCCGCCGATCGCCTTGGCGATCGCCTCGCGCAGCTTCTCGAGGGATTCCATGCCCAGCGACTTGGCGAACTCGTCGTCGATCTTGGCCTCGCCCGGGGCCTGGATCTTGGTGACGGTCACGTCGAACTCGGCATCCTTGCCGGCGAGATGCTCGGCGCCGTAGGCCTCGGGGAAGGTCGCCTTCACGACGCGCTTCTCGCCGACCTTGGCGCCGACCAGCTGCTCCTCGAAGCCCGGGATGAACGAGCCGGAGCCGAGCTCCAGGTCGATCCCCTCGCCCTTGCCGCCCTGGAATTCCTCGCCGTCGATGCGGCCGACGAAATCGATGGTGACGCGGTCGCCGTTCTGGGCCTCGGCGCCCTCCTCCCGCTCGGTGAACGGACGGCTCTGGCCGGCCATGCGCTGCAGGGCCTCGTCGACCTCGGACTCGTCGGGCTTGGCCACGAGCTTCTTGAGGCTGACGTCGGAGAGATCGGCCAGCTCGAAATTCGGCATCACCTCGAGGGCGACCTTGAAGGCCAGGTCGGCCTTGGCGTCGAGCGCCTTCTCGACCTCGGCCTGGTCGGTCGGGAACTCGACCTGCGGCTCCAGCGCCAGCTTGAGGCCGTTATCGGCCACGATCTTGCGGTTGGCCTCGTTGACCGCGTTCTGCACCACCTCGGCCATGACCGAGCGGCCATAGACCTTGCGCAGATGCGCGACCGGGACCTTGCCGGGGCGGAAGCCCTTCAGCTGGACCTTGTCCTTCATGCCGGAGAGCTCGGTCGTCAGGCGCTCCTCGAGTTCCTGGGCGGCCAGCAGCACCTGAAACTCGCGCTTCAGACCCTGGGCGTTGATCTCGGTCACCTGCATCGTCGTCGTCGCTCTTCAAAAAACCTTGTGGTCGCCGGCCGGGCCGGCGTCGTGCGGCTTGGTCGCGCGGTCCGGGAAACGACGGTGTCGGATACGGGGATGAGACGGCCCCGAGCGGGGCCGCGCCATCTCGAAGCGTCCTGGTGCGGGCGGAGGGGCTCGAACCCCCACGTCTTGCGACACTGGAACCTAAATCCAGCGCGTCTACCAGTTCCGCCACGCCCGCGCGTGCCGACACCCGGCGCGTCGCCGGCCGCCGGAAGCGCGCCCTATAGCATGGGCCGCACGGCTCGCAGCAAAAAACTTAACCTCCCGTGCCGGCGGTGGCGCGCGCCCGGGCACGCGGCTATCTACCCAGGCCCGCTGCGAGCCGCCGTCGAGACCCCATGACCTCATTCCGCCCCGTGCCGCCGACCGATCCGCGCGGCGGAACGCCGTCGCGCCGGACCCTGCTCGCCACGGCGGCCGCGTTCGGGCTGCTGCCGGAGGCGGTGCAGGCGCAGGCGACCGCGCCCGAGAAACCCGCGACGCCGGGTTCGGCACCGGCCGAGGCTGCGCCCCCCAGCCTGCCGGCCACCCCCGGCAAGGCCCGGCTGCGGCCCGAGCCCGCGGCCGAGACGCCAATCTGGTGCTTCGACGGGAAAACCGTGCCACCGCTGGTGCGGATCAAGCTCGGCCAGCCGGTCCGGCTCAAGATCGAGAACCGCACCGACAAGCCGCTGTCGCTGCACTGGCACGGGGTCCGCAACGTCAACGCGATGGACGGGGTGGGCGGCGTGACCCAGGCGCCGATCCAGCCGGGCGCCGACTTCCTGTACCAGTTCACGCCCCCGGATGCCGGGACCTACCTGATCCGCCCCCTCGTCGTGGGCGGGGCGAGCGAGCCGTCCGGCCGGGGGCTGGCCGGCATGCTGATCGTCGAGGAGGCGAACCCGCCGCTGGTCGACGCCGATGTCGGGCTGGTGATGCAGGATTGGCGGCTGGAGGACGATGCCGTCCTGATGCCGTTCGGCCAGCCGCTCTTCGCCGCCACGAACGGGCGCCTCGGCAATCTCGTGACGGTCAACGGCAAGCCGGTGCCGGACACGTTCGCGGCGCGCCCGGGCGCGCGGGTGCGCCTGCGCCTCGGCAATGCCTGCAACGCCCGCGGCACGCGGCTCCGGTTCGAGGGCGTGAAGGTCTATGTCGCGGCCGTGGACGGGCAGCCCACCGATACGTTCGAGCCCCTGCGCGCGACCCTGCCGTTCCCCCCGGGCACCCGTTACGACCTGATGGTCGACCTGCCCGAGCAGGAGGGCGCCACCTGCTCGATCATCGCGCTGGTCGGCCAGGGCCTGACCCTGGCCACCGTCACCACCAAAGGCGCCAAGATCACCGAGAAGCGGCCGCCCATCGGGCCGATCGGCGAGAACAAGCGCCTGCCCGCCGAGATCAAGCTTCAGAACGCCCTGCGGCGCGACGTGGTGATCACCGGCGGCGCCTTCGTGCCCAAGGCGGCCAAGGAGGCCGCCAAAGACGCGCCGAAGGACAAGCCGGCGCCAGAGCCGGTCTACACCGGCGATCCCCAAAAAATCTGGTCGGTGAACGGCACCAGCGCGAGTACGGGCCTGCAGCCGATCTTCACGGTGAAGCGCGGGCAGGTGGTGGTGCTGGCCCTGCGCAACGAGACCGCCTTCCCGCAGTCCCTGCACCTGCACGGCCATTGCTTCCGCCTACTCCATCCCCTGGACGACGGCTGGGAGCCCTACTGGCTCGACACGTTCCAGCTCCTGGAAGGCCGCACTGCCCGCATCGGCTTCCTGGCCGACAATCCGGGGCGCTGGCTGATCAGCGCCACCGTGCTGGAGCGGTTCGACACCGGCCTGTGGACGATGTTCGAGGTTACCTGAGCCCGGCTTCGACGAGGCTCCCGAGCGCGGCGGGCATCAACTCCGGGATGTCCTCGGCGATCAGGCCCGGCCCATGGCGGAGCCCGGCATCGCCGTGGAGCCAGACGCCGGCCGCCGCAGCCTCGAAGGCCGGCATGCCCTGGGCCAGCAGCCCGGCGATCAGCCCGCCCAGCACGTCGCCCGAGCCTGCGGTGCCGAGATAGGGACTGCCGTGATCGTTGATCGCGGCGCGCCCGTCGGGGCTCGCGATCACGGTGTCGGATCCCTTCAGGACCACGACGGCGCCGATGAGCGCGGCGGCGGCGCGGGTGCGGGCAACCTTGTCGGCCCCCTCGGCGGTGGCTTCCGTCCCTTTGAACAGCCGTGCGAACTCGCCCTCATGCGGCGTGAGCACCGCCTGCGCGTCGCCGTCCGCCAGATGGGCGGCGAGCAGCGGCGCCTGTCCGGCAAAGCTCGTCAGCGCGTCGGCGTCGAGCACGAGGCTGCGGCCGGCGGCGGCAGCTACCGCGACGCGCTCCCGGGTCGGCTCGCCGGTGCCGAGGCCCGGGCCGGCCAGGACGACGTTGAGCCGCTCGTCGGTGAGCAGATCGTCGAGGTCGTCCGCCGTCTCGCAGGGCCGCAGCATGATCGCGGTGAGCTGGGCGGCGTTCTCGGCCAGGGCCGCCTGGGGCGAGGCCAGGGTGACCAGGCCGGCCCCGACCCGCAGGGCGCCCCGGGCGGCGAGCCTCGCTGCGCCGGTCTTGGTCGCCGGACCCGACAGGACCAGGGCGTGGCCCCGCGTATATTTGTGGCTCTCCCCGGTGAGCCGGGGAAAGGTTTTCGCCCACAGGTCCGGCCCGTTCCGGTAGATCGGTGGCGTCGCGGCACCGAGACCGACCTCCAAGGCCGCCGCGCCCGTCCCGATATCGGCCAGATGACGGTGGCCGCACAGGCCCCGGCCGGGCTGGAGCAGGTGCCCCGGCTTGAACGCCACGAAGGTCACGGTCTCCACGGCCCGGATCGCGACGCCGCGCACGGCACCGGTATCGCCGTCGACGCCGCTCGGCACATCGACGGCGAGCACCGGGCGGCCGCCGGCATTCACGGCCTCGACCAGGGCGCCGGCCGCGCCGTCGAGATCGCGCGACAGTCCGGCGCCGAACAGGGCATCGATCACGAGGTCGCATGGGGGCAGCGCCTCGGCGGCGGCCGGGTGCACCGGACCGGTCCAGGCCTCGGCCGCGAGGGCGGCGTCGCCGGGCAGCGCCGCGCGCTCGCCGAGCAGGAATAGGTCGATCGCATAGCCGCGCTCGGCCAGCAGCCGCGCGGCCACCAACCCGTCGCCGCCATTGTTGCCGGGCCCGCACAGGACCACGACCCGCCCGCCCGCCGGCAGCCGCGCGGCGGCGCGCTCGGCGACCGCGGCCCCGGCCGCCTCCATCAGCCGGATGCCCGGTATTCCCCCTGCGATCGCCGCCGCATCGACCTGCCGCATCGCCGCGACCGTCAGCACCCGCATGCTCATCTCCACGTCTGCCCGTGCACCGAACACCGGTGATTAAAAATGCGCCACAAATTCATCGAAAGCCCGAAGGATGTGCGTAGCCTGCGCGCCGAATGGGCACTAACGTGGCGCCCGTCGCGAAAACGGCGTGGCGGAGGCTTCACGACGATGTTAGAAATATCCGGCAGCGCAGCGCAGGCCCGAGCGGCATGAAGAAGATCGAAGCGATCATCAAGCCTTTCAAGCTCGACGAGGTGAAGGAGGCGCTCCAGGAGGTCGGCCTCCAGGGCATCACCGTCATCGAGGCGAAGGGCTTTGGCCGTCAGAAGGGCCATACCGAGCTCTATCGCGGTGCCGAATACGTGGTCGACTTCCTGCCCAAGGTGAAGCTCGAGATCGTCCTGTCGGACGCGCTCGTCGAGGGCGCCGTCGAGGCGATCCGCAAGTCGGCCCAGACCGGCCGCATCGGCGACGGCAAGATCTTCGTCTCGACGATCGAAGAAGCGATCCGCATCCGCACCGGCGAGACCGGCACCGACGCGATCTGACGGCTGATCCGCGCGGCTTCGCGCCGGCGGATCTTGTGCCCTGATCCCGGAAGCGACCAGCATTCCGACGTCACGCGCGGGCGTTTTCCTGCTCCGCCACCGTCCTGCCTAAGAATTCACGCTGCACGAATGTCCGGCATCGACGTGCCAGGGCATGGAGTGTTGCGCCGGCAACCCCACATCCTCTGGAACGGACGGCCGATCGGCCGCCTCGAATCCATTCAGGAGGACCATGTGATGGCCGGAACCGACGGGCGTGACACCGCCAAGATCTATGAATTGTCGGCGTTCCGGCGCGCCCGACCGGCACCGCGGGCGGCGGAGAAGGCCAAGCCTGCGCCGATGCCGAGCTTCGGCGGCGCCTGGTACCACGAGGCCGCGATCCGCGACGACGAGCGCCCGCGCCGGACCTGAAGACGGCGAAGCCGGGCGCGCGGGCCCGGCTCCGGAACGTTTCATCGGAAGCCCGAGGCTCCCGGGCCCGCCTCAGGCGGCGACAGCGGCCTCGGTCGGCACCGAAGAGATCGTCTTCAGCACCTGCGAGGCGATCTGGTAGGGGTCGCCTTGCGAGTTCGGGCGGCGATCCTCGAGATAGCCCTTGTAGTTGTTGTTCACGAAGGAGTGGGGCACGCGGATCGAGGCGCCGCGGTCGGCCACGCCGTACGAGAATTCGTGGATCGAGGCGGTCTCGTGCTTGCCGGTCAGCCGCATGTGGTTGTCCGGGCCGTAGACCGCGATGTGGTCCTCGCGGGCGTTCTTGAACGCCTCCATGAGCTTCTCGAAATAGGCCTTGCCGCCGTGCTCACGCATGAACGCGGTCGAGAAGTTGCAGTGCATGCCCGAGCCGTTCCAGTCGGTGTCGCCGAGCGGCTTGCAATGGTACTCGACGTCGATGCCGTATTTCTCGCACAGGCGCTGCAGGAGGTAGCGGGCCATCCACATCTCGTCGGCGGCCTTCTTGGAGCCCTTGCCGAAGATCTGGAATTCCCACTGGCCCTTGGCGACCTCGGCGTTGATGCCCTCGTGGTTGATGCCGGCGTCGAGGCAGAGGTCGAGATGCTCCTCGACGATCTTGCGGGCGACGTCGCCGACATTCGAATAGCCGACGCCGGTGTAGTACGGGCCCTGCGGGGCCGGGAAGCCGCTGGCCGGGAAGCCGAGCGGGCGGCCGTCCTTGTACAGGAAGTACTCCTGCTCGAAGCCGAACCAGGCGCCGGCGTCATCCAGGATGGTGGCGCGCTTATTGGACTCGTGCGGGGTCTTGCCGTCCGGCATCATCACTTCGCACAGGACCAGGACGCCGTTCTTGCGGGCCGGGTCGGGGAAGTGGCGCACGGGCTTGAGCATGCAGTCGGAGCTGCCGCCCTCGGCCTGCTTCGTGGACGAGCCGTCGAACCCCCACATCGGGAGCTGGTCGAGGGTCGGGAAGCTGTCGAATTCCTTGATCTGCGTCTTGCCGCGCAGATTCGGGACCGGCGTGTACCCGTCGAGCCATATATACTCGAGCTTATATTTCGTCATTCCGGTTCTCTCGTCCGTTGTCGATGCGCGACCTGGTCAAATCCCGGGCGACGCGAACGGCTTGCCGCCGCCTCGACGGCCGCTGCCGCCTTTGCATGGAGCATGCCAGAAACCGCGTCGCCGGACCCCGGATGGGGCCAATTCCCTCCGAACGGCGTTCACGCTATCGAGAGCGCGCGGCCCGCATGGGCCAAACCTCTCGCTCCGTGAGCGATTCCCCGTCTGCCCGGGTGGCAAGGCGGCCCCGCGACGGATATCAAGCGGCGCGGCCGGTGCGGCCCGACCCAAGGTGGACGCCCCGCGCGAGAATCCCCGACGCCTTTCCTGGAGGATGCCCACGATGACGACTGCGGCCGAGGTTCTGAAGACCATCCGGGACAACGACGTACGCTACGTGGACTTCCGGTTCACAGACCCCCGCGGCAAGTGGCAGCACGTGACGTTCGACGTGTCGCTCATCGACGACGAGATCTTCGCCGAAGGCACCATGTTCGACGGCTCCTCGATCGCCGGCTGGAAGGCGATCAACGAGTCCGACATGCTGCTGATGCCGGATCCGTCCACCGCCTGCCTGGACCCGTTCTTCTCGGCCTCGACCCTGTCGATCGTCTGCGACGTGCTCGAGCCCGCCACCGGCGAGCCCTATTCGCGCGATCCCCGCGGCACCGCCAAGCGCGCCGAGGCCTATCTGCAGCAGACCGGGATCGGCGACACGATCTATGTCGGCCCCGAGGCCGAGTTCTTCGTGTTCGACGACGTGAAGTTCGCGGCCGACCCGTACCGGACCGGCTTCGAGCTCGACTCGAACGAGCTGCCGACCAACGGCTTCACCGATTACGAGGGCGGCAATCTCGGCCACCGGGTCCAGACCAAGGGCGGCTACTTCCCGGTCCCGCCGCAGGATTCGGCCCAGGACATGCGCGGCGAGATGCTGGCCGCGATGCAGTCCATGGGCGTGAAGGTCGAGAAGCACCACCACGAGGTGGCCAGCGCCCAGCACGAGCTCGGCATGAAGTTCGACGTGCTGACCAAGCTCGCCGACCACATGCAGATCTACAAGTACTGCATCCACAACGTCGCCCAGAGCTACGGCAAGTCGGCGACCTTCATGCCCAAGCCGGTCTACGGCGATAACGGCTCGGGCATGCACGTTCACCAGTCGATCTGGAAAGACGGCAAGCCGGTCTTCGCCGGCGATAAGTATGCCGGCCTCAGCCAGGAATGCCTCTGGTACATCGGCGGCATCATCCGCCACGCCAAGGCGCTCAACGCCTTCACCAACCCCTCGACCAATTCCTACAAGCGGCTGGTGCCGGGCTACGAGGCGCCGGTGCTGCTCGCCTACTCGGCGCGCAACCGCTCGGCCTCCTGCCGGATCCCGTGGACCAAGAGCCCGAACGCCAAGCGCGTCGAGGTCCGCTTCCCCGACCCGATGGCCAACCCCTACCTGGCCTTCTCGGCCCTGCTGATGGCCGGCCTCGACGGCATCCGCAACAAGATCGATCCGGGCCCGGCCATGGACAAGGACCTCTACGAGCTGCCGCCCCGGGAGCTGAAGAAGATCCCGACCGTGTGCGGTTCGCTCCGCGAGGCGCTCACCAGCCTCGACAAGGACCGGACCTTCCTCAAGGAAGGCGGCGTGTTCACGGACGACCAGATCGACTCGTTCATCGAGCTGAAGATGACCGAGGTGCTGCGTTACGAGATGACCCCGCACCCGATCGAGTTCGTGCAGTACTACTCGCTGTGATGTGAGAGGGGGCCGGGCGTGACGCCCGGCCCTCGACTTTGAGAGGTGAGGTAGAAGCGCCCGTCGCCAACTCCAACCTCGAACGTCGAACAAATCAAGAACAAACTTGACAAATAAGATTATTAGCCTATTAATGACCCGGTCGCAGGCGGGGTGATTCATGGTCACGAAAGAGATCGTCGTCACCCGGTTCCGGTGGCAGCTGGCAGCTCTCAGTGTTGAGGTAAAGCTGCTTCGACTCAGCCTCGTCTTTCGCGCCTACAATCCCGGCCAACCGCGGGTCCCCGCCGGACATCCGGACGGGGGACAGTGGACGAGTGACGACGGTTCAGTTCGGTCTGAGAACGACAACACAGCGCACATATATAATGTCAGCAACAAAGATAAATATTAATATAACGTAGTTTTAGAAGAAGAGGAAAAACTCGGGGGACATACAATTGAGTCACACGTCGGAAAGACCGACGAAGAGATGATGGAACGCGTGCGGAAGAGCCAATGGGGAAACCTGTTGGCTCATGGCGGACTGCAACGCGACGGCTCGTTCGACTCCCGAGAGTCAGCTAACGACCTCGTTAATCGAACGTTGGAAATCAACGCCCAGCGCGTTGATGAAGTGGCATCTGGGGAGAAAGACCGCGCCTACTTTACAACGCGGTTCGGATATCGAACTGGCCGCGAGGCATACATTACCAAAGATGGCGTGATGTACATGAGAAATACGTATGGCGTAGCCATATACATAGTCCGCGATCGACGGTCGTCGCGAGGTTATCACGTACAATCAGCGTTTCCTTACAATGAAGGAGATTGATATGGCTACACATCCAGAGTTCGACGAATTGACCGAACGCTTTTTTCAAGATGTCGATCTAATTTTTAGCACGGAAGCGGAACTTTTGCAATTTGTCATAGAGCCGTTTTCGCAAGAGCGCCGTTTATCTCTGCGTGATTATCTATCTCTTATCACAAGCGATGATTTCGACGGCAAGGAATTATTAGATATCTGGAACGACTCGAAAGCGCATTGGTTGTTCCATTCTGCACCGCCACTAAGATTGTTGCTTAATAATATTCGCGATCGATTATGATTATAGTATATCTGAAATGATCATGTTATTTTTTCTAATTATTGTATTTACTAAGATCAATACTGATGAAGTCGATATTTTAAAACAAGCCTTCCGCCCTGAAATCATCATCCAATCGGCTTCACGTCCGTCGGTAAAATCGTCAGAATTTGACACATTCACACGTCAATTCCACCAAGATCTTATGGAGGGTTTTTCTACTGAAGACGCGGTAATTCAATGGATTCTTTCCCCTTTCAAGGACGAAACCGAAGGAGGCCGCCTGAAAGCCTATCTTGACACCCTCACGCAGGACGATGTCTCGGACGAGGAACTGCGAAAGCTGTGGTGGTCGTCGGAGGCAGACATCGTGTTCTACGATGGCGCCGAACTCAGAGCCTTCCTCAAGAGAGTGCGAGACAGATTGTGACGCGAAAGCAGTCGTGAGCCGGCAGAGCAAGCTGCGGAACCGGGCGCGGCGGGAATCGGGACGGATGCCTGCGACACCGGAATTCATCCGCTTCGGTGAGCGGTTCAATCAGAGCATCGACGATCAGGACGCGTCGTTCGAGGAAGCCACCGCCGCGAGTCTTGGCTGCTTCAAGGGCGAGGATCGCGCCGCTTGCGCGATTTCATAGGCGCGGTGCTGGGGAGCGACCTAACACCGGAGAAACGGATGAAATTCCGGGCCACCGCCTGCACCGACTTGCGCTTCCTTGATCCGGAGGACCTTCGACGCTTGCTTATCCAGGTTCATCTCGACCTGCGGAAGGGCATGTGACACGCGGACGTCTCGATCGTTCAAAGCGGCAGATGCACGGATGCTCACCCTCGACCACCTCGTCGTCGTGGCCCCAGACCTCGCGGAGGGCGTGGCCCATGTCCGGGCCTGCCTCGGCCTCGACATGCCGGAGGGCGGGCGCCATTCCGAGATGGGCACCCGCAACCATCTGCTCCGCCTCGGCGCATCGACGTTCCTCGAAGTGATCGCCGCCGATCCCGAGGCAGCGCCGCCGCCCCGCGCCCGCTGGTTCGGCCTCGGCGATGCGGCGCGGGTGCGGGCGGAGTGGGAGGCCGGGCGGCGGCTGCGCGGCTTCGTCGCCCGCACCAATGACATCGACACTCTGCTCGCCGCCCATCCCGACCTGCTCGGCGCGGCGGCGACGCTGACCCGGGGCACGCTGTCGTGGCGCTTCGGCCTGCGCCCGGACGGGACCTGGCCGGCGGACGGCGCCGCGCCCTACGTGATGGACTGGGGCGACCGCCCGCACCCGGCAGGGACGATGCCGGATTTCGGGGCGCATCTCGATGATTTCTCGCTCATCCATCCGGAGCCGGAAGCGGTGGCGGCGCTCCATGCGGACCTCGGCCTGACCGACCCGCCGCGGATCGAGGCCGGCCCGGCCCCGCGCTGGACCGCCCGGATCGCGACGCCGTCCGGCCTGCGTACCCTGACCTGAGGACGGACCCTCCTCGCCGGCCTGATCGGGTGGGTGACCGGCGAGGAGGGCCTGGCCGGGACTCGCAAGCCCCGGCGAAAGCAACCTAGCAGCGACCGTTCGCGCTGCGGTGACGGGAAAGTCTCAGGCCCCGCCGGAATCGCCCCGCGGCCGGCAACGTCGTTCACGTATGCGCGAAGATGTCGGTCTCGGGCCAACCGTCGAGGTCGAGCCGGGCGCGGGTGGGCAGGAAGGCGAAGCAGGCGGCGGCGAGATCGGTGCGGCCCTCCCGGGCCAGCATGGCGTCGAGCCGCTCCCGGGCGGCGTGGAGATAGAGCACGTCGGAGGCTGCGTAATCCTGCTGCGCCTGCGTCAGGGTCTCGGCCCCCCAGTCGGAGGATTGCTGCTGCTTCGACAGGTCGACGCCCACGAGCTCGCGGACCACGTCCTTGAGCCCGTGACGGTCGGTGTAGGTCCGGGCGAGCTTCGAGGCGATCTTGGTGCAGTAGACCGGCCCCGGCATCACCCCGAACGCCTTGAACAGGACCGCCACGTCGAACCGGGCGAAGTGGAAGATCTTCAGGATTTCGGGATCCGCGAGGACGCGCTTGAGCACGACCGGCTCCGGGCCATCCTGGGGAATCTGGACCACGTCGGCGGTGCCGTCGCCGGTGGAGATCTGCACCACGCAGAGCCGGTCCCGGTGCGGATTGAGCCCCAGCGTCTCGGTGTCGATGGCCACGGCCCGCCCGGCGTCGTAATCGGCGGGCAGGTCGCCGCGGTGGAGGCGTACAATCGGGCTCGGCATTTTTTCGGGACCTTCCAACGATTTGGCCGGTACCATCGGCGCCGAGTGGCGGCAAGCGAAGGACGGAGACGCGAATGATGACGGCAGCCGAGGTGATCGCGACCCTGGGGCTGAAGCCCCATCCGGAGGGCGGGCATTACCGCGAGACCTTCCGCGACCCGCGCACGGTGGACGGCCGCTCGGTCGGCACCGCGATCTACTTCCTGCTCGATATCGGCGAGGCCTCCGCCTGGCACCGGGTCGACGCCACCGAGATCTGGCACTGGCACGCCGGCGCGCCGCTGGTGATCACGACCAGCCCGAACGGCCACGACGCCACCGCCCAGCATCTCGGGCCGGACCTCGCGGCCGGGCAGCGCCCGCAATGCGTGGTCCCGGCGGGGCACTGGCAGACCGCCACCAGCCTGGGCGCCTGGACGCTGGTCGGCTGCACGGTCTCGCCGGGCTTCGACTTCGCGGGCTTCGAGATGGCCCCGCCGGATTGGCGGCCGACCCCGCGGAGCTAGACCGCCTTCGGCGCCGCCCGCGAGGCGCGCACCGCCGTCAGCGCGCCGGCCACGATCAGCAGGCAGGCGAGTGCCAGAGCCGGGACGGGCTTGGCATAGCCGGTCGCCACCAGGATCAGAGTCGACAGGACCGGGGCCGCGTAGGCGGTGACGCCGAGCAGGCGGACATCGCCGCGCTTGCAGCCGATATCCCAGAGATAGAAGGCGGCCCCCACCGGCCCGATCCCGAGGAGCAGCACCGCGCCCCATTGGGTGGCGTCCGCGGGCCAGATCGTCGTCTCGAAGACGAGGTGGCAGGCCAGGCTCAGGGCCGCCGTGACCAGGCAGAAACCCGCGACGGCGTCGGTCGGCACCTGGCCGACCCGGGCGGACAGCACCGAGTAGGCGGCCCACACGAAGGCCGCGGCCAGGGCGGCGGCGTAGCCCGGCAACGCCCCCGCGGCGAAATCGAGATTGCCCCGGCCGGCGAACAGGGCGGCCACGCCGGCCAGCCCCAGAGCCGCGCCCGCGACATGGCCCGCGCGCAGCCCGCCCGCCCCCGGCAGCCGGGCGGAGAACAGGACGATCAGCAGCGGCCAGAGATAGTTGATCAAGCCCGCCTCGGCCGGCGGGGCCAGGCGCAGGGCGCTGAAATAGAGCGCGTGGTAGCCGAACAGCCCGCCGACGCCGAGGAGCCAGACCGGCCAGGGCTGGAGCAGAGCCCGGGCGCGGGACGGCCGGGCGATCCAGGTGGCGCAGCCGCACAGGCCGCCGATCCAGAAGGTCATGGCGGCGAGCTGGAACGGCGGCACCGTGCCGGAGGCCGCGGCGAACAGGGCGAGCAGCGACCACAGCAGGATCGCCCCGAACCCCGCCACGGTCGCGGCCGAGCGCGCCCTGTCGCGGGCCGAAGATGACGCTGTCTGGCTCATGAATCGCAGCTATCATGCGCGCCTTGAGTCGGCGAGGCTGCTTCACGCCCCTGTCACGGTCGCGCTCTACGGGCGCTGCAACCGGGAGATCTGTCGATGCGCGCGATCCTTGCTGTCCTTGGGCTGCTGCTGACGGGAGGCTCGGCGCTCGCCGGCGAGGGCGTGCAGCTCGGACCGCGCCCGTTCTACCTCGTCGACCAGCTGAAGCCCGGGCCGCTGAAGGACCACCTGTCCGCCTGCGGCATCGACCGGCCCTACACGCCGAGAACCTTCTCGATCTCGCACCGGGGCGCGCCGCTGATGTTCCCCGAGCACACGAAGGAGGGGCTGCTCGCCGCCTATCGGATGGGCGCCGGGATCATCGAGTGCGACGTCGCCTTCACCAAGGACCGCCAGCTGGTCTGCCGGCACAGCCAGTGCGACCTGCACACGACCACCGACATCCTGGCCCGGCCGAACCTCGCCGCGAAATGCACCAAGGGGTTCGAGCCCGCCGACCCGGCCACCGGCCGCAAGGCCTCGGCCAAGTGCTGCACCAGCGACCTGACCTTGGCCGAGTTCAAATCGCTCAACGGCAAGATGGACGCGGCCGACCCGGACGCAACCACGGTCGCCGCCTACATGAACGCGACGCCGCATTGGCGCACCGACCTCTACGCCACCACCGGCACGCTGATGTCCCACAAGGAGTACATCGCCCTGGTGAAGGGGATGGGCCGCAAGTTCACCCCCGAGCTGAAGGCGCCCCAGGTGCCGATGCCGTTCGAGGGCAGCTACACCCAGGACCAATACGCCCAGCAGCTGATCGACGAGTACAAGCAGGCCGGGATCCCGGCTTCCGACGTGTACCCGCAGAGCTTCCAGCTTCGGGATATCCTGTACTGGCTGGAGAAGGACCCGGAATTCGGCCGCCAGGCGATCTTCCTCGACGACCGCGACGAGACCACCAAGGGCTTCGATCCGGAGAAGCCGGAGACCTGGAAGCCCGGCATGGCGGAGCTCGCCGCCAAGGGGGTCAAGATCCTGGCGCCGCCCTTGTGGATGCTGGTCCGTCCCGGTCCTGACGGTGCGATCGAGCCCTCCACCTATGCAAGGGAGGCGAAGAAGGCCGGGCTCGGCCTGATCGCCTGGTCGCTGGAGCGCTCGGGGCCGCTGAAAGAGGGCGGCGGATACTACTACCAGTCGATCAAGCCGGTGGTGACCGGGGATGGCGACATCCTGCGGTTGCTGGACGTGCTGCACGGCCAGGTCGGCGTGCTCGGCGTGTTCTCGGACTGGCCGGCGACCACGACCTTCTACGCCAATTGCGTCGGCGCTCCGTAGCTCAGTCGGCCCAGAGGGCGACGAGCGAGAACAGGCCGGCCATCACGACGTTAACCAGGAGGACGCAGGCGAGCATCAGGGCGAGGGTCATGGCGATCTCGAGGGCGTGAATGCGGCGGCGATGATGGGGGCGTGACCGGCGAGCCTTCGACGGATTGGGCCGGTCGTCTCGGATTCCCTGCGCGTGGCCCGCGCAGGGAAGAGGATCAGTGCGGCGACAGCAGCCGCACCACTTCGAACAGGTCGTCGACTTTCAGCGGCTCCCAACCGAGCCAGCGCCGGACCAGTGCGTAGCTGGCGGACAACAGGATCGCGCAGCCGAAAACGGCCAGGCAGAACAACCCGAAGTCGCCGGTCGAGAATCCGGTCGCGGCGCCGACCAGGGCGGTGGCGACGAAGATGAGCCGGCTCGGGTTCCGCGGGCCGCGGGCGATGAGATCGGACATGGGGGTCTCTCCGGATCGGGATCAGCGGGCGCGGCAGTTCGGGCCGAACCAGGTCATGGTTCGGCGGTCCATGCCGCCATCCGAGGCGGCGCCGCAGACGGGGAAGCGCGTGTCGCCGCTGCGCTGCAGGCTCATCTGCTTGTAGAGATCCTGCTGCGCCTCCCGGCGGCGGGTCTGCTCGGCGAAGTGGGACCGCCAGTACAGGTCCCGGTTGGCCTGGGTCAGCGCGCGCTGCTGATGGAGATCCATCATGCACTGGGCGAAGGCGTCGGTGCCGGGCTCGAACCCGAACGCGTAGCATTGGTTGCCATCCATGGCGTGCCGCTCCTGCGGGGTGACGCAGGCGGCGAGGCCGAGCGCGCAGGCAGCGGCGAGGCCGAGCTTGGCGAAGGTCGAGACGCCACGCGCACGGATCTTCCGGTCGGCGGCAAGATTTTCACCGGCAGAGCGCATGGTGAATGTGGTGTTCATCGTGTCGGGGCCTTCGTTCTTGCTGGCGTGAACAACCACGCCGGGCTGAAACGAGACCTATCCGGGACGGCTCAAATTGTTCGTGTTCCGGAGCACCTGTGCGATTTCACGCGCCGGCTCCCGCAATGCACAGATCCACACGCATTCCGACAGGATCTACGGCGCAGGAACGGATTCGTCAGACTTGCGCGGCCTGCGAAGTCTTCTTTGCTCAGTGGCGGCCATCGGCCGAACGGCTGGCTAAGGATTTGCGTGCTCGGGGGGGCTGTCCGGGATCGCGGTCGCTTCCGGAGGACCCGTTCGGGGCCTCCGCTTCACTTGGGTGCCCGAGGAAGAGGGCGTTGGGGATCGGCCGTTTCGAAACCCAGCGGCGGCGCGCGACATCCAAAAAGAAACGCCGCGCGGCCCGGCAGGGCAACGCGGCGTCGGTGATGAGCGCGGCGCCCCGGCGGAACCGGGCGCGCCCCGTACACCCTGAAAAAGCGGTCAGACGAAGTGCTGGCCGCCGTTCACGGTGAGCGTCGAGCCGTTGATGAAGCCCGCCTCGTCGCTCGCCAGATACTCGACCGCGTGGGCGATTTCCTCGGCCTTGCCGAGGCGGCCGGTCGGGATCGTGGCGATGATCTTGTTGCGGATCTCCTCCGGCACCGCCATCACCATGTCGGTGGCGATGTAGCCCGGTGCGATCACGTTGACCGTGATGCCCTTGGAGGCGCTCTCCTGGGCCAGCGCCTTGGCGAAGCCGATCACGCCGGCCTTGGCGGCCGAGTAATTGGTCTGGCCGGCCTGGCCCTTCTGGCCGTTGATCGACGAGATGATGATGATCCGGCCGAAGCCGCGATTGCGCATGCCCTCGATCAGCGGCCGGGTGCAGGTGAACATCGAATCGAGGTTGGTCTTGATGACCGCCTGCCACTTGTCGAAGGTCATCTTGTGGAAGGCGCCGTCGCGGGTGATGCCGGCATTGTTGACCAGCACCTCGATCGGCCCGACCTCGGACTCGATCGCCTTGATGCCGGCCTCGCAGCTGGCCAGATCACCCACGTCGAACTTGAAGACCGGGATGCCGGTCTCGGCCTTGAAGGCCTGGGCCGCCTCGTCGTTGCCGCCGTAATTGGCCGCGACCTTGTAGCCCTTGGCCTGCAAGCCCTTCGAGATCGCGGCGCCGATACCGCGGGTGCCGCCCGTCACGAGTGCGACGCGTCCTTGAGCCATTGTTGTTTCCTCCTGTTCGCATCACGTGATGCCGCGTGCGGATGGCGTCCGCACGCGATTTTTTCTGAGTTAGGACTCAAGTCTATATTGGTGGACAGCCGGCCGTTACAAAAGGATCAGGGCCGCTCGACACACATCGCGACGCCCATGCCGCCGCCGATGCAGAGCGTGGCGAGGCCCTTCTTGGCGTCGCGGCGCTTCATCTCGTGCAGCAGGGTGACGAGCACCCGGGCGCCCGAGGCACCGATTGGGTGGCCGATGGCGATGGCGCCGCCGTTGACGTTCACCTTCGCATCGTCCCAGCCCATATCCTTGTTCACCGCCAGCGCCTGCGCCGCGAAGGCCTCGTTGGCCTCGATCAGGTCGAGGTCGGAGGGCTTCCAGCCGGCCTTCTCGAGGGCCTTGCGGGAGGCCGGGATCGGGCCGGTGCCCATCACCTTCGGGTCGACGCCCGCGGTCGCCCAGGACTTGATCTTGGCGAGGGGCGTGAGCCCGCGCTTCTCGGCCTCGGAGGCCGACATCAGCACGAGAGCGGCGGCGCCGTCGTTCAGGCCGGACGCGTTGGCAGCCGTCACCGTGCCCTCCTTGGAGAAGGCCGGCTTGAGCTTGGCCATCGCCTCAACGGTGGCGCCGTCGCGGATGTACTCGTCGGTGTCGACGACGGTGTCGCCCTTCTTGCCGGGGATCGTCACCGGCACGATCTCGTCCTTGAACCGGCCCTCCTTGCGAGCGGCCTCGGCCTTGTTCTGCGAGCGGGTGGCGAACTGGTCCTGCTGCTCGCGGGTGAGCTGGAAGGCCTGGGCCACGTTCTCGGCGGTCTGGCCCATGTGGTAGCCGTTGAAGGCGTCCCAGAGCCCGTCCTTGATCATCGTGTCGACGAGCTTGATGTCGCCCATCTTCTGGCCGCCGCGCAGGTACTGGGCGTGGGGCGACAGCGACATCGATTCCTGGCCGCCGGCCACGATCACGGTGGCGTCGCCGTTGGCGATCTGCTGCATGCCGATGGCGACGGTGCGCAGGCCCGAGCCGCAGACCTGATTGAGGCCCCAGGCGGTGGCCTTCTCGGGGATGCCGGCCTTGATGGCGGCCTGACGGGCCGGATTCTGGCCGGCGCCGGCGGTGAGCACCTGGCCGAAGATCACCTCGTCCACGTCCTCGGGGGACACGTTGGCGCGCTCCAGGGCGGCCTTGATCGCGGTGGCGCCGAGCTCGTGGGCCGGCACCGCCCCGAAGGCGCCGCCGAACGAGCCGACCGCCGTGCGCGCGGCCCCGACGATGACGATCTCTTCGCTGCCTGCCATGTGAACGTTCTCCTCTTACGAGCCGGCGCGCCTTCCTCGATCCGGGCGCGCTCTGAAGCCTGTCCCGCGATGAAGGGCCTCGGATCGGCGAAGTCAAGGATGACGCTCAAGCCTGAAAACGCCTCGATGACGCGGCTGAGAGACTAAAATGGTCTGTGCGCGGGCCCGCACCCGGCATTATTCTGCGTTGAAGAGGCGCAGTTTGCTGTTTTCTGCGCCCGTGGAAGGCTTTAAGGATCGTGTTGCGGGCGCGAAGACGATCCCCGCCGGGTCGCATCGCGCGAGCCTGAAACGCCCCTAGAGTCCCGAGTCCAGAAAGGCCGTTCCCGATGGCGGATACCGTCAAGGCCACCCAGACCGTCATCAAGAAATACGCCAACCGGCGCCTGTATCACACCGGCACCTCGACCTACGTGACGCTGGAAGACCTCGCCACGATGGTCCAGAACGGCGAGGATTTCGTCGTCTACGATGCGCGGGCGGGCGACGACATCACCCGCTCGGTGCTGACGCAGATCATCTTCGAGCAGGAGAACAAGGCCGGCGCCGAGAACCTGCTGCCGGTGGCGTTCCTGCGCCAGTTGATCCGCTTCTACGGCGACAGCATGCGCACCATGGTGCCGAGCTTCCTGGAATTCTCGATGGCGAACTTCGCCAAGGATCAGGACGGCCTGCGCGAGAAATTCGCCCACAGCTTCGGCCCGGCCGCGTTCCAGAACGCGATCGAGCAGTCGGTGCGGACCAACATGAACTTCTTCGGCGACGCCATGAAGATGTTCACCGGTTTCGCGCCGCCCGCCGGCGGGGCGCAGTCCCCGGCCCCGCAGGCGCCGCCGCAGGGCACGCCGGCCTATTCCGGCGGCGAGCTCGACGACCTCAAGCGGCAGATGCTGGAGATGCAGCAACGCCTCGAGGCGCTCGCCAAGAAGTGACATTGGCTGGCGAAAACCGGTCACGGGGGTGCGACTACGTGTTTCCGATAAGTTGACGAACCGTTAAGGCCAGTCCCACGTTGGCGACACGGGCACGGAAACGTGCGGAGGGTGTCGCCATGGCGCGGATCGAGAGAATCGGCCGGACCGGTGCAGCCTGGAGCGGGCCGGCCCACCCTGCGGCCGCCGCCAGCGGGTCGGTCGCGTCCACGGACGCGATCCCGCCGGTCCGGGCCCTGGTGGTTCTGGATGGAGGCCGGCCGGAGCCGCGCGCGACGATCATCCCGCCGGACCGATTCGGCACAGGTGGGGCGGCCGCGGGCTTCGTCACGCACCTGCTGACCGCCAGCGATCCGACCCTCAGGCCGTCGCGGCTGGAACGCACCCGGGCAGCCGCGGCGCGCTACGCGGAGGCCGCACGCCGGCTGGCGTGATGATTCTTGATCGCCTTGCCGTCATTTCGAGCGCAGCGAAGCAACCCGGCAGACCGCTACGGCCGCAGAGCGTGTGCCGCCCTGCATAGATGCGCTCGCGATCATGGTGCCGGGATGCGCGCGTCACGCACATCGCAAGCGTTCCCCTTGTCCTGAAGTGACCGCCTCAGCGGGCCTCGAGGGGGGCCAGGGATCTTTGTGTCTTCCGGAAGGATCTTCGAGGCGCCCGCTTCGCGCGCGCACCTCAGGATGAGGCCGAGACTGGGACGTCCCGGGCCCCGAATCGATCCCGAAGCTTACGCCTCGGCCGACTTCACCTTCAGCACCTGACGGCCGCGATACATGCCGGTCTTCAGGTCGATGTGGTGGGGACGGCGCAGCTCGCCCGAATCCTTGTCCTCGACATAGGTCGGCGCCTTGAGGGCGTCGGCCGAGCGGCGCATGCCGCGACGGGAGGGGGAAGTCTTTCGCTTCGGAACGGCCATGGCAGGGATCCTTCGTGATGCCGCGGGCAAAGCGGCGCGCGGGCGGCTCCTCGATCAAGGATCGCCTCGCACACCGCGGGATACGGATGAGGGCGCGCTTATAACGCCGGCGCCCGGCCGTGGCTAGAGGCGCAGCACCACAACCGTTAAGCCGGGGTTCAAGTCGCCGGGACCTAGATCCGGGCCACGGCACCGCGCAGCGGGCCGGCCCTTCGGGAGAACCGCCATGGCTTCCTCCAAAAAGACTTTTGCCGCCCTCGCCCTGCTCTCGAGCCTGTTGGCGGCGCCCGCCTGGGCGCAGGCGCCCCAGACGTCGAGCCCCGCGGCCCCGACCGCCCCCGCCAAGCCGACCGCCCCGAGCGCGCCCGTGGCCGGGTCGCCCAACGCCGCCAAGGGCGCCCTGCTCGACCTCAACAGCGCCAGCGCCGCCGAGCTCGATGCCCTGCCGGGCATCGGCGAGGCTCGCTCCGCCGCGATCATCAAGGGCCGGCCCTATCGCGGCAAGGACGAGCTGGTCTCCAAGAAGATTATCCCGAAGAACGTCTATGACGGGATCAAGGACAAGGTCATCGCCAAGCAGAAGTAGTTTTTCCGCGCGCGCCAACGGGTTGCGGCCGGCCAGCGGATGCGTTGTTCCAGGTTGACCGATGCCAGGCGCGACAGGCCCTCTCCCCCGTGCGGGAGAGGGTTGGGGTAAGGGACCGGCTCTCGCTGCGTCCCGTGCGACGGGGCAACCCGTGCCCCGTCCTGTAAGCACCATCCGCTGACAGCAAGAAGCCCCCTGCCCCGCCTACTCGGCGATCGCGCCCTGGGGCACGGAGAAGCCCGGGGGCGCCTTCTCGGCCGGCTTCGGGGCCGCGCGCTTGGCCGGGGCCTTCTTCTTGGCCTGGGGCTTCGGCGCGGCCTTGACCGCGGGGGGATCCTCGCAGGCGCGGAACGCCAGCTGCGCCAGGGTCGCCCCCTCCTCGGTGACGATGGCGATCGGGTCCGGCAGGGTCGGCAAGGCCGGTTGCCAGTGGATCGGCCCGCCCAGCATCGCCTCGATGGTGGCCGGGGCGGTGCCGCGCCGCAGGGTCGAGAAATCCGGCCCGTAGGCGGTGGCGACCTTGCCGGCGATCACGACCTGCAGGACCTCGTTCACCTCCGGGGTCAGGGGCCGGAGCGGATTGGTGGTGCGCACCTGCCCGGATCGGGTCACCACCATGGCGAACCCCTTGCCGCCCTCGTAGCGCGCCGCCCGGGCCCCGCAGGGCTGCTCCACCGGTGGGGCTGCGGCGGGAGCGGGCTCCGGCGCGGGCTCGGGCGGCGCGGGCGCCGTTTGGGCCGGAGGCTGCGCAGCCGGCGCCGACAGCGCCGCCGGGGCGGCCAGAAGGGCGAGCAGCAAGCCCGCCGCGCCGGGACGCACGGCCCTCATCGGCCCGATTCCGGCGCTTCGGGAGGCGGCGGCGCGATCCGCGCGGTCCGCTCGGGGGCTGGGATTGGTTTCAGGTCGAACGACTCCACATCCAGCAGGCGCGGGTCGAGCACCTCGGCCTCGCGGTCGATCAGGCTCTGCGACGGGCCGACCGTGCCGATCAGAAGGTGCTCGTCCTCGGCGTCGAGCTCGGAGCCCATGCGCAGCGGCGCGCGCCGGCTGCGGGCCGACATGCCGACCACCGCGACCCCGGCCACGACACAGATCAGCACGGCCAGGATGATCAGCAGGCGCTCCATGAGGCGGGAAGCTCTAGCCGCCCGCGGCGGCGCCGTCACCCCGTCATGCGTGGAACATGCCTTGCCTATAACAGTAGAGGCGAGACGACCGGAGCCGGGACGGATCCATGCAGCATGAGCCGAGCCGCGAGCCCGAGGAACTGGAGAGCCATCTCCTCGGCCTGATCGAGAGTGCCCGGGAGCAGGCCCGGGAGGACCCGTTCCGCAATCCGGTCCTGGCCGTGACGCTGGCGATCACCCGCCGGTTCGACCGCAACGAGATCGCGGCGGGGGACCTCGACGGCCTGTTCGTGCGGCTGCGCGCCGCGGCGCTCGCGGCCCGGGCCGAGCGGCTGCGCGCCTATGTCGGGCTCGAATCCGGGCCGGCCGACCCGCAAGCCGCGATCCCCGCGCGCCTGGTCGCCGCCGCCCCCGGCGGCCCGGACGGTCTCGCCGCCTTCGCGGCCTTCATCCACCGCACCGCCTTCGCGGTGGTGTTCACCGCGCACCCGACCTTCGGCATGCCGAAAGCCGTGGCGGGCCTTCTCGCCCAGGCCGCGAGCCTGGCGGACGCCGCCGCCCGCGCCGACCTGATCGCCCGCGCCGCCGCGCTCTCCACCCGGCCGGACGCGCCGATCACCCTGGATGCCGAGTTCGAGCAGGCCTGCGCGGCGGCCAATAACGGCCGCCTCGCCCTCGACGGGTTCAACGGCGCCCTGCTCGACGCCGCCCGCGCCCGCTGGCCCGAGCGCTGGACCGAGCTGACGCCCCGCCCCTTCGCCATCGCCAGCTGGGTCGGCTGCGACACCGACGGGCGCACCGATATCGGCTGGTGGGACACCCTGCGCTACCGGCTGATCTCCAAGCGCATGCAGTTCGACCGGGTGATGCGCGACCTGCCCGACAGCCCCGCCTGCCGGGAGGTCCGGGCGCTCGCCCAAGACGCGCTCGCCGCGGTCAACCGCCAGCTCGCGGTCGCCCCCCGGCTCGGCGACAAGCCGTCGCTGGAATCGGTCCACCGCTTCGCCCTGGCGCTGATCATCGAGCGCGAGCGCGCCCAGACCGATGCCGGCGCCCTGGTGGCCGGGCTCACCGCCGCCCTGGAAGCCGCCGACGAGGCCGACAAGCGGGCGATTGCGGTCCTGCGCTCGGGGGTCGCCACCCACGGCCTGTCGAACGCCCTGCCGCATTTCCGGCTCAACGCCAGCCAGATCCACAACGCCGTGCGCCGGGTGATCGACCTGGAGGGCGAGCCGACCGATTCCGCCCAGCGCCGCTCGCATCTGGCCACCATCCACACGCTCCTGAACGACGTCCGCCCGGTCGCGGTGGATTTCGGCGCGCTCGCCGCCGAGCGGGCCTCCGCCGCCCGGCTGATGATGACCATCGCCCAGATCCTCAAGCACGTGGACGGCACCCACCCGGTGCGCTTCCTCATCGCCGAGACCGAGACCGGCTACACCCTGCTCGCCGCCCTCTGGCTGGCGCGCCATTACGGCATTGCCGACAAGCTCGAGATCACGCCCCTGTTCGAGACCGCGAGCGCCCTGGAACAGGGCATCCGGGTGCTCGACGACGCCCTGCGCAACCCGCATTGGCGCCAGTACCTGAAGCGGATCGGCCGGCTCACCGTGCAATTCGGCTACTCGGATTCCGGCCGCTATGTCGGCCAGCTCGCCGCGACCTTCTGGATCGAGCGGCTGCGCCTGCGCATCACCGAGATGCTGGTCCAGAACGGCCTGGCCGATGTCGAGCTCGCGATCTTCGACACGCACGGGGAGTCGATCGGCCGGGGCGCCCACCCGACCTCGCTGCGCGACCGCCTCGCCTACCTGGCCCCCGAGGATGCCCGCGACCGCGCCCGCAAGGCCGGCCTGAAGGTGCGGCTCGAATCGAGCTTCCAGGGCACCGACGGCTACCTGCTCTACGGCACCGAGGCGCTGGCCCAGGCCAGCGTCGCCCGCATCGCCGAGCACGTCTACGCCCTCGACATCGCCGAGGACGACAGCTTTTCGGACTATGCCCTCAACGACAGCCAGCAGGGCCGCGACGCCAAGGACGACCCGATCTATTCGGAGCCGGATTTCGCCCTGGAATTCTTCACGGCCGCCCGCCAGGACATGGAGGCCCTGGTCGACGATGCCGGCTACGCCGCCCTGCTCGGCACCTTCGGCCCGAGCCTGATCGACCGCACCGGCTCCCGCCCGGTGGCGCGCCAGAGCGACACGGGCGGGCCGGCCCGGATCACCCATCCCCGCCAGATGCGGGCGATCCCCAACAACGCGATCCTGCACCAGCTCGGCTTCCTGGCGAATTCCCTCCACGGGATCGGCCGGGCCGCCCAGCGCGGCCCGGACCTGTTCCGCGACATGCGCCGGGATTCGGTGCGCTTCTCCCGGGCCTTCCGGCTGGTCCAGCACGCCGCCGCCGTGGGCGATCTCGACGTGCTGCGCGCCTATATCGACACCCTCGACCCGGCCGTCTGGCTGGAGCGGGCCCGGCGCACCCAGAAGGACTTTCGCCGGGAGGAGCTGGTGGTCATCGCCGGCGCCCTGGAGCGCCTCGACCTCGCCGCCTCGTTACGCGGCCTGTTCGGCCGCCTGACCCGGGACTGGCTGGCGCTGACCACCGCGGCCCCCGACCTGCCCGGCATGTCGGCCCGGCTGACCCTGCTGCACGCCCTGCGGCTGGCGCTGATCCACCGGATCTGGTTCCTGGCAGTCCACATCCCGGGCTTCCGCCCGCAGGCCGGCATCTCCCGGGAGCAGCTCTTGGAGCACTTCCTGCGCCTCGACATCGACGGCTGCCTGAAACTCCTCGACGAGATTTTCCCGGTCACCCCGGACCCGACGCTCGGCCTCAATTTCGGCGAGCCCGCCGGCCCCCGGGATGTCGGCACCTACGAGGCCGAGCACGCCAACCTGTTCCAGCCGATCCGCCGCCTGTTCGACCAGGTGCGGGAGATCTCGGGCATGATCCAGCATGAGGTCGGGGCGTTCGGGTAGAGTCTGTGAGTGGACGACAGCCTACCGCCCGGGCTCGACCGAGGAGTGTGGACCGGGCGGTTCATCAACGCAGCGCGGCTGCTTGCAGCGTTGGGTCGAGCCCTTACGCCGCAGGTTTCAGACGAGGTTGCTTTGGGTGGATTTCTGTCGGTCCGCTTTTGGACGGCAGATGCATCGAAGCCGACATCAACGCGAGGATTGCTCTCACCCATTGCAGGGGATCGGAACGTCCGCTTCCAAGCGCTTGCCTGCTCTCTCGCGGCGTGCTCCCTTTCATGAATAGCCGATGGCTTTCAGAGGGTTAAACGCAGACGGCATGCCAAATCTCGCACAGAACAAGGCGAACGTGATCGCGTTCTACGAGCTGATGTTCAACGATTGCCGTCCGCGCGAGGCTATCGAGCGTTATGCCGGCGCCACTTACATCCAGCACAACCCACACGTAGCCACAGGCAAGGATGGCTTCGTTGCCTATTTCGAGCGCATGTCGCGTGAGTGGCCGGGCAAGCGAGTAGACGTCAAGCGGGCAATTGCTGAGGGCGATCTGGTTGTATTGCACTGCCTTCAGCACTGGCCGGGTGATCATGACTATGCGGCCATCGATATTTTTCGCCTCGATGAGGACGGCCGGATCGTTGAGCACTGGGATGTGCTGCAGATCCTGCCCGATGCCTCGGCCAATCCAAACGGGATGTTCTAGATCTCGGATGCCTCATGCGCGGCGGAAATCCGCAATCCGTTTCCCAATCAGAGCCAAAATTGCCGCAGGCCGGCGAATGGCTGCTTTAGAGAAGCGGCGACGGCGATCCGCGCGTCTGGGCTGGGCCGGAAACGGTTTTCGACAAACCCACCCGGCAGCGCCCAGCGCGCGCCTCACACCGCCTCCACCCGCAGCACCGTCCCGGCGAGCCCGATCACCCGCACGCGCGCCCCGGCCGGCAGGTCCGGTCCTTCGATCCGCCACAGGGTGTCGTCGAAGCGGAGGCGGCCGGCGCCCTGGCGGATCGGCTCGGGCAGCACGGCCTCGCGGCCGATCAGGCCGCGGTCGGCGCGGTTGAGGGTGGCGTCGTGGCGTCCGGCGCGGCGGTGCAGGCGGGTGGCGAGACCGACCAGGACGATAGCGAGGGCGGCAAACAGCAGGGTCTGGCCCTGCCAGGGGATCGGGATCAGCGCCGTGGCGAGTCCGGTCGCCACGGCCGCGAGGCCGAACCAGATCAGGAACACGCCCGGCACGACGATCTCGGCGCCGGCCAGAACCAGGCCGGCGATCACCCAGCTCCAGGCCGGCCCGAGGGCCGCGAGGATCGCCAGCGGATCGGCCATGGGTCAGGCCCGCGGGGCGACATCGGGCGGCGAGCCCGTGCGCCGGGGCGGGGTCGCCTCGCCGAAGACCGCGCGTGTGAGCTCGCCGATGCCGCCCAAAGTGCCGGCGAGCGCCGCTGCCTCGATCGGCACCACCACGACGCGCTGGTTCGGCGCGGTGGCGAGCGCGCGCACCGCGTCGACGTATTTCTCCGCCACCAAAAAATTCGCCGCCGCGATGTCGCCCGCGGCGATCGCGCGGCTGACCATCCCGGTCGCCGCCGCCTCGGCCTCGGCGGAGCGCTCGCGGGCCTCGGCGTCGCGGAACGCGGCCTCGCGACGGCCCTCCGCCTCCAGGATCGCCGATTGCTTGCGCCCCTCCGCCCGCAGGATCTCGGCGGCGCGCTGGCCCTCCGCCTCGAGGATCGAGGCGCGCTTCTCGCGCTCGGCCTTCATCTGCCGGGCCATGGCGCCGGCGAGGTCGGCCGGGGGCACGATGTCCTTGATCTCGATGCGGTTGATCTTCACGCCCCAGGGCGCGGCCGCCGCGTCGAGCACCCGCAGCAGGCGCTCGTTGATCTCGTCCCGGTGGGCGAGGAGCTGGTCGAGATCCATCGAGCCGACCACGGTGCGGATGTTGGTCATGGTCAGGGTGGTCATGGCGAGGTCGAGGTTCGAGACCTCGTAGGAGGCCCGGGCCGCGTCGAGCACCTGGTAGAACACCACCGCGTCGATGGTGACGCCGGCATTGTCGCGCGTGAAGGCCTGCTGGCTCGGGACGTCGACCACCTGCTCCATGACGTTCACCCGCCGGCCGATGCGCTCGACGAACGGGATGATCAGGCCGAGGCCCGATTCGAGGGTGCGGGCGTAGCGGCCGAACCGCTCGACGGTGAAGACGTGGCCCTGCGGGATCATCTTCACCCCGGCCGCCAGCGTGATCACCGCCAGCGCCGCGGCGCCGACCGCGAACGTGCTCAGCCCGATCGTGACATCCATGAGGCCCCCTCCCCGGCCGCATGGAGTCCCGCGGGCGGCTCAGATGCCAGCGTACCAGCTGAATCCGAGGCCCGCGACCATGCTGCCGCGGCCGTGGCCGATGCCGTCGACGCGATCCACAGCCTCGATGCTGGTGAGGTATTTCAAGGACTTGTAGCCGAGCTGGCGCTCAACCCGCAGGCGAACCGGCGCGCCGTGGGCCACCGGCAGGTCGGCGCCGTTCATGCCGTAGGCCAGGATCGTCTGCGGGTGCAGGGCGTCGAACAGGTCGTAGCTGTCCCACCAGCCGTCGACGGTTCGGATCACCACATAGCGCGCCTCCGGGCGCATCCCGGCGGCGGCGAGCACCTGGGAGAGCGGGACGCCTGTCCACTGGCCGATCGCCGACCAGCCCTGCTCGCAGGAATGGAGCGTGATCTGCGTGCGCGCCGGCATGGCCTTCAACTCGGCGAGCGAGAACGACTCCGGCCGCGCGACGAGGCCGGTGACCGGCAGGCGCCAGTCGGAGAAGCCGAGCGCCTTCGAGCGGCAATAGGCCGGATCGTCCGGGTCGGTGGTGTTGATCGTCGGGAACACCGCCGAGATCGCCTCCGGGCCGAATTCCCGGGCGAGCGGCTGGCGCGCCAGCAGCAGGCGCTGCCCGGCGAAGGTCAGCCAGTCGCTCAACCCGTAGGGGTTGGGGCGCAGTTGCGGCGCGCCGGGATCGCAGCCGCCCACGAGGCCGGCCGCGCCGAACCCGGCGGTCCCGAGGATCAGGCGGCGACGGGTCAGCGCGCTCATGCGGTCTCCTCACCCTTGCCGCCCGACCCCACGATCATGCCGCGCATGAGCGCCAAAGGCCGGTTGGCCAGCACCTGCCAGATGTGGATGGCGAGGAACGCGACCATCGCGAAGGCCGCCAGGAAATGGATCGTCCGGGCCGATTGCCGGCCGCCGAACAGGGTGAACAGCTCCGGCCAGGCGGCGGTGACGCCGGGCGACATGGTCAGGCCGGTGAGCAGCATCAGCGGCGCCAGCACCAGCAGGACGACCAGATAGGCGATCTTCTGCAGCGCGTTGTAGCGGCCGGTGGGCGGCGCCCCGACGCGCAAGCGCAGATGCGCCCTTATCTCGCCGGCCAGCGCCCGCGGCCGGATCTCGGCCGGCTCCGGCAGGAGACGGCGGCGCAGGTGCCCGCGCAGCAGCGCGAGAGCGAGGTAGACGGCACCGTTCAGGACGAAAATCCAGGCGGCCAGGAAATGAAGGTTGCGGGCCCAGCCGGTCTGCTCGAGATCGACCGGCAGCGGCAGGGTGATCCAGGCCGGCGCGTCGTTGGCCCCGGTCTCGCCCCAGAACAGTTTCGGCAGGGCCAGCAGGATCGCGGTGCCGCTGATCATCAGCGCCAGGGTCGCGGCCGCGCCGGTCCAATGGGTCAGGCGTACCCAGGCCGGATGGCGCACCCGGCTGAATGGTCGACCTGTCGTCTCGATCATCATCGGTTCAGACCGCGGCCCGTATGGAGGTGGGAACGCGCTGCGTCCCTCGTCGCTCCCGGCCTCGATGACGCAACGCTTGATGAAGAAAAGATGGGCATGATACCCGCCACGCTCGCTGCGGACGAAAGTCCTCTCGCCCCGCTGCGGCCGGCAAAGATCCCCACACAACCGGATGCGGTGCGCGCGTGAAGATCGCTGTCCTGGCACATCTCAAGTACCCGATCGGCCAGCCCTATGCCGGGGGTCTGGAGATGCACACGCATCTCCTCACCGTCGCGCTGAAGCGGCACGGTCACGACGTGACCCTGTTCGCCAGCCGGGGCTCGGACCCGGCGCTCGATCCGGTGATGCTCTGCGACCCGACCGGCGACGCGCTGGCCGATCCCGAGCGCGAGGAGGCGATCGACAAGGCCGAGCACGACGCCTACCGGCGGATGATGGAGATGGTCGCGGCCGGCGGCTTCGACCTGGTGCACAACAATGCGCTGCACGCCCTGCCCCTGCAGCAGAGCGCCCGGCTCGGCCTGCCCTGGGTGACGGTGCTGCACACGCCGCCCTTCGACGCCCTGGTCTCCGGCGTGGAGGTGGCCGATCCCGACATGGCCTTCCTGGCGGTGTCGCCCTCGCTCGCCCAGGAATGGGCGACGCTCGTGCCCGGCGCCCAGGTCGTCGATAACGGCGTCGACCTCTCGACCTTCGCGTATTCCGATACGCCCGACGACCCGCCCTTCGCGTTCTGGTCCGGCCGGATCGTGCCCGAGAAGGGGCTGCACCTCGCCATCGACGCTGCCCGCGCGGCCGGGCTGCCGCTGCATTTCGCCGGGCCGAAGCTCAATCCGGGCTACTGGGCGGCCGAGATCGCGCCGCGGCTCGGGCCCGACCTGATCCATCTCGGTCATCTCTCGCATCGGGAGCTGGCGGAGCATATCGGCCGCGCCCGGGTGGCGATCGTCTCGCCGCGCTGGGAGGAGCCCTTCGGCCTGGTCGTCGCCGAGGCGCTGGCCTGCGGCACGCCGGTGGCGGCCTTCCGCCGCGGCGCCCTGCCCGACATCCTCGACGCGCAATGCGGCCGCCTGGCGCTGCCGGACGATTCGCAGGACCTGTCCGTGGCGATCCGCGAAGCCGCCGGCCTGTCGCGCCGCGCCTGCCGCGACCGGGCGGAGGCGCTCTACGACGCCGCCGCCATGACCGAGCGCTACCTGGAGACCTACGACGCCGTGATGGCGCGCTGCGCCGAGCGGGCGCGGCCGACCCTGCGGGTGGCGGGGGGACGGGCGTAGGGGACATCAGCGGACGCGGCCCTTCGCTGGTCGGTCCAGGATGGTCGCACCCCGCTTTGCCGGGGCCGCGATGCGCCCCCGCTCCCGAGCGGGAGAGGGGGGCGCATCAGCTTGCGAACGTGTGTGCGGGTCAAACTCGTGACGCTCGTTCCCGGGCGATAACGGGCCAGACGCTGCGTCTCGTGTGTTCGCGACGATGAGGTTGAGAAGAACCGCTATGACCCTCGCAACCGCCGCCCCGCTCGCCCGGCCCTGCGTGGTCTGCATCCCTGCACGGAACGAAGAGGAGCGGCTGCCGATCCTGCTCGCCTCGCTGGCCGGGCAGGAGGGATTCGCGGCCGAGGCGCCGCTGCGGGTCGTGATTCTCGCCAACAACTGCACCGACGGCACGGTCCCGGCCATCCGCGCCCTGGAGGACGCGGGCGCGCTCGCGAGCCTGACGCTGCGGGTGATCGAGGCGGCGCTGGAGGGCGCCGAGGCCCATGTCGGCACCGCCCGCCGCATGGCGCTCGATGCCGGCGCCGCCTGGCTCGAGGCCGAGCGCGCCCCGGACGGGATCCTGCTCACCACCGACGCCGATGCCCGCCTGCCGGCCGACTGGGTCGCGGCGAACCTGCGGGCGCTGCGGGCGGCCGACGTGGTCGGCGGCCGCCTGGTGATCGACGCGGACGGCGCCGCCGATCCGCGCCTCGCCGAGCTGCATGCACGGATCGAGCGCTACTGGGCCGGCGTGCGCCGCCTGGAGGACATCCTCGACCCGCCACCCCACGATCCGGCCCCGCGCCACGGCGACCATACCGGCGCGAGCCTCGCCGTGCCGGTGGCGCTCTACCGCGCCGTCGGCGGCCTGCCGCCCCTGCCCTGCGGCGAGGACAACGCCCTCGTGAGCCTGCTTCGCGAGAGCGGCGCCCGCCTGCGCCACTGCCCGGACGTGCGCGTCATGGTCTCGGCCCGCCACCAGGGCCGGGTCTCGGGCGGCATGGCCACCGAGATGGCGCGCCGCGGCCGGGTACTCGACGGCGAGCCCTACCTGCTCCCCGAGGCGGCGCATTGGCAGGGCCTGATCCTGCGCCGGGCCGCCCTGCGGCGGGCGTTCCACCTCGCTGGATCGGCCAGGGCCGAGGCCTGCGCGCGGCTCGGGCTCGGCCCCGACGCATGCGCCGCGCTCGAAACCTGCCCCAACGACATCGCTTTCGTGGAGCGGGCCGACCGCATCCTGGAATCGCGCAGCGCGCCGGCGCGGGAATGCCCCCTCGACCGGGCGCTCGCCGACCTCGACGCCCTCGCCTTGTCCCTGCGGGAGGCCGCGTGACCCGCGGGATCGGCTGGTACGTCCACCATCAGGGCGCGGGCCATCTGCAGCGCGCCCGCGCGGTCGCCGCCGCCCTGCCCCGGCCCTGCACGCTGATCGGCACCCTGGCGGCGTTCGACACGAATGGCCTCGACGCGCTCGACCTGCCCGACGACCGCCCGCTCGGCGGATCGGACTTCGACGGACGGGACGGCGAGGCGGAACGGCCGGAGGCGCTGCACTACGCGCCCCTGAACCATCCCGGCGTGCGCACCCGGATGGCGCGCATCGCCGAATGGGTCGAGCGGACCGACCCGGCGCTGATCGTGGTCGACGTCTCGGTGGAGGTCGCGCTGCTGGCGCGGCTCTTGTCGGTGCCGACCCTGGTGGTGCGCCTCGCCGGCACGCGGACCGACCAGCCGCATTGCGAAGCCTTCCGCAGCGCCACGCGCCTGCTCGCGCCCTTCCCCGAAGCCCTCGACGGCGCCGGCGTGCCGGACTGGGTCCGTGCCAAGACGCATTATGCCGGCTTCCTCGGCGCACCGGCGCAGATCGGCGCGGAGGCGGGCGACACTATCGTCGTGGTGTTCGGCCGCGGCGGCGCGGGGGGTGATCTCGCCGACCTCGCCACCGCCGCCCGCGCCGTGCCCGACCGGCCCTGGCACGTGCTGGGCCCCGTCTCGGGCTCCGGCGAAGTCCCGAAAAACCTGCACCTGCACGGCTGGGTCGACGACGTCGAAGCCCGGATCGCCCGGGCGGCCCTGCTGGTCGGCGGGGGCGGCGACGGCCTCGTGGCGCTGGCGGCCGGTCAGGGCAAGCGCTTCCTATGCCTGCCGGAGGAGCGGGCCTATGGCGAGCAGACCGAGAAGGCCGAAGCCCTGCAAAGGCTCGGCGCCGCGATCGTCCATCCAGGCTGGCCGGCCGCCGAATTGTGGCCCGGGCTTATCCGCGCCGGCCTGGCCCTCGACCCATCGGTGATCGCCGGCCTGCACCGGCCGAGCGCGATCCCGGATTGCGCGGCCATGATCGAGGCACTGGTCCGGCAGATCGGACGCGCGTGAGGCGCGGCCGTTTCCAAGATCATCGCTCCGCCGACCAACCCGCCCCGCCATTGCGAGCGCAGCGAAGCAACCCAGAGTGGCGCGCGATCTCCTGAAGTGACGGATCCCTGGGTTGCTTCGCTGCGCTCGCAATGACGCTGAGAGCCGTTGCGATCCGGGCATGAAAAAGGCGCCCGTCCTGCGAGACGAGCGCCGATCTGCTGGGGCCAGGGACCGGATGACTTAGGAAATCAGATCCAGCTTGGCCGCCTTGAGCCCGTTGGCGCGGATCGTGTCCGGCAGGGCCGAGAAATCGCGGTATCCGGCCTCGCGCGCCATGGCGTCGAGCGCCGTCTGCTCGTCGTCGGCCGCACCGGTCCAGATGACGGCGCCGCTCTTCGTCTGCTTGATCTGAAAGATGCTCATGGACCGCTCCCCGGTGGTACGAAGACCATCGTTCTAATAACGGCGTCTTGCGCGGTCGGTTGCAGGACAATGGACGTATACCCCGACTCTTTTGAATGACCTGCGACCTGCGGCCCACGGTCCGGCGACGGAGCCGCGCCGAAGCGCTATGCTGGCTCCGTCGCCTCGGCCCGCGCCATGAAAACGCCGATCTGCCCAGCGACGGAGAGACAAGACCAATACAGGGCCGCCAGAGAGGCTTCCGTTTTGCCGACTTTTTCCGGGCGCGCGTCCCGCCTCTGCCTCCTATGCGGGTTTGCGATCCTCGCCGCTTCTCCCGCGCGCGCCGTGGAGACGGCTGCGGTTCCCGATGCCGCCGCGATCGCGCCGGCCGTCACCGTGGTCCCGGCCGAGCGCCGCGAGATCGTGGAACGGGCCGTGGTCACCGGCACGCTGGTCCCGCGGGACGAGATCCTGGTCGCCCCGGAGGTCGAGGGCCTGCGCATCACCGAATTGCTGGTCGAGGAGGGGGACCGGGTCACCAAGGGCCAGGTGCTCGCGCGGCTGTCGCAGGAGATGATCGTCACCCAGGAGGCCTCGAACGTCGCCGCGGTCGCCCGGGCCGAGGCGGCCATCGTCCAGGCCAAGAGCCAGATCGTCCAGGCCGAGGCGGCTAATATCGAGGCCAAGCAGTCGCTGGAGCGGGCCCAGTCGCTCGCCAAGACCGGCAACGCCACCGCGGCCGTGCTGGAGCAGCGCGTCTCGGCGGCCCAGGGGGCCGAGGGCCGCCTGGCCGCGGCACGGGGCGGCCTGCAATCGGCCCAGGCCGACCTCGCCACCGCGCGGGCGGCCGGATCCGAGATCGCCCTGCGGCGGGCCCGCACCGATATCCGCGCCCCGGAGGCCGGCATCGTCAACCGGCGCACCGCCCGGGTCGGCGCCTCCGTCACGGCGGCGGGGGAGCCGCTGTTCCGACTGATCGCCCGCGGCGAGATCGAGCTGGAGGGCGAGGTGCCCGAGACCTCGCTGGCGCGCATCACGGTCGGCGACCCGGCGAGCCTCGATCTCGACGACGGCCGCCAGCTGCGCGGCAAGGTGCGCCGGGTCTACCCGGAGGTCGACCGGGCGACCCGGCTCGGCAAGATCCGCATCCGCCTCGCCGACGATCCGGTCCTGCGCATCGGCGCCTTCGCCCGCGGCACCGTCGAGGTGGCGCGCCGGGAGGGCATCGCGGTCCCGGTCTCCAGCCTGCTCTACGCCGCGGACGGCCGGGCCAGCGTCCTGGTCGCCAAGGACGGGCGCGTCGAGGCGCGCACCGTCACCACGGGCCTGTCATCAGAGGGATTCACGGAGATCCGCTCGGGCGTCGCCGCCGGCGAGACCGTCGTGGCCCGGGCCGGCAGCTTCCTGCGCGACGGCGACCGGGTGCGGGCCGTTCCCCGCCCGACCGCCGGCACACCCATGAGCGCTCCCGCGAGCCCGCCCATGGCCGACGCGGCCCCGCGGTAGGACAGAGCCATGCGCCTCAACGTCTCCGCCTGGGCGATCCGGAAGCCGCTGCCTTCGGTGGTGCTGTTCCTGGTCCTGATGATCCTCGGCCTGGTCAGCTTCCGGGCCCTGCCGATCACCCGCTTCCCGAATATCGACATCCCGATCGTCTCGGTGACGATCACCCAGTCGGGCGCGGCGCCGGCCGAGTTGCAGACGCAGGTCACCAAGTGGGTCGAGGATTCGATCGCCGGGGTGAAGGGCGTCAAGCACATCCTCTCGACCATCACCGAGGGCATCTCGACCACGACGATCGAGTTCCGCCTGGAGGTGAACCAGGATCGGGCGACCAACGACGTCAAGGACGCCATCGCCAAGATCCGCCAGAACCTGCCGCGCACCATCGACGAGCCGATCGTCTCCCGGGTCGAGATCGCCGGCCTGCCGATCATGATCTACGGCGCCTCCGCGCCCGCCATGACCCCCGAGGACCTGTCGTGGTTCGTGGACGACGTGGTCGCCCGCGGCCTGCAGAGCGTGAAGGGCGTCGGCGGGGTCGAGCGCCTGGGCGGCGTCGCCCGGGAGATCCGGGTCACGCTCAAGCCCGACCGTCTGCTAGCCCTCGGCATCACCGCGGCGGACGTGAACCGGCAGCTGCGCCTGACCTCCGCCGACATGGCGGGCGGGCGCGGCGAGGTTGGCGGGCAGGAGCAGTCGATCCGCGCGCTCGCCGCCTCGGCGAGCCTCGAGACGCTCGCCAAGACCTCGATCGTGGTGCCGGGCAACCGCAAGGTCCGGCTCGACGAGTTGGCGACCCTGTCGGACACCGCCGAGGAGCCGCGCACCTTCGCGCGCTTCAACGGCGAGCCGGTGGTGGCCTTCGCGGTTTCCCGGGCGAGCGGCGCCAGCGACGCCGACGTCTCGGTCGGGGTCGCCAAGAAGATCGCGGCGCTGCACGCGGCCAACCCGGACGTGCGGTTCGACCTGATCGACACGAGCGTCGTCAACACGATCGGCAATTACCACTCGGCCATGATGGGCCTGATCGAGGGCGCGGCGCTCGCGGTCGTCGTGGTGCTGCTGTTCCTGCGCGACTGGCGCGCGACGCTGATCGCCGCGGTGGCGCTGCCGCTCTCGGTGCTGCCGACCTTCTGGGTGATGAGCGCGCTCGGCTTCTCGCTCAACGCCGTGAGCCTGCTGGCGATCACGCTGGTCACCGGCATCCTGGTGGACGACGCGATCGTCGAGATCGAGAACATTGTCCGGCACATGCGGATGGGGAAATCGCCCTACCGCGCCTCGCTGGAGGCCGCCGACGAGATCGGGCTCGCGGTCATCGCCATCACGGCGACGATCATCGCGATCTTCTCGCCGGTCTCGTTCATGGGCGGCATCGCCGGCCAGTATTTCAAGCAGTTCGGCCTGACCATCGCGGCCGCGGTGTTCATGTCGCTGCTGGTGGCGCGGCTGATCACGCCGCTGCTCGCCGCCTATTTCCTGCGCGACCACGGCCCCGACCACACCAAGGACGGGCTCGTGATGCGCGGCTACACCCGGCTGGTGGCCTGGTCGGTGCGGCACAAGTTCATCACGCTGATCCTCGGCATCGCGTGCTTTGCCGCCTCGATCGCCTCCACGGGCCTGCTGCCCGCGGGCTTCCTGCCGGCGGACGACCAGGCGCGCACGCTGTTCGTGCTGGAACTGCCCCCGGGGGCCCGGCTCCCGGATACGGTGAAGCTCAGCGACACGATCGAGCACAAGATCCGGGCGCTGCCCGAGGTAAAGAGCGTCTTCGTCGATGGCGGGCGGCAATTGCCCGGCAAGAAGGAGGTTCGGCTCGCGACGCTGACCATCAACCTCACGCCGAAGAACGCCCGCACGCGCACCCAGAAGCAGGTCGATGCCGAGGTCGCCGCGATCCTGCGCGAGGAGCCGGATATCCGCTTCTGGGCCCTGCGCGAGAGCGGCCAGCGCGACATGGCGCTGATCATCGCCGGCCCCGACAAGGCCGTGGTGGCCGATGTCGCGGCCAAGCTGCAGCGCGAGGCGGCCCAGATCCCGCACTTCGTCAACGTCATGTCGACGGCGCCCCTCGACCGGACCGAGATCCGCATCCGGCCGAAAGCCGGCGTGGCAGCCGATCTCGGCGTCTCCACCGACACGATCGCCGAGACCGTCCGGGTCGGGACGATCGGCGACATCGGCATGAACCTCGCCAAGTTCAACGCCACCGACCGGCAGGTGCCGATCCGGGTGCAGCTGCCCGAGAGCCTGCGCGGCCGCCTGTCCGAGCTCGAGACCCTGAAGGTGCCGGTGAAGGGCGGGGCCGCAGTGCCGCTGGCGACGGTGGCCGATATCAGCCTCGGCCAGGGCCCCACCGGCATCGACCGCTACGACCGCGCCGTGCGCGTCGCCATCGAGGGCGACATGCAGGGCACCGACGCGCTGGCCGAGCTGATCAGCCAGGTGATGAACCTGCCCACCGCCAAGAACCTGCCGCCCGGGGTCACGATCAGCCAGACCGGCGATGCCGAGGTGATGGGCGAGGTGTTCGAGGGCTTCGCCCTGGCCATGGGCGCCGGCCTGATGATGGTGTTCGGCGTGCTGATCCTGCTGTTCGGCAACTTCCTCCAGCCGCTCACTATCCTGTTCTCGCTGCCGCTCTCCATCGGCGGCGCGATCCTGGCGCTGCTGATCTGCCACATGCCGATCTCGATGCCGGTGGTGATCGGCATCCTGATGCTGATGGGCGTGGTCACCAAGAACGCGATCATGCTGGTCGACTTCGCGGTCGAGCAGATCCATGCCGGCGTCGACCGCACCACTGCCATCGTCGATGCCGGCCGCAAGCGGGCGCGGCCGATCGTGATGACCACCATCGCGATGGCCGCCGGCATGGTGCCCTCCGCCATGGCGTTCGGCATCGGCGGCGAGTTCCGCGCCCCGATGGCGGTGGCGGTGATCGGCGGCCTGATCGTCTCCACCGTGCTGTCGCTGGTCTTCGTGCCGGCGATCTTCGTGCTGATGGACGATCTCTCGCGCCTGCTCGGGCGGCTGTTCGGCCGGTTCGTGGGCGAGCGCGACGACCCGCTGGACGAGCCGGGCTACGGCGAGGCGGCGCATCCGGCCAACGATGGTCGCGCGCTGCCGCCGCGGATCGCGGCGGAATAGCATCGGGCGGACGGCGCGGCATTGCGCGCCGGGCCCGGATGGGCTGTGAGTCGCGCCCGAGGAATCAACGGGGAATCGGGAAACGATGTCGGGTGGTCACGGGGCGATCGAGGGTTCGAACAAGCGCGTGGCGCTGCTGATCTCGATCCTGGCTTTGTTCCTCGCCTTCAGCGAGACCCTGGGCAAGGCGGCCCAGACGGATTCCATCGGCTCCAACGTCGAGGCCGCCAACCAGTGGGCGTATTTTCAGGCGCGCACGATCCGCTCGACGGTGCTGAAGACCGCCGACGAGGCGCTGGCCCTGGTGCCGCCCGGCCCGAACCAGGACGCGATCGCGGCCAAGCGCGCCGAATGGGCCAAGACCCTGGCGCGCTGGGAATCCGAGCCCGCCACCGGCGAGGGCCGCAAGGAGCTCACCGCCAAGGCCCGGGCCTCCGAGGAGCGGCGCGACCTGTCGCTGCTGCGCTACCACCATTACGAGCTGGCCTCGGCGGCCTTCCAGATCGGCATCGTGCTGGCCTCGGCCGAGGTGATCACCGGCATCGCCATCCTGGTCTTCGCCGGCGGGTTCCTCGGGCTGGCCGGCGCGGCGCTCCTGGGCTTCGGCTACCTGGCGCCGCACGCGCTGCCGTTCTTCCACTAAAGCACCGTCCCGTACGGGGGTGACCGGCCCCCGGATTGATGCTCTGACTCCGTGACGGACGCGCGTTCGGCCCGAGGCCCGCCCGCCGTCACGGCTTCACCGGGGGGATGCAGCGCGATGGCCGAACAGGACGACGAGCAGGGGCGCCTGACGCGGCTCGCCAGCGGGATCTTCCTGCACACCGAGCACGCGATCTACGCGGCGTTGGGCCTGCTCCTGGCGGTCACCGCGCTCACCGCGCTGATCGACGCCGCCGGGCTGACCTGGGAGGCCCTGCGGGCGCTCGGGGGCGCCGAGAAGATCCTGGAGGTGATCGACCGGCTTCTGTTCCTGCTGATGCTGATCGAGATCCTGCACACGGTGCGGGTCTCGATGCGGTCCGGCAAGCTGACCTGCGAGCCGTTCCTGATCGTCGGCCTGATCGCCTCGATCCGGCGGGTCTTGGTGATCACCCTGCAATCCTCGGAGATCACCCACGCCAAGGATTGGTCCCCGGAGAAGCAGGCCCTGTTCAACGCCTCGATGATCGAGCTCGGCGTGCTGGCCGGCCTGATCATCACGATGGTGCTGGCGATCTTTCTGCTCCACCGCGCCCGGGACGACGGCAAGCCGGCGGGCGACGAGACGACCAGCACCGGGCGCTGACGGCGACGCGAGGACTCGACAGTGAATCGACTGCAAACGCGCGACCCGCGTGATATCGTTGATTCCATGAGCCTCGTCTCTCTCGACACGCTGGCGATCGCACGGAAGCTTCAGCCGGCCGGTTTTTCGGACGCCCAGGCTGAAGCGATGACCGGTGTCTTGCGTGATGCTCGGGAAGCCGACCTGTCGACGCTGGTGACGAAGGTCGATCTCAGTTCCGAGATTGCGCTTGTTAGGTCCGATTTGAAGGCTGAGATCGGTTTGTTGAGATCCGACCTCAGAACTGAGATCGCCGACACGAAGTACGAAATCTTGAAGTGGGCGCTTTCGGCGATCGGCTTCCAGACCATTGTGGTCGTTGGTGCCATCGTGGCGTTGACCAAAGGCCTCCACTGAGCCGTCCCGCCCCCCTCGCTCAGTTCAACCGCAGGATCGCCGCGTTGAGCAGCGTCGCGAAGGCGACCCATCCGGCGTAGGGCACGAGCAGCCAGGCCGCGACCCGGTCGAACCGCCAGGACAGGCGGATCGTCCACAGCACCATGACCAGCAGCATTGCCACCACGATCAGCCCGGTGCCGATCGCGTGGGCCGTGAAGAACACCGGGGTCCAGGCGGCGTTGAGAGCGATCTGGACCAGGAAGGCGATGAGCGCCAACCACCAGCCCTCGCGGCTCGGCCCGGTGCGCGGCATGGCGCCGAGCAACCGCCAGAGCGAGACGGCGATCATCGTGTAGAGGATGGTCCAGGCCACCGGGAAGACCCAGTTCGGCGGGTTGAAGGACGGCTTGGTCAGGCCCGCATACCAGCCCGGGATCTCGGCCTGGGTCGCGGCCGAGCCGATCGCCGCGGTGACCGCCACCGGCACGATCGCGGCGGCGAGCCGCAGCCAGCGCGGCAGGGCCGGGCCCTCGGGGACGTGAAGCGCGGCAGGCATGTCGGTTCGTTCTCCGCTCAAGCATCGGCTTGAAAGATGGGGGCCGGCTTTCGGCAAAGAGGAGGCCGGGTCAAGGCACAGGTTGCAGGCGCGCATGCGCCGTGGCACGCGCCTGCCTCCATCCGCCGGAATTGCCAGATGTCAGAGCCTAACGCGCCGCAACGGGATACGGATACCGGCACGCCGGCGGGCTTCTCGCGCCGCAGCCTCGCCGCGCAGGCCATGGGGCGCATCGAGCCCGAGACCCGCGCGGTGGTGATGCCGCTGCACCTCTCCACCACCTTCATCCGCGATCCCGACAACGGCTATTCCTCGGGCTATTGCTACGCCCGGCCGGACAACGCCACGGTGCGCGAGGCCGAATCCGTCCTGGCGATGCTGGAGGGCGCCGAGGCCGGCGCCCTGCTGTTCGGCTCCGGCATGGCGGCGGCCACCGCCGTGTTCGGTGCGCTGGAGCCGGGCGACCACGTCGTCGCCGGCACCGTCATGTACTGGGCGCTCAAGCGCTGGCTGCGCGAGGAGGCGCCCCGGCGCGGCCTGACCCTGACCTTCGTCGAGACCGACGACACCGAGGCCCTGCGCGCGGCGATCGAGCCCGGGCGGACCAAGCTCGTCTGGATCGAGACCCCCGGCAACCCGCTCTGGACCGTGACCGACATCGCGGCCGCCGCCGAGATCGCCCATGCCGCCGGGGCCCGGCTGGCGGTGGATTCCACCGCGGCCTCGCCGGTCCATACCCGGCCGCTCGAGCTCGGCGCCGACATCGTGATGCATTCCGGCACCAAGATCCTGAACGGCCATTCCGACGTGGTGGCGGGCGTGCTCGCGGGCGCCAAGCCGGACGCGTTCTGGGAGCGGATCCGCGGCATCCGCGCCGGCAGCGGCGGCATCCTGGGGCCGTTCGAGGCCTATCTGCTGATGCGCTCGCTCCGGACCCTGCACCTGCGCGCGGCCGCGCAATCGGCCGGCGCCCTGCGGCTCGCCGAGCGCCTGAGCCTGCATCCGCATGTGAGCCACGTCCTCTATCCCGGATTGCCGGACGATCCCGGGCACGCGGTGGCGCGCCGGCAGATGCAGGACGGCTTCGGCTTCATGCTGTCGATCCGGGTGGCGGGCGGCGAGGCCGGGGCGATCGCCACCGCGGCGCGGGTGCGGCTGTGGAAGCGCGCGACCTCGCTCGGCGGGGTCGAGAGCCTGATCGAGCACCGGGCCTCGGTCGAGGGCCCGGGCAGCCCCTGCCCACCGGACCTGCTGCGCCTCTCCACCGGCATCGAGGATACCGGCGACCTCTACGACGACCTCGACCAGGCCCTGCGCGGCGCGCACGGCGATTGATCGGCGCCGGCGTGGTGCCGAAGGCCGTCCTGGCGCGTTGTGCCGGCAACACCGCCGGCGCACGCCGCCCCAGACTGCGAGTCTCACCACCATGAAGGCCCACCGGACCGCCCATTTCCGCGCGCACCTCGCCGGCACGCTCGCGCTCCTGGCCCTCGGGTCCGGATCCGCTTGGGCCGACACGGTGCCGAACCTCGACGTGGAGACGACCTGCAAGTCGGCCCAGGTCGCCAACACGTCGATCAGCGACAAGGCCAATTACGACGGCTGCCTCCGCTCCGAGCGGGAAGCCAAGCGCGAGGCCGAGAGCCACTGGGGCAGCTACACCAACGCCGCCAAGCGCCAGTGCGAGAGCCAGTTCAAGGCGGGCGGCTATCCGTCCTATGTCGAGATGGTGACCTGCCTGGAACTGGCCTCCGGCACCGTGCCGACTCAGTCCGGCCAGGGCGGCACCGCCGTCGGCGGTCCGGGCTCTCCGAAGGACGTCAAGGCGCAGCGGGAGGGCGGTGCCAACCTGACCAAGGAGCCGCCCGCCAGCCAGCGCACGAACCCGATGGAGGTTCTGGAGAACAAGTAGCCCGGAAACCCGCCCCCGGATTCGACCCGGGGGCGCAAAAGCCGGCATCGGCGTGCTATGCGCGGGCCTCCCCGCCCAGAGCCCCGCCGGATCCGTGAACGCCCTCGCCATCATCGCCCCGATCTTCGGGATCGTCCTGATCGGCTGGGGCGCGGCGCTCACTGGGCTCCTGTCCGACAAGGTCAGCGACGGCCTCTCGGAATACGTTTTCGCGGTCGCGGTGCCGGCCCTGATCATCGCGACGCTGACCCGGCCGGGCATGACCGGCGAGGTCGCCTGGAGCTACTGGATCTCGTATTTCGGCGGCGCCGGCCTGTCCTGGTTCGTCGGCACCCTGATCGCCCGGCGGCGCGCCGGGATCGAGCGGCGCGGCGCGATCCTGCACGGCTTCGCGGCGAGCCAGTCGAACACCGTGTTCGTCGGCGTGCCGATGATCCTCCAGGCCTACGGCGAAGACGGCGCCTTCCCGCTGTTCATGCTGCTGGCCGTCCACCTGCCGCTGATGATGGGCTGCGCCACCTTCCTGATCGAGTCCGATTCCGGCCTGCCGGTCCTGGCCCGGATCCGCGGCCTCGCCCTGGTCCTGCTCAAGAACCCGATCTTCGTGGCGCTGATCATCGGCATGGCGATGAAGAGCCTCGGCGTCACCCCGAGCGGCATCCCCAAATCGCTGATCGACGCCTTCGCGGGCACCGCCTCGACCTGCGCGCTGGTGGCGCTGGGCGCCGGGCTCAAGCGCTACCGGGTGCTGTTCGATCTCAAGGGCGCCCTGGTGATCGCGGCCCTGAAGAACCTGCTGCACCCGCTGGCCGTGTGGCTGCTCGCGTTCCACGTCTTCAGGATGCCCACCGCCTATGCGGGCGTCGCAACTCTCTTTGCCGCCATGCCGGTGGGGATCAACGCCTACCTGCTGGCAGCCCGCTACCGAACCGAGACCGGGATGGTCGCGGCCTCCGTGCTGGTCTCGACCCTGCTGGCGCCGCTGACGACGCTCCTCTGGCTGACGATCCTCGGCCGGGCGTGACGCCGCGGCCCCGGCGTCACTGGGCGCGTTGGACGGCGGGGAGCATGGGTCTAGGGTAGCGCCAAGCGCGGGGCCGAAGCCCCATACCCTGTAGGCGAGGAAACCCCATGAACGCTCCGATGCGCCCCCCGGGCAGCGCCTCCCCGTCGGCCCCGGCCTCGGCGCGCTTCGTCTGGGAAGACCCGTTCCTGCTGGAGGACCAGCTCACCGAGGACGAGCGGGCGATCCGCGACGTGGCCCAGAGCTTCGCGCAGGAGCAGCTCCTGCCCGGCATCGTCGCGGCCTATGCCGAGGAGAAGACCGATCCCGGCCTGTTCCGGAAGATGGGCGAACTCGGCCTGCTCGGCGTGACCCTGCCGGAGGAATACGGCTGCGCCGGCGCCTCCTACGTCGCCTACGGGCTGGTGGCGCGGGCCGTCGAGGCGGTGGATTCCGGCTACCGCTCGATGATGAGCGTCCAATCCTCCCTCGTCATGTACCCGATCCACGCCTACGGCTCTGAGGAGCAGCGCCAGAAGTTCCTGCCCAAGCTCGCCTCGGGCGAGTGGATCGGCTGCTTCGGCCTGACCGAGCCGGATGCCGGCTCCGATCCCGCCGGCATGAAGACCAAGGCGGAGAAGATCGACGGCGGCTACCGGATCTCGGGCGCCAAGATGTGGATCTCGAACGCGCCCTTCGCCGACGTGTTCGTGGTCTGGGCGAAGTCCGACGCGCATGACGGCGCGATCCGCGGCTTCGTCCTGGAGAAGGGCATGACAGGCCTCTCCGCCCCGACCCTGAAGGGCAAGCTCTCCTTGCGCGCCTCCACCACAGGCGAGATCGTCATGGAGGGCGTCGAGGTCGGCGAGGACGCGCTGCTTCCCAACGTCTCCGGGCTCAAAGGTCCCTTCGGCTGCCTCAACCGGGCGCGCTACGGCATCTCCTGGGGCGCCATGGGCGCGGCGGAGGATTGCTGGCACCGGGCGCGCAACTACACGCTGGAGCGCAAGCAGTTCGGCCGCCCCCTCGCTCAGACGCAGTTGGTCCAGAAGAAGCTCGCCGACATGCAGACCGAGATCACCCTCGGCCTCCAAGCCTCGCTGCGGGTCGGGCGGTTGATGGACGAGGGCAAGATGGCCCCCGAGATGATCTCGCTGATCAAGCGCAACAATTGCGGCAAGGCCCTCGACATCGCCCGCACCGCCCGGGACATGCATGGCGGCAACGGCATCATGGGCGAGTACCACGTGATGCGCCACGCCCAGAACCTCGAGACGGTCAACACCTACGAGGGCACCCACGACGTCCACGCGCTGATCCTGGGCCGGGCCCAGACCGGGTTGCAGGCGTTCTTCTGAGACTTGGGGTCCGGGCCCCTCGCCCACCCCGCCATCTCTCACCCACCCCCTCATCCTGAGGTGCGGCGCAGCCGCCTCGAAGGAGGCCTCAAGGGATCGCGCGGCCGGCTGGAGGGCTCCTTCGAGGCCTCCGCCGCGCTCCGGCGCCTCAGGATGAGGGCCGGGGGTCGGATGGATCGGTGTCGGCAGGAACGCCGCTACTCGCCACCCTCTTCGCCGCCGAGCGACCATTCCAGCACCCGCGCCAGGTGGTCATACGCCCCGTACTGGCTGGCATATTGCGGGTAGGGCCGAGCCGTGTAGGCGGCCTCGCCGGTGAGGAAGCGGGCGATCAGGCCCTTCAAGCGGGTGGCGTGCTCGGCCACGATCGCCTCGACGCTGCGCTCCTCGCCCCGGGGCGGCTTCACCGGGGCCGGGACGAACGGCTTCCGCCCGCCCGAGGCGTGGACGTAGAGCAGGTCCGGCGTGGTCTTCACCGCCGGCAGGCCGTCGAAGGCGCCGTGCATCAGCATCGCCGCCTCCAGGGTGAGCTGGGGCGAGAAGCCGGAAAAGATCATCTTGGCCGAGGGCGGCGTTCCGGTCTTGTAATCGACGATGCAGGCGCTGCCGTCCGGGCGCAGCTCGATCCGGTCGGCCCGGGCGCGGAGGGTGAAGCTCTCGCGGCCCATGGGGATCACCCAGCGCCCGGAGACCTCCGGGTGGATGCGCCTGAGGCCCGGTCGGCGCTCCGCCTCCCAGGCGAGGTAGGCCGCGGCCATGCGCTCGTAGCGCGGCCACCACTCCGCGTAGAGCTCCGGATAGGTGTCGGCGATCTCACCGAAGGCGTTGGTGGCGATGGCGAAGAGATGCTCCTCCGCCCGGCGGGGCAGGCTCTCCGGATGGAGCCGGGCGAATTCCGCGAAGATGTCGTGGACGAGTGAGCCGCGGGTGGCGACGCTCGGCACCGCGGCCAGCGGCTCCAGGGGATCGAGCCCGAGCACGTGGCGGGCGAAGATGCTGTAGGGGTCGCGCACCAGCGTCTCGATCTCGGTGACGCTGAGCGAGCGCGGGAACAGGGCCGGGTCCGGCTTCGGCGCCGGGCGCTTCAGCCGCTTCTCGGGCGGGGCGGCGTCAAGGCGGGCGGCGAGGCCGGTGAAGCGTCGTCCGGCTTCCAGCACCGTCTCCCAGCGGGCATCGCCGGACAGCGCGCGCAGGCGCTGGATCAGGCGGGACGGCACGGTCGGCGAGCCCTCGCGCTTGAGCGCCCGGGTGATCACCGCATCGCGGCAACCCAGCGCCTGCACGAAATCGTGCGCCATCTGGCCGATGCGCCGCTCGGGCGGGTTGAGGCCGACCCGCTCGCGCATCGGCCGGTTGAGGAAGGCGTCGGTCAGGGTCCGCACCGGCCAGACGCCCTCGTCGAGGCCGCCGAGCACCACCCGGTCCACCGACAGCAGCCGCGCCTCCAGCAGGCCGAGGATGCGCAGGCGCGGATGCGGCGCCTCGCCGGAACAGCCGACCAGGCGCTCCCGGGCGAGCGAGGTGAAGAAGGTCGCGTAATCGTCGAACCGCCCCGGCATCAGGCCGGGCTCGGCCATCTCCAGATCGTCGAACAGGGCGTCGAGGCAGGACAGGGAGCCGTCCTCGATCGCCTCCGGCGCGTCCTCCGGGCCGGCGATCAGCCAGTCGCAGGCGGCGCGGTGGAGCGCAGCGACGGCGACGAGATCGCACTCGCCGGCCCCGTCCGGGCCGGGAAACGCGGCGAAAACCTGATCCAGCCGTTTGAGCAGGTCTTCCGCGAGGTCCCAGTCGATATCCTTAAGGCGGCGCTTGGCCCGGGGGCGGCGCTCCGGCGGGCCGACGCGCTCGGCTGCCAAGGCATTCCGCAGCCCGGAAAAGCCCGGGGCTGGGACGGGGCCGCGCAGCAGCCCGATCTCCAGGGCGGCCGCGCCGCGCACCACGTCGGACCGGGGCAGGCCGAGGCGGACCATCGGGTGCGAGAGCAGCGCGATCAGCCGGGCCGGAATCGCGTCGGCCTGGTTGCGGGCGAGGTCGGCGGCCAGCTCCGCGGTGAGCCGGGCGAGGCGTCCGGCGGGGCTCCCGGCAAGCGCCAGCCCGGCCGAATCCTCGGCGACGATGCCCCAGCGCAGCAACTCCACCGCGACCCGGCCGGCGAGCCCGCGATCCGGGGTGACCAGGGCCGCGGTGGCGCCGGGCACCTCAAGGGTCGCGCGCAGGGCGAGCGCCGCGACCAGGGCCTCCTCGCGCTCGTCGGCGGCCTCGGCCAGAGCGAGCCCATCGAGGCCGCGCTCGGCGATCGCGTCCCGCTGGCCCGGGTCGAGATCGGCCCAGGCGTCGGTGGTGTCGGCCGGGCGCAGGGCCTGCGACAGCAGCATGGACCGGGCCGCCTGGCCGCCATCGGGATCGCCCAACGCCACGATTTCCGCCCGCGACAGGGCGAGATTGTCCGGCCCAAGCAGCCGGTGCAGCACCGCCTGGGGATGCCCGTGGGCGATCACCCGCGAGAATCCCTCGCCGGTATCGATGCCGGACCAGCCGGCCTCGTCGAGGTCGAGATCGAGACCGGGCAGGACCACGGCGCCCCGGGGCAGCTTCGCCACAGCCGCGATCAGCCGGGCCGTGGCGGGCACGGAGCCCAGCGAACCGGCGACGATCACGGGATCCGTCGGCGCGGTCCGGGCGAGGCGCTGGCCCTCGGCGAGGACGAGGCCCCGGGCGCGGGCCACCGGGTCGGACAGGCCGCGCTCGGCCAGGAGCTTCGGCCAGTTCTCCGCGGCGATCTTCACGAAATCGAGGGTCAGGCCGAAATAGCGCGAATACTCCGCCTCCACGGCGGCGCCGATCTCCGACCAGGGCAGGCCCTCGACGGTGAGCGCATCCATCAGCCGCTCGAGATCGCCCGCCAGCCCGACCGCGTCGGCCGGCGAGGACGGCACCAGGAACGGCACCTCGGCATCCAGCGGCAGCAGGGTGCGGTCCACGGTCTGCGCCCAGGCCTGGACCAGGCGGGCCAGGATCAGCCGCCGCTCCAGGGGCGGCATCGGCGTGCTGAGCGGATCGTTGTCCTCCAGCTGCGGCTCGGAGGCGAGGTCGAGCTCCGCCTCGTCGGCCTCGCCCAGCGGGATCATCCGGGGCAGCAGCGCCGCGTAGCCCGGCGCACCGCGCTCATGCGCAAGGCGGCCGAGCCTTTCGGCCAGGATCGCGCCGAGCGCCCGCGCGGCGCGGCGGGTCGGCAGGTAGATCGTGACCGCGGCGAGCGCCAGCGGATCCTCCGCCACCGGCCCGACCAACCGGCCGGCCAGCAGCGCCTCCGCGAGGGTCGGCAGGAACGGGACGCCCCGGGTGATGGTGAAGACGGCCTGCCGGTCTGACATGGGGCGCCTTGTACGCGCGCGCGGCGGGCCGGGACAGGGGCGTGCGACGCTGGCGAGCGGCGACCTGCACCGTCATCGCGAGCGCCCCGAAAGCGGGCAGGCCCAATTTCTGCTCAGGGTCATGTTCGACCGTCGAGCAGAATTGAGGTGCATGCCCGCGTTCCGGCAGCTCGCACAGCAACCTGTACGAGTGGGTCGGGCCGCTTTTCGCCAGCCTGCCTTCAAGCGGCCAAGCTAGAGAAGCAGGCGGCCGCCGGAGACACGACATCGGCAGCCTGGCGCCCGACCACGTAGGCTCCTCAGAAGCGTAGCTGCATCCGGGCGGTCCCGGCATGCGAGAGGAAGTGGTCGCCGACCTGGCCCTGATACTCGCCGGTCACCTCGATGCCGCCGCCGAGGCTGATCTGGAAACCAAGCCCCAACTCGCCGAGGCGGTCGGGGATGGCCGATTCCGTAGAGAACAGCCCGAGCGCACCGGTGCCCTGGAAGCTCGCCTTGCCGGTGAAGTGGTCGTCCGAGAGGAGCGTGACGCCGAGGGTGCCGAAGGGCCGGATCCAGCGCCCTTCGTCGAGGTCGATCCGCCCGCCGATCTCCAGCATCGGGCTGAACGCCACCAGCGTCTTGGCGACGGGGCGCATGTCGAGATTGAACCCCGGGGCGCCGGTCTCGGAATAGGCCGGGCTGTAGCTGTAGAGCAGGTCGAGATCGGCATAGGGCTTGAGGTACCAGTCCCCGAACAGGACCTGATAGCTCGCCCGCAGCCTGCCGCCCGCGGTCAGGATCCCGGACTTGCTGCGCGCCGTGGCGGTGGTGCCGCCGAAATCGATCAGGCGCTTGTTGTCGGCCCAGGCATAGCCGAGATTGGCCGAGGCCGCGAGGAGCCAGGGGCCGATCTGGTGCTTGAGCGCCGCCGACACGTCGCCGGCATCGCTGGTCGTCCCGGTGATCCGGTCGGGGTCGCTCTGGAGCGCGCGGGTATAGGCGCCGGTGAGGCCGAAGAACCAGTCCGGGGCGAACTCGGTCTGGAGACCGCTCTGGTAGCTGAGAGCGCTCTGGTGGTAGCCGACGTCGTCGGCCGTCGCGGACTGGGTCGTGTGGGCGCTGGTGATGCGGCCCCAGACGCACTCGCCCTCGCGCAGGAGCGTGCCGGTGCCGGTGAAGGCCGGGCAGCTCATGGCCCGCTGGAGGCCCTTGCGGGTGTCGAGGGTCCGGTCGGTCAGGTTGTCCTGGTTGGATTCCGGCTTCAGCTCGTCCAGGGCGGCGGCATAGGCCTTCTGGCTGTCGACGGAGAGGAAGCGCCCGTAGAGGGTTCCGAGCTTGGTGGTGTTGCCGTCCCAGGCATCCTGCAGGCCCTGGGCGACGCTGCGCTGGTCCGAGGTGAGGGTCACGCCCGTCGGCTCCGTGAACCGGGCCCTCGGGACCAGTGAGAGGCTGTCGCCCGATGCAACGATCGACCAGGAGATCGGGACCGCGCCGGAATGGATACTGCCGCCGGTCACCATGGCACTGCTCTCCATGATCCGGCCGGCCCGCAGGAAGGTGTACTGGCCGGGCAGCAGCCCGTCGATCAAATGTGGCTCGACCACGCCCTTCAGGGAGGCGGTGCCGGTCACGGTCAGGAGATCGGCGCGCAGGGCGCCCTCCGGCGCCAGGGGGGCGACGTCGACCAGCAGACGCCCGTACTCGCTCTGCGCGAAACTGCCGGTCACCGTCGCGCGGGCGACCCGTCCGACGCCGCCGATGTCGAGGATGGCGCTGTTGTGCAAGCGGCCGTTCGGCCCCAGGGCGATGACGCCGTCGGGGCCGGTGCGCAGGATCGCCGAGGTCGCACTCGTGTTCTGGAAACCGCCGTTGATGAAGGTGACGCTCCCCGCCTGACCGGCGGCCAGGTCCACGTCGCCGATCACGGTGCCGTAATTGTTGATCTCGCCGGCGGAGAATGCGCCGACGATGGCCCGGCCCGAAGCCGCGCTGACCACGGCGCGCCCGCCGATCACGATCGTATTGTAGCGCCCGCCGTCGATGCGGATTGCCGCCCCGGTGCCGCTGCCACCTGTGACGAGATCGTTCACCCGGAGGTTGATCCTGCCGCCCCGCTCCCGGTCCGGTTCGAGGCTTCCGTCGGTGCGCTGGACGCCGGATTGGGCGAAGATCGCGTTCGCGTCGAGGCCCGACGCGATGATCGATCCGGATGCGTTGATGGTGATGTTGCCGCCCTTGCCGGTGGAGTTGGGACGGTTCTGGCCCGACGCCCCGGCGGCCGGGCCGGTCAGATCCAGGAGCAGGCCGCCGCCACCGCCGAGGCTCTGGGTGAAGACGCCGTGGGACTGGGCGCCGGTCGTGCGGATCGCGCTGCCGTCCTCCAGCGTCACCCGGATGTCCCCTCCATCCCCGTTGGAGCCGTCGCGCAGCGCGTAGGGCACCGCGTAGCCCATCACCTGATGCGCGCCGCCATAGCCGCCACCGCCGCCGATCGATTGCAGCAGCAAAGCCGGTGCCGCGTCACCGGTGGTGGAGACCTGGGCACCCGCGGCGAGGCTCACCGTGACCGGACCGCCATTCCCCGAGGCGCCGCCCGCGCCGCCGATGCCGAACGTGTATTTGTGGCCGCCCGGGCCGGCCGCGACCGAGGCGAGCCCGCCGCCGCCGCCGATGCTCTGAGCCAGGATGCCGACGGCGCCAAAGCCGCTCGTGGCGATCGTGCCGGATTGCACCACCGTGACGATGCCGCCGTCGCCCGCCATGCGTCCGGAGCCGCCGAGCGTCAGGCTCCCGGATTTCTCCGACACCTGGGTTGGCTTCTCCGGAGGGGCGATCCGCTCGATATCGAGCGCCGAGAGCAGGGCATCCGCCAGGGCCTGGGCGTCGCTCTTGCCCCCGCTCTTCTTCGCAGCGCCGGTCTCGGACTTGCCCTCGGACGCGCCCTTGGCGGAAGCCGCGGTTCCGTTCTCCGCGGCGGGCGTATCAGTCTTCTCGTCGTCCGTGCCGGCGGATGGCACGGAGAAGCTGCCGCCGCCGCCGCCGATGCTCTGGGCGACCACGGCGTGGGCCTCGGCCCCGGAGGTGGTCACCGAGCCGCGGTTCTCGACCCGAACCCATCGGCCATTCGCCCCGGTTCCGCCGGAGCCTCCGACGGTGAGATTCAAGGTCAGGCCCTTGTTCGCGCTGCTGTTGGTGACGCTGCCGGCCACACCATTGCCGCCGCCGCCACCGATGCTCTGCGCATAGAGACCGTAGGCGGCGTCCTCCAGGGTGGCGACGCTGCCGGTATTCAGGATCTTGACCGTGCCACCGGTGTTGCCGCTGCCGCCCGTGCCGCCGAGCGTCGCCGTCAGATTGGTCTTGTTTGTCGCCTCCGCAAAGGAGAGCCCGCCCTGGCCGCCGCCGCCGCCGATGCTCTGCGCGAGGATGCCGTGCGAGCCGATGCCCCGCGTCACGATGGTGCCGCCGTTCTCGACCGAGACGGCACCGCCGTTCCCGCCCTCCGCGCCGCTCCCGCCGAGCGACAGGGTGAACGAGGCGTCGGGCAGCTTGTTGGCGCCCTTCTTCTGCGCCTCCAGATAGTTCGAGACGCCGGTGCTGTAGGACTTGAGCGCCTTGCCGAAATCGGAATTCTTGAGCTCGTCCGCCAGTTTCTTGTACGTGTCGCTGGTCTTGATGTCCTTCAGGAATTGATCGAGATCGTCCTTGTTTGTCTTGTCTTTCGCCCATTCCTCGTAGGCGGTGATGCCAATCGTCTTCTTGATCTGCTTCCAGATCGCGCCCACGGTGTCGGGGTTGGAGATGTCACGCGCCGCGACGCTGCCGCCCATGCCGCCGCCGCCGCCGATGCTCTGCGCGGCGATCCCGTGTGAGCCGTCACCGCTGGTCGCGATCACGCCGCCGGCGGCGTTGGTGACGGTCACGTCGCCGCCACTGCCGCCGCGGCCGCCCTTGCCGCCGAGCGTCAGGTTGACGGCGAGCTTGCCCACGGCCGATCCGGACACGGTGCCGCCATTGCCGCCGCCCCCGCCGATGCTCTGAGCCTCGATGCCGTGAGCGTTCGACCCGCCGGTCGTGATCGCGCCCCGATTCGTCACCGTCACCAAACCGCCGGCGTTGCCTTTCCCCGTCCCGCCGCCGATCGTCTCCGTCACCGAGAGGGAATCGGCGATCGGGAGTTTTCCGACGAGGCTGTTGAGGGTCGTGTCGAAGGAGAAGCCGGGGGCCGCGAGGCTCGAGGCGTTGCCGCCGTTGCCGCCGCCGCCGCCGATGCTCTGTGCCGCGATGCCGATGGCGCCGTCCCCGGAGGTGCGCACCACCCCGCTATTCTCGGCCGTCACCGTGCCGCCATTGCCGCCGCCGCCGCCCGTACCGCCCAGCGTCGAGGACGCTGAGACGGCCGTCTGGCCCGGCGGCGCGACCGCCAGCGCGTAGGCCGCCGCATCCCCGCCGATACCGCCGCCGCCGCCGACGCTGAGGGCCAGGAGGCCGATGGCGGAGTCGCCGTAGGTCGTGACCAGGCCGGAATTGATCACACCCGCCACGCCGCCGTTGCCGCCATCCCCGCCCGAACCGCCGATCGTGGTAGAGAAGGCGAAGCTCGGCAGCGCCTGGCCGCTCGGCGTGACCAGGGGCGCCGTGATCGCCGTCGCGCTGGCGAGGCCACCGACCCCGCCCCCGCCGCCGATGCTGAGGACGGACAGACCGTTCGCGCCGTAACCCGAGGTCGTCACGGTCGTGCTGCTCTCGATCTGGGCCTCGCCGCCGCTGCCGCCCTTCCCGCCGGATCCGCCGATCGCCCAGGACGCCGAAATCACCGCGCCGACCGCGATGCTCTTGACGTCGCCGCCCACGCCGCCGCCGCCGCCGATGCTCTGCACCAGCACGGCCGTCGATCCGTCCCCGGCCGTCTCGACCAGGCCACCGATACCGGTGAAGCGGGCGAGGCCGCCATTGCCGCCGCCGCCCCCGCTGCCGCCCAGGCCGACCGAGAAGAAGGCTCCCGCCGGGAAAGAACCGCCGCCGCTGCCGCCACTGCCGCCGATGCTCTGGGCCAGGACGCCGAAGGCCGTCGAGCCTTCCGTGAGGACCCGGCCGCCTTCGTTGATGATCGTGGCAGTCCCGCCCGCGCCCCCCGTGCCACCGGTACCGCCGCGGCCGAACCAGTACGAGATGCCCCCGGCGCCGCCGCCAGTGGTCTTGGGTGCCACCTCAAGGGCCGTGAGCGGCAGTGCCGAGAGGGCGCTGCCGCCGCCGATGCTCTGGGCGACCAGGCCGGTCGCGCCGGCGCCGGAGGTCGTCACCGTGCCGCTGTTGGTCAGGGTCACCGTCCCGCCCGGAGCGGCGTCGCCACCGCTGCCGCCGCCGAAGACGCCGCCGCCGCCCTGGCCGCCGGGGCCGCCGACCGATTGCGCGACGAGGCCCAGGGCGTAGTCGCCCTCCGTGACGACCGTGCCCCGTTGGGTCACCGTCACGGTGCCGCCGTCACCGCCCCGGCCACCGGGCCGGCCGCCGGCATCGGGCTGGCTCCCGCCGTTGCCGCCGATGCTCTGGACGAGGCCGCCGAGGGCATAGTCGCCGGAGGTCCGGATCGTCCCGGACATGTCCAGGCGCGCGGTGCCGCCCGCGCCCCCCTGCGTCACGAACGGGTTGCTGAACGCGGTCCCGGACCCGCGGATCGAGCCCGCGCCGCCGATGGACTCGACGATCACCGCCGTCGCTCCGACACCGTCGGTGATCACCTGGCCGGACCGCGTCACCGTGAGTGCGGCTGGGCCGCCGGCACCGCCGCGTCGGGACGCGGTCTGGTCCGCGTCGGTGCCCCCGGCGCCGGCATTGCCGCCGATCGCGCTGACCCGGACCCCGAGGAAAGCCTGCCCCTCGGTCGACACGCGGGACGACAGGGTCAGGCTGGCCGGCCCGGCATCGCCGCCGCCGCCGACATCCTTCTGGGCGTCGCCACCGTTTCCGCCTCTGGAATAGACCCAGAACCGGGGGATCGGCTTGAAATCAAGCTCGGAGACGCCGTTCCGCGTGACATAGCCGACCTGCTCGCCCTGCCCGGTCACGTCCTCCGCCAGCGTCGCAGTAACGGCACCGCCGCGTCCGCCGTTGGCACCCGGGACGGAGGCCCAGGCGCGCGTGTCGCCCCGGCCGCCCCGGCCGCCCTTCGATCCGATCGCGATGGTTGCATCCGCCTCGCGTCCTGCGGATGCGGGATCGACATCGATCAAACTCAAGTCGCCGCCGTTCTGGCCGGGTGTCGCCTCGACATTCGACAAGAAAGCGTTGGCTTGTCCGTTCCGGCCGTCCGCGCCGACCCTCACCTGCGGAACCGGTCGTTCGGCAGCGCGCGCCGGCATTGCCGCGATCAGAGCCAGGACGGCAACGGACGAGACTAGGAGCTGGCGCGGGTCGCAGGCATTCTGGCCGCAAGCCGGGACACGCAGCTGAGCGTAGAAGGGCGGCATCGAAACAAGTCTCTTTGCCCGCACGGCCGTGCGGGCGCACGCATCCATCGGCGGGTGGGTCTGGGTGTTCGGCGGACCGGATCGCCATGCGTCGATGGCACTTCGACGCGATGTCCATCTCTCATCGGCATAGTTAATGAAATCTATATGACAAGGATTCCGGCCCGCAAACATGGTTCAGAAATACGCCATTGCGATGCGCAAAATGCTGTTTCGCAGAAAATCATTATTTTTTAAAACATAAATACAAATTCTACGTTTTTAATACTATATATTACGAGGTTTATTCTGAGTTATATTTGCTGAACGCCACATCATTCGCCGCATTCGCCCTGATGTTCTCAACTACTCGACTGCGCCCGTCCTCTTTTCGTCCCGGCCGCCTTCTGACGTGCGCACATGGCGGTGCCGTCGAGAACCACCATGCCTTGCCGAACGCCGCGCTCCTTGCACGCGGTCGAGCAGAGGTTCCCACAGCGCACCGCGCGACCGGGTGAAGATCGGCGCCACACGCCACCACGGCCCCAAGTCTCGCGGGATCACGCGCCATTTGGCACTGATCTGATGGCGCCGCAGGATCGCCGAGCACGTGCGGCGCAAGTCCTGCGGCAGCGTTTCCGCCTGCGGCCGCAAAGCCTCTGTGAACGGCGTCGCAACAGCTCAAAGCGCGTCGTTCCGCATCGTCCCTCCTCGGTCGAGGGCAAAAACGCATCCTGAATCGGAGGATTTAGACGACGACAGGCCCTAACCTCGTGCCGCCGCGGCAGCGCCGTAGCCCGCCCGCCGACCGAAGACGACGCCGGAGGTCAGGCCCGAGCCGCCGGGATAGCCGTTGAAGAACACGCCGCCGACCATCTCGCCGCAGGCGTAGAGGCCGGGGATCTCGCTGCCGTCCTCGCGGCGGACGTCGCCGCCCTCCCCGACCTCGACGCCGCCATACGTGAAGGTGATGCCGCCGGTGACCGGATAGGCCTTGAACGGCCCGGTCTCGATCGCCTGGGCCCAGTTCGATTTCGGCAGGGGAAGCCCCTTGGTGCCGCGGCCGTCCTTCACGGTGGGGTCGAACGGCACGGTGTCGTCCACGGCCGCGTTGAATTCCGCGATGGTGCGCTTGGCCGCCGCGCGGTCGATGCCGTCGAGGTTGTCCAGGAGCCCGTCGAGGGTGTCGGCCTCGACGAAATGGGCGTCGTGGAACCGGTACTCGCTGTAGAGCAGGTGATCGACCTTGGCGTCGAAGATCTGCCAGGCGACGTGGCCGGGCTGCTCCATGATCGAGCGGCCGAACTGGGCGTAGGTGTAGTTGCGGAAGTTCTTGCCCTCGTCGACGAACCGCTGCCCGTCGGCATTCAGCATGAGGCCCAGAAAGTAGCAGATCTTGCGGTAGTGCTTCCGCTCGCCGTGGGGCAGGCCAAGGTTGCCGTAATCGGGGGTGTGCAGGTCCATCGGGGTGGCGTGGCAGCCGCCGTAGAAGCCGTGCGGCTTGGCGCCGAGCGCCAGCGCCATCTCCAGCCCGTCGCCGCGGTTGTGCGGCGTGCCGCGCACCCGGGCCTTGTCCCAGCCTTCGCCGATGAAGCGGGTGCGCAGCTCGGGGTTCGATTCGAAGCCGCCGCAGGCCAGGATCACGGCCTTGGCCCGGAACGCGCCCTGGGGCGTCTCCACGCCGACGACGCGATCCGCCTCCACGATCAGCCCGGTGGCCGGGCAGCCGTAGCGGATCTCGCCCCCCGCCTTGGTGAAGGCTTCGAGCTCGGCCCGGGCGAGGCCGAACCCCTCGTCGTGGGTGGCGAGCGTCAGGCCGCCCCAGAACACGAAGCGCCCGTCCTTCTCGAAGGATTGCCGAGAATAGATCGGCTCGAACTTCACGCCCTGGGTCGAGAGCCAGCGCAGGGCCGCGCCGCTCTCGTCGATCAGGATGCGCTGCTCGCGCGAGAGCGGCCGTCCGTCGTTGAAGCCGAGCAGGTCGGATTCGAAGGTCTCGGCCGTGTAGGCGCCGAAATCGGTGCGCGGCAGGCGCGCATCCTCCGGGTCGGCCAGCAGCGGGATCAGGTCGTCGTTGCCCTGATAGACGAACCGCATGGCGCCGGCCGTGTAGGCGGTGTTGCCGCCGGCGAGATCCGGCTCCGCCTTCTCGATCATCAGCACCGAGGCGCCGCGCTCCAGGGCGGCGAGGCCCGCGCTCATGGCGGCGTTGCCGGACCCGACCACCACGACGTCCCAGGATTCCGCGCGCCGCTCCTGCATCCCCGCCTCCGCTCCGCGATCTCGATGTCCTTAATTGTATACGCTCGCATGCAATATCCGGCAAGCGTTCCGGACGTTCCGGTTTCGCGCTAAGGCCCCGATCGAGGAGAGCCGGACATGAAGGCGAGCGAGTCGGAGCGCTCCAACGGCGCCGCGGCCTATGAGCGGCTGCTGCGGGCGATCGAGGAGGGCGAACTCGCCCCCGGGAGCCGCCTGCGCGAGGCGGAGCTGGCCGAGCGGTTCTCGATCAGCCGCACGCCGGTGCGGGAGGCCCTGGGCCGCCTGGAGGCGCAGGGCCTCGTCGCGCACGAGCCGCACCGGGGCGCCAGCGTGGCGCAGCTCGATTACGGGCAGGTCAGCGAACTCTACGACATGCGCGAGGTGCTGGAGGGGACGGCGGCCCGGCTCGCCGCGATCCATGCCAGCGCGGTCGAGACCGAGATCCTGGAGGAGATGATCGCCCGCGACCGGACGCTCACCGGAGACGCGGCGGCGCTCGCGCGCAACAACCGGCTGTTCCACCGGCAGATCCACGCGGCGGCGCGCAACCGCTTCCTGCAGGGCACCCTGGAGACGATGCGCCTGTCGCTGGTGCTGCTGCCCGGCACCACGACGCTGGCCGCCCCGGAGCGCGCCGGCGAATCCCTCGACGAGCACGCCGCGATCATCGCGGCGATCCGCGCCCGTGACGGCGACCGGGCCGAGGCGGCGGCGCGCGCGCATATCCGCGCCGCCTTCAAGGCGCGGATCCGGATCTGGCAGGGGGTGCAGCCCCCGCCCTGAGAGGCCGTGAGATTTTAGGGTCTTCGACCCGCGACAAGCCCCCTCTCCCGTGCGGGAGAGGGTTGGGGTGAGGGATGCGCCCCATCCGGAGGAACCTGTCCCCTCACCCTGTCCCTCTCCCGCACGGGAGAGGGGACCCGAGCCACATCCGGAAGCGCAGGTCGCTCCGTGGCTTTAGCAGCGCTCCCCAGCGTCGATCGACAAAAAGCCGCTCAGGCGTGGGCCGGGACTCGAGCCTCCCGCGGGCCGCCCCGGAACAGGGCGAGCGTGGCGACGATCCCGCAGGCGGCCGCCGCCATCAGCCAGTAGCTCGGCGCGGCGCGGTCGCCGGTCTGGTCGATCAGGTAGGTCGAGACCATCGGGGTGGCAGTGCCGAACAGGGCCGTGGCGAGGCTGTAGGCCAGGGAGAAGCCGCTGGCCCGGACATGGGCCGGCACGACCTCGGACAGCGCGACGATCATCGCGCCGTTATAGACCCCGAAGAAGAACGACAGCCACAGCTCGACCCCGAGCATCTTGCCGAAGGTCGGATCGGCCACGAGCCAGTGCAGGGCCGGGTAGGTGGTCAGCAGCGACAGGACCGAGATCGTCAGCAGCACGGGCTTGCGCCCGACCGCGTCCGAGAGCGCGCCGCCCACGGGCAGCCAGATGAAGTTGGTGATCGCCACGCACAGGGTAACGATCAGGCTGTCGGTCTCGGTGAGCTTGAGGACGTTCTTGCCGAAGGTCGGGGTGTAGACGGTGATCATGTAGAAGGTCACCGTGGTCATGGTCGACAGCATCATGCCGAGCAGCACGGTCCGCCAATTGGCGGCCACCGTGGCGAGGATCTCGCGCGTGCTCGGATGGTGGGTCCGCCGGGCGAAGTCCTGCGTCTCCTGCAGGGAGCGCCGGATGACGAAGATGAACGGCACGATCAGGCAGCCGATGAAGAACGGGATCCGCCAGCCAAAATCGCCGATCTGCTGCTTGGTCAGGTAGGCGTTGAGCCCGTACCCGATCACGGCGGCGAACATGATCGCCACCTGCTGGCTCGCCGACTGGAACGCCGTGTAGAAACCCTTCCGCCCGGGGGTTGCGATCTCGAACAGGTAGATCGAGACGCCGCCGATCTCGACGCCGGCGGAGAAGCCCTGCAGCAGGCGCCCGGCCAGCACGATCAGCGGGGCGGCGAGGCCGATCGTCCCGTAGCTCGGGCAGAAGGCGATCAGCACCGTGCCGCTCGCCATGATCGCCAGGGTGACGATCAGCCCCTTCCGGCGCCCGATCCGGTCGATATAGGCGCCGAGCACGATCGCCCCGAGGGGCCGCATCAGCGCGCCAAGCCAGAAGGTCCCGAAGGTCAGGAGCAGCTCGGTGGTCTCGTTGCCCGAGGGGAAGAACGCCCGCGAGATGTAGCTGGCGTAGAACCCGAATAGGAAGAAGTCGAACATCTCCAGGAAGTTGCCGCTCGTCGAGCGGAGGATCGCACCGATCCTGGATTGCAGGTTCGCCTCCACGGCACCCGGATCACCGGCCATGACGCAACGCTCCGGAGTTCAAGGTCATACGCCGATCCATTTCATCGCGATGATCGTCCCGGTCACGGTGAGCGCGCCGCCGATCCGGGTGGCGATCTGGGCGAACGGCATCAGCGCCATGCGGTTGGCGGCGGTGAGGATCGCCACGTCGCCGGTGCCGCCCTGGCCGCTGTGGCAGGCGTTCACGATGGCGGTCTCGATCGGGTACATCCCGAGCGCGCGGCCGACGAAGAAGCCGGTGACCATCAGCGTCGACACGGTCGACACGATGGTGATCAGGTTCACCAGGGTGAAGGCCGCCATCAGCTCGTTCCAGGGGGTGAGCGCCACCCCGATGGCGAAGAGCAGCGGGTAGGTCATCGAGACCTGGACGAACTTGTAGACCACGAAGCCGCCGGCCTGGAGATGGGGCGACACGGCGCTGCCGAGCTTGGCGAACACCGCCAGGAACAGCATCGCCACCGGCGCCGGCAGGCCGACGAGGTGGTGGGCGATCACCCCGAGCAGGTAGAGGGTGATGGCCGTGAGCCCGGCCGCGCCGATCGTGGCGGCGTCGATCTGGCCCCGCGCCGCCTCGGAGCGGGCCTGCGCGTCGCTCGATTCCATGCCCTCGTGGCCGGGCTGGAGCCGGCCCTCGCCGGTGAGGTGCGGATAGCGCTTGCCGACGGCGTTGAGGGTGCCGGAGAAGACGATCGCGGTGAGCGAGCCCAGCATCACCGGCGGCAGCACCTGGGCGAAGACCACGCCCTGCTGCTGGCCGAGAATCGCCGCGTAGCCGATCGAGAGCGGGATCGCGCCCTCGCCGACGCCCCCGGCCATGATCGGCACGACGATGAAGAAGAAGGTCTTGTAGGGCCCGAGCCCCAGGGCCGTGCCGACCAGGGTGCCGACGATGGCGGCCGCCACAGAGCCGGCGGCCAGCGGGGCGAAGATCTTGAGGAAGCCCTTGACCAGGACGTCGCGATCCATGCCGAGGATCGAGCCGACGATGATCGTGGCGATGTAGATGTAGAGGAAGTTGGTGAACTTCGTGAAATCGAAGATCGCCTTCTCCATCTGCGGCGGGATCAGCTTGTAATAGACCAAAGCCGAGGGGATGAAGGTCGCGAAGATCGCGCCCGCGCCGATGTTGCGCAGGACCGGAAGCCGCTTGCCGATCTCGGCGCAGGTGAAGCCGCCCATGACAAGGACGGCGATCATGGTCGGCCCGTCCGGCTTGACCTCGCCCTCCTGGACCAGGACGACCAGCAGGATCGCCAGGATGACGTAGAGCGGCAGCGGGATGATGCCGATCTTCATGTCGACCAGGCGCCACCAGCTCTCGGGCCAGAACCGGCCTGCGCGGCGCGCGGCGCTCACGGTCTCAGCCGGCGCCGGCACGGGGCTGGTCGAGGCGGAACTGGTCATCGGCTTCCTCCGGACTTCCGACCACGAACGGGCCCTTCCGGCCTTCGCCGCGCGGCCCCGGTCGCCCCGACGGTCGCGACCTGGGCCGCGCGGTCGGCGGAGATAAAGTCGAATCCGGCGTATCAGCGCCCGCACAGGGCGGCAACGCGATCAACGGAACAAAGCGCGCCACCTGTATTGGGGACGGGGATTAAACCGGCACCTCCTTTCGTCGCCCGGACATACGCTCGAGGCCGGCGCCGGGCTCGAGGCCCCGCGCCGGCCTGTCGGATCAGAAGTCGCGCTGCACGCGGAAGCGGACGTGGGTCATCGAATCCTGCGTCGCGGTGCGCGGCACGAAGCTGCCGGCGTTGATGCCGGCCACATTCGCGTAGGCGGTCGGACTCTTGTCGGCATCGATCACCCGGCCGCTCCGCACGCCGATCTGGGTGTAGAAGGCTTCGACGCCGATATCGAGATCGGTCACCGGCGACCAGATCAGGCTGCCGCCGAGCACGAACTGGTAGGTGTCGCGCAGGGCCTGGCTCAGCTGGTAGAACCGGGTGCCCGGGACGCCGACGGCGTTGCTGCCGAACACGGCGGTGCTGCTCGGGCTCACGAGGCTGTAGAGCGCACCCTGGGCCAGGCGGGCACCGGCCGAGAAATCCTGCTCGCCGTAGGAGCCGAACAGCGCCGAGCGCCATTCCGGCGACCAGTAATGCAGGTACGACGCGACCGCCGAGAAGCTGGTCGAGGTCTGGAGCTGGCCGGTGAAGGGGTTGATCGACGCGTCCGCGAAGTATTGCTCGAACTTCTGCGTGTCGAAGCCGGTGTTGGATTGCCGGTAGCAGCCGGCGATCATGCAATAGCCGGCGTAGCTCTGCGCGCCGTTGGCGTAGGCCCCCTGCAGGTAGAGGGTATCCCCCGGGGCAATCGACGGCAGATTGAACTTCACGCCCCCCTGCACGGCCCAGCCCTGGACCGCGTTGGTGTGCGGGATCCCGGTCAGCACGCCGCCGGTCCCCGCGGCCGGCGTGGTGCTCAGGTTGCCGACATTGATCTCGTGCGTGGCGGCCGAGAGCTGGGCCGAGCCCCAGTCCTGGTCGACCCGCAGGACCCCGACGAAATCGGGCAGCCGCGAGCGCTGGATGGTGTCGACGTTGCCGTAGCGGGACGGCACGCCGTTGGTGTAGCCGACGAAGACGGGCGTGACCGCGGCGGCGTTCGTGAACGGCGCGAAGACCGGCGAGCGGGTGAAGACCGGATCCTCGATCGACACGGTCGCCGACAGGCCGTTCCCGAAGGTGCCCGTGTAGGCGAGCAGGTTGGTCGACGCGTTGTCCGAGCCGGACGTGGCACCGTAGAACTCGAAGTCGTGCGCGTAGAAATCGTAGAACGACGAGGCGCGACCGGCGGTGAGCCCGGCGAACTGGATGAACGCCTTGTCGACGTTCACGTATTGCTGCACGCGGCCGGCCTCATCGACGCCGGTGGCGCCGTAGGCCTGGCCGATGCGCAGCATCGTGCCGGAATGGATGACGCCCGTGCGCGAGGCGGCGTCGAGGCGCGCGAAGGCGCGCAGGGTGCCGTAGGCGGTCTGGGTGCGGGCATCGAGGTTGAAGCGCGCCAACCCCCGGTAGCCCGACGTGTCGCCGGCAGCGCCCGGCTGGCGGCTGGACGAGGTCTGGTAGGCCCCCTCGAACCGGGCCCGGCCCGAGATGCGCAGGCAGGTATCGGTCCCCGGGATGTAGAAGAAGCCGGCCCCGAAGGCGGAGCAGACCCGGACATACGCGATCGGGGCCGCCTTCTTGACCGGCAGGTCGGCGGCATGGGCGGATCCGGCCGCGGCGAGCGCGGCGGCAGAACCCAGCAGGGAACGCTTCAACACATTCATCAAGACCCCCAGAAGTTTGAAGCCGAGGACGGCAACGCTTCCCGTTTTCCCTGCCGAACGCAGGTTTGTTTTGATTTTGTTATGTGAGATGGAAGATTTTTCCGGAGCAAAACGCCCGAGACTCATCTTTCACGGATCATTCTGCGATCCGTTCTTTTATCTAGCAACGTTCATTCCACGATCGTCACACACATTCATCATCTTGTTGCGGATCTGCAACAAAATACACGTCGCTTCTTGCTCGATAATATCCGGCATTATTCAAAAAAGATGGATCAGTTCGCGTCTGATGCGAACTTATCGAGTTCAGTACTCTGCAATAACGCTCGCGCAATAATCGGATGACATTCGGCCGACGCACGGGCACGCCCGCCCATCGCAAAGGCCAGCCGAGCCCGGCCGGCGACGGAGCCATGTCTGGGCGGACGCTCAGGCGGACCGGATCCGCGGACGGGGGCCGCGCGAAGCGGCCCCTCCGGCGAAGAAGGCCCGGCGCTGAGGGATCGAATCAGAAGTCGCGCTGGACGCGGAACCGGATCTGCGAGACCGAGTCCTGGGTCGCGGTGCGCGGCACGAAGGTGCCGGCGTTGATCGCGGCAATGTTGGCCGCGGAATAAGCCGTCGGGCTCTTGTCGAGGTCGATCGCCCGGCCGCTCTTCAGGCCGATCTGGGTGTAGTAGCCTTCGAGGCCGATATCGAGGTCCTTCACCGGCGACCAGATCAGGCTCGCACCGGCGACGAACTGGTAGGTGTCCCGCAGGGCCTGGCTGAGCTGGTAGAACCGCGTGCCCGGGACGCCGACGGCGTTGGTGGAGTAGGGATTGCTGCCGGCGAGCGTGCTCGCGACGTTGAAGGCCGCGCCCTGGGCAAGACGCGCCCCCTGGGAGAAGCTCTGCTCGCCGTAGGAGCCGAAGAAGGCCGAGCGCCATTCCGGCGACCAGTAGTGCAGGTACGACGCGACCGCGGTGAAGGTCTGCGAGGTCTGCAGCTGGCCGGTGAACGGGTTGATCGTCGCGTCCGAGAAGAACTGCTGGAATTTCTGGCCCTGGATCGTGGCTGCACTCTGCTGGTAAGAGCCGCTGAACGCCGAGTAGCCGGAGTAGAGTTGCGCTCCGTCGGCATAGGCGCCCTGGAGATAGAGGGCGTCGCCCGGCGCGACGAACGGCATGTTGATCTTCAGGCCGCCCTGCACCGCCCAGGCCTGGACGCTGTTGGTGTGCCCGAGATTGATGCCGGTGCCGCTGCCGGTGGGTGCACCGAGCGCGATGTTGCCGACGTTCAACTCATGCGTGGCAGCTGAGATCTGGGCCGAACCCCAGGCCTGGTCGAGGCGCAGGGCGCCGACGAAATCGGGCAGGCGCTCGCGCTGGATGCTGTCGATGTTGCCGAAGGCGCTCGGAGCGCCCCTGGTGTAGCTCACGAAGACGGGGCTGATCGGGGTCGCCGGGCCGGTCGGCGCGAAGATCGGGGTGCGGCGGAAGACCGGGTCTTCGACCGACAGGGTCGCCGACAGGCCGTTCCCGAAGGTCGCCGTGTAGGCGAACAGGTTGGTCGATGCGTTGTCCGAACCGGCGGTGGAAGCGGTGATCTCGAAATCGTGGGCGTAGAAGTCGAAGAACGACGAGGCGCGACCGGCGGTGAGCCCGGCGAACTGGATGAACGCCTTGTCGACGTTCACGAATTGCTGCGAGCGGTTCACTTCGTCGACGCCCGTGGCGTTGTAGGCTTGGCCGATACGCGCCTGGGTACCGGAGAAGCCGATGCCGGAATAGCCGGTCCGGCTGCCGGCATCGAGGCGCACGAAGGCGCGCAGGGTGCCGTAGGCGGTCTGCGTGCGGGCATCGAGATTGATGCGCATCCGGCCCTGGTAGCCCGACGTGTCACCGTTGCCCGTCTGACGCGAGTTGCTGGCCATGTAGCCGCCCTCGAACCGGGCGCGGCCGGAGACGCGCAGGCAGGTGTCGGTGCCCGGGATGTAGAAGAAGCCGGCACCGTAGGCCGAGCAGACGCGGACGTACTCGATCGGCGCGGCCTTCTTGACCGGCAGGTCGGCGGCATGGGCTGCCCCGACCGCCGCGAAGGCAGCGGCCGAGCCGAGCAGCGAGCTCTTCAAGAGCTTCATAGATATCTCCAAAGCTTCGAGACCAAATAACAACTACGACCCCGACTTATCCGGTCATCGCAGCGCTGATTTTTGTTTCGATCTGCAATTCTGATGGCAGATTTTAGAGATATCTCGCGTCCGAGATTCCTCTATGCCGTTTCATATGATGGAATGAGCCTTATATGGGCAACATCGATTTCATATCGCTTCGATGTTTGCTTTATGTTGTTGCAGCTTCGCAACGTCACGCAAATGTTTTGCTCTATTATTGTAGCAATTAGTGCGATGTATACTAAAAACTCATCGGATAATTATCTCTGCCGATCTTCGACATGTATCCGCGGCCGGTGATTTCGAATTCGACGACCTGCGGCAAAGGTGCGGATACCTGGCGGACGCCAATGCCGGCCCATATCGGCGCGGCGCCGTCGCTTGCGACCCGAACGAAGCCGCCTGCCTCCCGCTTCCCCAGCGCCCGAATGCGGTGCGCGAAGGCCGGCGCGGCCGTGATTCGGACGAATCGGTTCCGCGCTTCGGGCGGCGCGCATCGACCCGGCACCGCGACAGCGCGCGAGGCAGGGCCGGCACATCGCTTCGATGGAATCGCATGCCGGGACGCGGCCGGCGTGCGGATGCCGGCCGCGCAGGGGCGGCCTGGCCAGAAAAGGCGCTCGGGAGCTTGGGGAAGGTGGCGTCGCGACGGGTGCCCCGGGCAGCCGCCTCGTCGGCCTCCGGGTCCCGTGAGGCCGCGCGATCCTTCACGATCCCGGGGCACGCAACACGCGGCCGACGCTTCGTGGCGTGTCAGGCGCCGGGACGGTGGCACCGCAGCCGGCCGGCTGGCGGCAGCAGAGCTTGGCTCTCAGGCTGGGGCGTATGCGCGGCGATCGCGTTTCGGAGCCGAAGGGGCCCGGATCCAGGGCGCCGGAGCCTCGGCTCTTTGCTTCGATGCGCGCGCCGGAATCGGGCAGTACCGCGATCGGTCCGGCACGGCGGTAGCGGTTGCCTGGCGGCGCATCTGTTCCGCACGCCTGTCGACAACGAAAAAGGCCCAGCCGAGGGCCGGGCCTTGAGATCCGTGGAGCACGGGGTTCGGCGCCGGGCTTGGTCCCCGGCGCCGATGGAGCGGATTAGAAGTCGCGCTGGACGCGGAAGCGAACCTGCGAAACCGAGTCAGCCGTGGTGGTGGCAACCGCACCACCGGCGTTGATCGCGCCGACGCGGGAATAGGCGGTCGGATCCTTATCCTTGTCGATCACGCGACCGTTCTTGACACCGATCTGGGTGTAGTAGCCCTCGACACCGATATCGAGGTCCTTCACCGGCGACCAGATCAAGCTCGCACCGGCGACGAACTGATAGGTATCGCGCAGGGCCTCGCTGAGCTGGTAGAAGCGTGTACCGGGCACGCCGACGGCGTTGGCGGCGAAGCTGTTCGTCCCGTTCGGGTTGATCACCCCGAATGCCGCGCCCTGAGCAGAGCGAGCACGCTGCGTGAAGTCCTGCTCACCGTACGACCCGAAGACGGCCGAGCGCCACTCCGGCGACCAGTAGTGGAGGTACGAACCGACAACCGTGAAGCTCGTGGACTGCTCCAGCTGGCCCGTGAACGGGTTGAGGGTTGCGTCGTTGAAGAACTGGTTGAACTTCTGGCCCTGGATCGTCGCGGCATTCTGCGAGTAGGAGCCGCTGAACGAGGAGTAGCCGGTGTAGAGCTGGGAGCCGCTGCCGTAGGCACCCTGCAGGTAGAGCGCATCGCCCGGGGCGATGAACGGCGTGTTGATCTTGAGACCGCCCTGCACGGCGTAGCCATACGAGTTGTTGGCGTGCGGGATGCTGACGTTGGAGCCGGTTCCGGTGCCGACACCGTTCTGGACGTTTCCGACGTTCAGCTCATGCACCGCCGCCGAGATCTGGGCCGAACCCCAGGCCTGATCGAGGCGCAGGGCACCGACGACGTCGGGCATCCGCGAACGCTGGATCACATCGACCTGGCTGAAGCGGGTCGGCGTGGCACCGGTGTAGCCGATGAACACAGGGGCCGGCGAGTTGTTCTGCGCGAAGTTCGCAATCGACGCGTTGACGGTGACACCGCCCGGGTTGTTGGACGGCGAGTAGATCGGGCTGCGGCGGAAGACCGGGTCTTCGGCCGAGATCGTGGCCGACAGGCCGTTGCCGAGCGTCGCGGTGTAGGCGAGCAGGTTGGTGGAGGCGATATCCGAGCCCGCGGTGGCAGCGGTGATCTCGAAATCGTGGGCGTAGAAGTCGAAGAACGAGGAGGCGCGACCGGCGGTCAGGCCGGCGAACTGGATGAACGCCTTGTCGACGTTGGCGAACTGCTGGTCACGGCCGAAGCTGTCGATGCCGAGGCCGGGATAGGCCTGGCCGATGCGCTGCTGGGTGCCGGAGGTGCCGATGCCGGAATAGCCGGTGCGGGCGCCGGCATCGAAGCGCACGAAGGCGCGCAGGGTGCCGTAGGCGGTCTGGGTGCGGGCATCGAGGTTGATGCGCATCCGGCCCTGGTAGCCGGAGGTGTCGCCGCCGTTACCGAACTGGCGCGAGTAGCTGGTCATGTAGCCGCCCTCGAACCGGGCGCGGCCGGAGAGACGCAGGCAGGTATCGGTGCCGGGGATGTAGAAGAAGCCGGCGCCGTAGGCCGAGCAGACGCGGACGTACTCGATCGGGACCGCCTTCTTGACCGGAAGGTCGGCGGCGTGTGCGGCTCCGATCGCGACGAACGCGGTGGCGGAACCGAGCAGTGAGCTCTTCAAGAGCTTCATAGACATCTCCAAAGCTTCGAGACCCAATGATGCGGACATGCCCGGTTTTCCGGATCTTGCCGCACGTCTTGTAGGTTTGGCCTGCGTCTTAGGTGGCAGGCTCCTGCGGGCTCTCGCTTGGCGATGCCCCCGTGCACCATCACCATGTGCGAACGGGTTTCGCCGATCAATCAGATTTCAGCTCGGCTAAATTGGTTCCTGTGCGATGTTGCCGCCCGGCAACAATATCAGAACGCCTTAGCCGGCAACAGCTTGCCGGATGTAATGATATGCTTGCTGGGGCAGCACGGGTGCTGTCGAACCGGGCACGAACCGGCCGCCCCGGCCGCGAGAGAAGGCCGGGGCGTACGGGCAGGATCCGTGATTTGGATTCGTGCGGGTTCCGGAGCGATCCGCCCCGGCTCGCCTCACATGGGCGGCGTCAGGCCGTCCTTGCCGACCGCGACGCGGCGCGCCGTGATCGTGCCGTCCTCGCCGCGCGCGGCCACCACGAACGCCTTGGCGCCGGCGGAGATCGCGGCCGCATCGGCCGGCTCGAAGGTGACCACCGGGGCCTGCGGCGGGACCAGGATCGTCATCGACTGGCCCTTGCCGTAATCGACCGTGAGCGTGCGCTCGGCGCCGGTCCCGCTCGCCTTCACGGTGCCGTTGGTCATCGCGCTCTTCACCCGGGGAGCGTCCGACGCGGGCGCGGACGCCTTCACGGTGCCGTTGGTCATCGTGCTCTTCACCGCCGTGCCGCCGGTGTGGTCGGGGATCACGTCCCAGTCGTAATGACCCTCGCCGGTCCCGCGCATCGATTCGGGGAACAGTACCACCTCCAGGGCCACCGGGGGCTCGCCCTTGGTGGCGGTGCCGATGAACACGCCGTCCTTGATGTGGTCGAGCTGGGCCGGGACGACCCAGGACACCTTGGCATCCGGCGCGAGGGTCACCCGCTCGCTCTTGCCGTCCAGGGTCTTGAGGGTGAAGCCGCCGCTCTCGACGGCCTCGATCGTGCCCCGCAACCGCTCGGGCGGTGCGGCGGCCTGGGCGGCGGCACCGAGCGTCAGCAGGCTCGCCAAGGCGAGTGTCGGAAGTCTTGCCATGCAGAGGTCCTCTCGCCGCGGAACGATGGCGGCGTGCATGACCTGGGACTCGGCGCAGCCGTGTCACCCCGGCCGGCCCGTGACATCAAGCCCTCGCTAATGGATGTAACCGGGGCGGTTCCGCTCAGGCCGGAAGCGCCAGCAGGGCCAGACCCGCCGCCGCGACGCAGGCGCCGAGCGCCGGTGCGGCCCGGGCCACGTCGAGCCGGGCCGCGGCGATGCCGAGGCCGAGACCGGCGGCGTGGAGCAGCGCGGTCGCCGCCAGGAAGCCGAAGCCGAAGGACAGGCCCGAGGCGGTCTCCGGCATCTCGGCGCCGTGGGCGTAGCCGTGAAAGACCGCGAACACCCCGACCAAGCTGGCGAGCAGCGCCACCGGCGCCCGCAGGCCGACGATCGCGGCCACGCCGAACACCACGATGGAGAGCGCGATCCCGGTCTCCGCATAGGGCAGCGCCACGCCGGCCATGCCGAGGCCCGCGCCGGCACTCATCAGCACCAGGAAGGACAGGGGCAGAGCCCAGAGCGCCCGTCCGCCGCGGAGGGCGGCCAGGAGGCCGACCGCCACCATCGCCAGGACGTGGTCGGCCCCCATCAGCGGGTGCAGGAAGCCGGCCTCCGCGCCGATGGCAGCGCCGTGGCCGGGATGGGCCAGAGCCGCCTGGGGCAGCAGCGCGAGCGCGGCGGGAAGGACGGCCAGGGACGAGACGAGGGGAGCGGCGAGCAGGCGCTTCATCGGAAATCCTTCGCGGGTTCTGCGCAGGATGTAGCGCCGATCCCGCGGCTCCGCGAGGGCCCGCGGCTCAGAGGGTCATGGCCGCGTGGACCGCCTCCGGCGCGAACGGCTCCAGGAAGGCGGCCCCGATCCCGTGCTCGAACTGGCGGACGACCCGGGCGGCCCGGGCGCCGACCCGGATCGTCTCGCCGAGCTCCAGCGCCCGGTCGAGCAGCAGGCCGATGCCGGACGCGGACACGTTGAGGACGTGCCCCGGGAAGGCCAGGCCGCATTCGAGCGTGATCTCGACGGTCTTCTGCGCCGGCACGATGCGGTGATGCACGCGGACCGGCTCCGGATGGCGGTTCTGCGCACGCGCCAGCGTCATGAACTCCCGGGCCAGCCCGTTGAGAGCCGCGCGTCCGCCCCGAACCCGGACGACGAAGTCCGGGTTCGCGACCTGGGTGATCCGCACCTCCAGCAGGCCGATATGGCGGATGCTGCAGGTCAGCTCCTCACCGGCCGCAACGCGGGCCGAGGAGCGCAGCCGGATGCCCTCCGGCGTGACGTCGGCGGTGACCGCGTAGAAATCCGGCCTGCGGACGTTCCAGCAGAGCGCCGGCAGCACGATGACGTGTCGCTGGCTCGTCGCGGCTGTCATCGGTGTTCGATCCATCGGCCGGCTTCTGCGCCGTGGAGGCCTGCGAAGGTCTTCCAAATTCCGATAAAATTGACTCGTCCGCCGGGCTCCATCCAACGAAAATTTTCGGCCGCAACGCCTGCGTGCATGGCCTATGCGAACACACGGGCCCTGGTCGGCCGCCCGGCACGGGATGTTCGTCCGCGTGACGATCCCCACCCTGCGATTGCGCGGGCACGGAGCCTGCATCGGCGCGCCTATCCGGCGCTGCGGCCCTCTTGAACACATGATACAGCGTCAACCCGCGCCGGGAGGGCGAGGCTAGGGGGCGCGCCGCCGCCTCTCCGGCCGCGCGGCGCAGAACACCGCGCGGCTCGATCGCACTGGACAGGATTTCCCGTGAGAGATTTCTCCGCACCCGGGCGCTCCCCGGTCTACGCCGCCAACGCCGCCGTCGCGACCTCGCACCCGCTGTCGACCCTGGCGGCCATCGAGGTCCTGCGCGCGGGCGGCAACGCCATCGATGCCGGCATCGCCGCGGTGGCGGTGCAATGCGTGGTCGATCCGCTGATGACCGGCATCGGCGGCGATTGTTTCGCGCTCTACGCCCCGGCCGGCGCCAAGACGCCGATCGCGCTGGACGGCTCCGGGCGGGCACCCGCCGCGGCCACGCCCGAGTGGTACGCCGAGCACGGCGTCGCCATCACGCCGACCTCGCCGCACGCGGTGACGGTCCCGGGGGCGGTCGGGGCCTGGGACCTGCTGGTGCGCCAGCACGGCACGCGCTCGCTGGGTGAGCTGCTCCAGCCGGCGATCGGCTATGCCGAGGACGGCTTCGTGATCCAGCAGCGCGTCGGCTGGGACTGGCAGCGCAACGTCGCCAGGGTCGCGGGCGATCCCCACGCCGCCGCGACCTACCTGCCCGGCGGAGCGGCCCCGGCGATCGGCAGCGTCTTCCGCCTGCCGAAGCTCGCCGCCACGCTCCGGCGCATCGCCGAGGAAGGCCCGCGCGGCTTCTATGAAGGGTCCGTGGCCGACGACATGGTCGGTCGGCTCACCGAGCTCGGCGGCCTGCACACCCGGGACGACTTCGCCGGGGCCCGACCGGACGTGGTCACGCCGGTCTCGACCCGCTACCGCGGCTACGACGTCTACGAGTGCCCGCCCGCCGGCCAGGGTCTGGCCGCGCTGATGATGCTGAACGTGCTGTCGCATCACGATGTCGGCGCCCTGTCGGACCTCGACCGGCTCCACCTGTTCGCCGAGACCTGCAAGCAGGCCTATCACCACCGGGACGTGCTGTTCGGCGATGCCGACCTCGCCCGGGTGCCGGTGGAGCACCTGCTGTCGGATGCCTGGAAGGCCGCCGCCCACGGGGCGATCGACATGGGCCGGGCCCAGCCGCCCGAGATCTATCCCGAGATCGCCCGGGAGATCGCAGAGGAGCGGGCCCACAAGGATACGGTCTATCTCTGCGTGGTCGACCGGGACGGCAACGCGCTCTCCCTGATCAACTCCGTGTTCCAGGGCTTCGGATCGGGCATCCTGGCGCCCGAGAGCGGCGTGCTGCTGCACAACCGCGGCCTCTCGTTCCGCACGGAGACCGGACACCCGAACAGCGTCGGGCCGGGCAAAAGGCCGATGCACACGATCATCCCGGGCATGCTCATGAAGGACGGCCAGGCGGTCGCGCCGTTCGGCGTGATGGGCGGCCATTACCAGGCCATGGGCCATGTCGAGCTGCTGTCGGGCATCCTTGACCGGGGCCTCGACGTGCAGGCGGCGCTCGATGCCCCGCGCAGCTTCGCCTATGGCGGCAGTTTGGAACTGGAGGGCGGCATCTCCGACGCCGCGATGGCCGGCCTGATCGCGCGCGGCCACCCGGCGATCCGCGCGCCCCTGCCCCTCGGCGGCGGCCAGATCATCTGGATCGACCGCGCAGCCGGCACGCTGGTCGCGGGCTCCGATCCGCGCAAGGACGGGGCGGCGTTGGGGTATTGAGGGGCGGGCGAGCCACGTTCGCGGCCGCAAGAGAAGTCTCTCCGAGGCCGACACGCGTCTCCCTCCCCCGCAGAGGGGGGAGGGAGACGCGCTTGGGGTTGGCCTTGGTCCTCATCCGGCAGCGATGTGTGAACATCGTAGCCCGCACGGCAGAGGGGGCACGTCGCGGCTCGCATGGACCGGTGTGTAAGCACCGGCGCTCCTCCCTGTCAGGACGAGCGCCGATCGCAAAACATCAATCGATGTCCTCGACCTCTTCGCCGCCGCCATAGACCCGCTGGGCCAGGGAGGCCTCCATGAACGGGTCGAGGGCGCCGTCGAGCACCGCGTCCGGATCGGTGGACTGGGTGCCGGTGCGCAGGTCCTTCACCAGCTGATAGGGCTGGAGCACGTAGGACCGGATCTGGTGACCCCAGCCGATATCGGTCTTGGCCGCGGCCTCGGCGTTGGCCTTCTCCTCGCGCTTCTTCAGCTCCGCCTCGTAGAGCCGGGCGCGCAGCATGTTCCACGCCGTGGCGCGGTTCTTGTGCTGCGAGCGCTCCTGCTGACACGCCACCACGATCCCGGTCGGATTGTGGGTGATGCGCACCGCCGAGTCGGTAGTGTTGACGTGCTGGCCGCCGGCGCCGGACGACCGATAGGTGTCGATCCGGCAGTCGGATTCCTTGATCTCGATCTCGATCCGGTCGTCGATCACCGGGTAGACCCAGACGCTGGCGAAGCTGGTATGCCGCCGGGCGCTGGAATCGTAGGGCGAGATCCGCACCAGCCGGTGCACGCCGGACTCGGTCTTGAGCCAGCCATAGGCGTTGTGGCCCTTGATCAGGAGCGTGGCGCCCTTGATCCCGGCCTCTTCGCCGTCCGACCACTCGACGATCTCGACCTTGTACTTCCGGCGCTCGGCCCAGCGGGCGTACATGCGCTGGAGCATGTTGGCCCAGTCCTGGCTCTCGGTGCCGCCGGCACCGGCATGGACTTCGAGATAGGTGTCGAAGGCGTCGGCCTCGCCCGAGAGCAGGGTCTCGACCTGGCGGCTCGCGGCCTCCTTCTCGACGGCGAGGATCGCGGCCTCGCCCTCGCGGATCGAGGCCTCGTCGCCCTCCATCTCGCCGAGCTCGATCAGCGTCGCGCCGTCCTCGAGGTCGCGCTCCAGCTTGCGGATGGAGGTGACCGCCTCGTCGAGCTGCTGGCGCTCGCGCATGACTTTCTGCGCGGCGTCGGCGTCGTTCCACAGGTCGGGGTTCTCGGACGCCGCGTTCAGCTCCGCGAGGCGTTTATCGACGGTATCCCAGTCAAAGATGCCTCCTCAGCAGCCCTATAGACTGCTTGGCGGCATCCGAGGCTTGCTCGATCTCGGCGCGCATTTGGTTTTTCGGAACTTGGGGTGAAGGGTCGGGCCGGGGTGATACCGTCCGGGGGCCGCCCTGTAAACGGCGGGGGCCCGCCGATGACCGAAGCGTGCGGCGCCCGACCGCAGGGATGCGCGCGAGCGACCGCGCAGGCCGCGCGTTGTCCGGCACGGATCAGGCCGGAACGCGGAGGCGACCAGGATGGCGGACGACGATCACGCGAAGACGTGGAGCGAATTTAGTGAGGCCGTCAACATGACGCCTGCGGCCCTGCGCAAGCACCTCGACGGCGCGGCGAGCCAGGAGGTCGGCCAGAAGAAGGACGGCGATGAATCGACCGGCCACGAGATGGGCCGGCGCATCCTGGCGATCAAGGACAAGAAGAAGGCGGATCTGACCGACGACGACTACGCCGCGATGCGCAAGGTCGTGGGCTACGTCCACCGCCATCTCAAGCAGGGCGGCGAGGCCCGCAAGGACCCCGATTCCCCGTGGCGGATGTCGCTGATGAACTGGGGCCACGATCCGCACAAGGATTGAAGCCCCGGCCGGGCCGGCTCAGTAGCGCGGCGGGACGATGTAGGACGGGGCGATCACGAACTCCTTCGGGCGCCGCTGCGCGCCGAACCGGCCCTCGGTAATCTGGTCGTTGTAGTAGTCGAACCCGGAATAGCCGAAGCCGCCGCCGTTCATGACCTCGGCCACCGGGACCGGCGGCACCGCGAGATCGGGGCGGCCCGGCGGCACGATCACCTGGCAGCAGCCGTCGGCCTGCAGGACCGAGGGGCCGTTGGGCGCGGTGAACACGTAGGCGCGCGGCTGCGGGACACCCGGCGGGAAGGCCGGCTCGGCGGCGGCGCCCTGGGCGACGAGGCCGAGCAATCCGGCGGCGATCAGGGTCTTGGTGCTCACGCGATGCTCCGTCACGGGGCCGGCCGGGCCGGCGTCAGGCCTACACTCTAGCTTATCGCGGACGGCCTGTCCGGCGCTTGCGGGCCGTCCGGTTACCGGAACCTGGAGCGCCGGCTCAGCCGCGGGCGCGCAGGACGACCTGCGGGCTTGCCGGCACCGGCCGGCAATCCGACATGAAGGCGTTGACCGGCAACGGCTTGGAATCGCAGGCGTAGACATCGGTCGGGCCCGGAGCCGGCACCGGATCCCGGGCGATGATCGGGTTCGGCGCACAGGCCGAGGCCGCGGCGGCGAGCAGCAGGGCGGCGATGAGGTTCAGGCGGCGCATGCAACTCTCGGGACGCGGGAGGACCCCCGTCCAGAACCCTGCGCAACGCGATCCGCTCTGACAAGCGCCGGCGGGGGATGGGCGGCCCTTTGACGGGGCCTGTCGCCTGCCGGCAACAATCGGGCTCGGAGCGCTCGCAGCCGAAGCGGACATCGGTTCGGCTGCGAGCGAGCTTGTGACATCAAGGCCTTGGAGCCGTCCCCGATCTCAGACGGCCCGGGCCATCGGCACGACGTTGTGCAGGGTCTTGTCGCCGCCGTCGAAGAACCGGCGGATGTTGCGGGCGGCCTGCCGGATCCGCTGCTCGTTCTCGACCAGGGCGATGCGGACATACTCGTCGCCGAACTCGCCGAAGCCGATGCCCGGCGCCACGGCGACGTCGGACTTCTCGAGCAGCAGCTTCGAGAATTCGAGGCTGCCCATCTCCCGATAGCGCTCGGGGATCGGCACCCAGGCGAACATTGAGGCCGCCGGCGCCGGGATGGTCCAGCCGGCCTTGCCGAAGGATTCCACCAGCGCGTCGCGCCGCTTGCGGTAGGTCGCCCGCATCTCGTCGATGCAGTCGTCGGGCCCGTTGAGGGCCGCGGTGGCGGCGACCTGGATCGGCGTGAAGGCGCCGTAATCGAGATACGACTTCACCCGGGAGAGCGCCGCCAGCAGCCGCTCGTTGCCCACCGCGAAGCCCATGCGCCAGCCGGCCATGGAATAGGTCTTCGACAGGGAGGTGAACTCCACCGTGCAGTCGATCGCGCCCGGGACCTGCAGGACGGAGGGCGGCGGCTTGCCGTCGAAATAGACCTCCGCGTAGGCGAGGTCCGAGAGCAGGATCAGCTCGTGCTGCTTGGCGAAGGCCACGAGGTCCCGGTAGAAATCGAGGTCGGCCACGTAGGCGGTCGGGTTCGACGGGTAGCAGACCACCAGGGCGACCGGCTTCGGGATCGAGTGGCGCATGGCCCGCTCGAGGGCCGGGAACATCGCCGGGGTCGGCTCGGCCGGGACGGAGCGGATCACGCCCCCGGCCATCAGGAAGCCGAAGGCGTGGATCGGGTAGCTCGGGTTCGGAACCAGCACGACGTCGCCCGGGGCGGTGATCGCCTGGGCCATGTTGGCGAAGCCCTCCTTCGAGCCCAAAGTCGCCACGACCTGGGTGTCGGGGTTCAGGCTCACGCCGAAGCGGCGCTGGTAATAGCCGGCCTGGGCGCGGCGCAGGCCGGCGATGCCCTTGGAGGCGGAATAGCGGTCGGTCCGCGGACGGCCCGCCGTCTCGCACAGCTTGGCGATGACGTGCTTGGGGGCGTCGAGGTCCGGGTTGCCCATGCCGAGATCGATGATGTCGGCGCCCTGAGCTCGGGCGGTTGCCTTGATCCGGTTGACCTGCTCGAACACGTAGGGCGGCAGGCGCTTGATGCGGTGGAAATCGGTCATCGGCGTGTCCATCGGCGCGTCCCGAATCTGGCGTCTCTCGTTCATGGCGGGCGCGCGAACGAATCGCTCTATCAGAGATGCGCGCCGCCGCCGACTCACAAAAATCCGAGCCGGATCGGCCGTGTTATTGCGCCGCGGCGGGGGCCGGCTTGATCGTGGCCGCCGCCCCGCGCCCGGCGCTCTCGGCGGCGCGGCCGCGGCTCTGGTTGCGGCCGCGGGCGCCTTCGAGCTCGGCCTCCAGCGCCTTCTGCCCCTCGGCCGACTTGGCCCGGACGGGGCGCTTGGGCGCATCGACGCCCACCGGCATGAAGGCCGGCGGCTCCTTGCTGCGCGACTCGGTCACGAAATCCGGCGCGGCCACGACCCGGGGCCCGTAGCCGGCATCGGTGGCGAGCGTGCGCACCGCATCCCCCGAGCAGGCGGCGAGCGGCGCCGCCAGCAGCGCGACGACGAGCAGCCGGGCCGGTGCCGGCGCGCCGGGCAGCCAGGCGGTCGATGGGGCGGGGTTCAGGAAGGCGCGGCGCATGGGCACAAAGGTATGAGAAGAACGCGCGGATGTTTCGGCGACATGCGCGGCCGGGCTGGTGCAACCACTCGCTCGCTCCCTAATTTGTCGGAAACGAGGCTCATGCTCAGTCGAGCCGAAACACCACACAGGGAGGCACGCGTGACGAGCCCGCGGACGCAGGCGCCGGACCAGGCTGCCGCTCGGACTTCCCTGACCAACGGCGCCCTGCCGGAGGGCATCCCCACGCCGCCGATGCCGGATATCGAGGCCCTGTCGCGCAACGCGGGACAATTCGTGGAGGCGCTCGGGCGCAGTGCCGCCCGCATGCTCACGCCCGAAGCCCAGGCCAACGGCCCGACCGGGGAGATCAACGAGGCGATCAAGACGCTCGGTCAGGTTGCCGAGGCGTGGCTCTCGGACCCGAACCGCAGCGCCGAGGCCCAGGCCAAGCTGTCCCAGGCGTTCCTGACGCTCTGGGGCACGACCTATCTGCGCCTCCAGGGCCAGAAGGCCGATCCGGTGGCGGTGCCCGAGCCCCGGGACGGCCGGTTCAGCGACGCGGAGTGGTCGAGCAATCCGTATTTCGACTTCATCAAGCAGGGCTACCTGATCGCGACCCGCTGGGCCGAGAGCCTGGTCGACGAGGCCCAGGGCATCGACGAGCACACCCGCCACAAGGCCCAGTTCTACCTGCGCCAGCTCACCAGCATGCTGTCGCCCTCGAACTTCCTGCCGACCAACCCGGAGCTGATCCGCCACACCCTGCAGGAGAACGGCGCCAACCTCGTGCGCGGCCTCAAGATGTACGAGGAGGATCTGGCGGCCGGCGGCGGGCAGCTGCGCGTCCGCCAGACCGATCCGAGCGGGTTCGAGGTCGGCCGCAACATCGCGGTGACCCCCGGCGAGGTGGTGTTCCGCAACGACCTGATCGAGCTGATCCAGTACGCGCCGACCACCGAGACCGTGCTCAAGCGCCCGTTCCTGATGGTGCCGCCCTGGATCAACAAATACTACATCCTCGACCTCAACCCCCAGAAGAGCTTCCTGAAATGGATGGTCGACCAGGGGCTGACGGTGTTCTGCATCTCATGGGTGAACCCGGATGCGCGCCATGCCGACAAGGACTTCGAGTCCTACATGCGCGAGGGCATCGAGGCGGCGATCGACGCGATCGGCGTCGCCACGGGCGAGAGCGAGGTGCATGCGGCCGGCTACTGCGTGGGCGGCACCCTGCTCTCCGTGACGCTCGCCATGCAGGCCGCCACGGGCAACCGGCGGATCAAGAGCGCGACCCTGCTGACCACCCAGGTCGATTTCACCCATGCGGGTGACCTCAAGGTGTTCGCCGACGAGGAGCAGATCCGCCAGATCGAGGCCCGCATGGCCGAGCGGGGCTACCTGGAGGGCACCCGCATGGCCAACGCCTTCAACATGCTGCGGCCGAACGATCTGATCTGGCCGTACTTCGTGAACAACTACATCAAGGGCAAGGCGCCGACCCCGTTCGACCTGCTGTACTGGAACTCGGACGCCACCCGGATGCCGGCGGCGAACCACGCCTTCTACCTGCGCAACTGCTATCTCGAGAACGCGCTGGCCAAGGGCCGGATGGTGATCGGCAACGTCCGGCTGGACCTGAAGAAGGTCCAAGTGCCGGTCTTCAACCTGGCCACCCGGGAGGACCACATCGCCCCGGCGATCTCGGTGTTCGAGGGTTCGAAGACCTTCGGCGGCAAGGTCGATTACGTCCTGGCCGGCTCCGGCCACATCGCCGGGGTGATCAACCCGCCGTCCAAGCCGAAATACGGCTACTGGACCGGCGGCCCGGTCAAGGGCGCGCTGAAGGACTGGATCGCGGCGGCGGTCGAGACCAAGGGCTCGTGGTGGCCCTACTGGTTCCAGTGGATCGAGGCCCAGGCCCCCGAGCGGGTCCCGGCTCGCCAACCGGGTGGCGACGCGCTGCCGTCGCTGGGCCCGGCCCCCGGCACCTACGTGCGGATGCGCGCCTGAGGGGAACCCGCCGAGCAGGCGCGAGGGACGTCTCTCCGAGGCCGACACGCGCCTTCCCTCCCCCCTCTGCGGGGGAGGGTGGCCCCCGAAGGGGGT